>DASVWG010000426.1:0-8472 GCA_036389695.1 Pyrinomonadaceae bacterium
TTTCCAGTCATTGTTTCGGCTTTATATTAACATTAGGTAATAAAGAAGTGATAGGTAAGAAGTGATTGGTAGTAAGGATGAAATTTTGTCTGCCTTACTACCAATCACTTATCACCTATCACTTCTTTTTGTATGATTAAAGAATGAAAGATTTCAAGCCGAGCCGGGAAGCTTTGCGCGATGCCGTCAACCGCACGACCGAGGATTTGATTGATTACAATCTGAAAGTTTTATTCTGCGGCATCAATCCCGGCATCTGGTCGGGCGCGACCGGATTTCATTTCGCCAAGCCGGGCAATCGTTTCTGGAAAGTTCTTCATCTGGCGGGATTTACCGGCAGGCAATTGCATCCGTCCGAAGAACACGAGCTTCTGGAGCTCGGCTACGGCATCACGAGCTTCGTCAAACGCACGACCGCCCGCGCCGACGAATTAACCAATGAGGAATACGTCGAAGGCGGCAGGCTTTTAATTAAAAAAATCGAGAAATACAAGCCGCGAAATCTCGCCGTGCTCGGCATCGGCGCGTATCGCACCGCGTTTAATCAGCCGAAAGCGAAGCTCGGCTTGCAGGCGGAAAAAATCGGCGGCGCGAGCGTCTGGCTTTTGCCGAATCCGAGCGGGCTGAACGCGCATTACCAGGTCGCGGATTTAGCCGCGCTTTTTGCCGAAGTGCGAAAAACGGTTGAAAAATAAAATTTATCCACCTAGCATTGAATCATCAAAACTTCGCGGCAGGAAATGGAAAATATCGAGCGATTTCAAGCGAACGTCAACGGCTTGCGGCTGAATACGTTTGCGTCGAACGAAGATTTTGCCGAAAAGCTGCCCGTTGTTCTGGTGCAGGGCTTGGGAATTTCCGCCAGCTATATGATTCCGACGATGTCTGAAATGGCGAAATTCGCGAAGGTTTTCACGTTCGATTTGCCCGGTTTCGGCGACAGCGAAAAACCCTGGCACGTTTTTAATATCGCGGAGCTGGCGGACGTTTTAGCCGAATGGATGAGCGTCGCCCGAATCGAACGCGCGGTGCTGGTCGGGCATTCTTTCGGCAGCCAGATTGTGACGGAATTCGCTTTGCGGCATCCCGCGCGAATTGCCAGCGCCGTTCTCGCCGCGCCTACTTTTGAACGGCGCGCGCGAACGTTTTTCCGTCAATTCGGGCGCTTTCTTTTAAATGCGCGAAACGAGCCGTTTTCGCTCGTTCTGCTTGCCGTCAAAAGTTATTTAAAATTCGGTTTCGTCAGAGAAACGCTGACGCTGCGGTATGCGCTTGCCGACCGCATCGAAGAAAAGCTTCCGCAAATTCACGTTCCGGCGCTGGTTTTAAGAGGCGAATTGGACACGATTGTGCCGCAGCGCTGGGCGGAAGAAGTCGCCGCCTTATTGCCGGACGGGAAATCAGTCACCATCGGCGGCGGAACGCACGGCGTAAATTACAATTCGCCGCAGAAATTTGCCGAAGCGATTCGCGAATTTCTCGGTTATTAAATTCTATCTTTGTTTGCGGCGACGCATTTTAAATTCGATGTTTATTCGCGAGGCATCTCAACAGGACGTTCCCATCGTTTACCGGCTTCAACGGCAGATGCTTGCCGAAGACGGCATTTACGGTTTTGTCGCGGAAACCTTCGAGCAAATCGAAAAAGCGATTAATCCGTATTTTTTAATCGCCGAAACCGGCGGCGAAATAATCGGTTTTATTTCCGGCGACGTTTCTGTCAGCGACGGTTCGGCGGTCGTTCCAAAAGGCGAGAAGTATCTGGAAATCGAGAACCTGTATGTCGCGCCGGAGTTTAGAAAACAAGGCGTCGGCGGCAGATTAGTCGATGAAGCGTTGACGAAAGCGAGAGAAAACGGCGCATCTTACGCGATGCTTTACTCGGCGTCGAAAGACGTTCACGGCATTCTCAAATTTTACGAGCGTCACAATTTTCAAAGCTGGTATGTGCAGATGTTTCAAAAGCTTTAGAGACGCCGAAAATCGTTTTAACCAACCGAGAATGAATCTTGAATCGCTGCAAATATCGCTGCCCGCGCCGCTCGCGCGGATGATTTCCGGTTACACGTGGCGGCAAAATAACGTCGGCTTTTCGCCGTCGAAGGTTTTTCGGCTGGACGCGGAAAATAAAGACGCGCTTTATCTGAAAATCGCTCCGCGCACGTTGGCGCATTCGCTTTTACGGGAAAAGATGAAGCTGGAATGGCTGGAAAACCGGCTTCCCGCGCCGGAAGTTTTGTTTTTTGCCGCAGGCGAAAGCGCGGATTATCTTTTGCTTTCCGCGATTTCCGGCACGGATGCGAGCGACGCTTCTCTGAAAACGGACATTCCGCGCGTCATCGAGCAATTGACGAACGGCTTGAAGACAATTCACGCTCTGCCAATCGAAGATTGCCCGTTTGACGAAAGAAACGATTGCAAAATCGAGCCTGCCCGCGAATTGGTCGCGAAGAATCTGGTCGACGAAGACGATTTTGACGAGATTAATCTGGGCAAAACCGCCGCATGTTTGTTTCAGGAGCTCATCGAAAACAAGCCCGCCGACGAAGATTCGGTCTTCACGCACGGCGATTACTGTCTGCCGAACGTCATTTTCGAAAACAAACGTTTAAGCGGCTTTGTCGATTGGGGAAATGCCGGAATAGCCGACCGCTATCAGGACCTCGCGCTTTTAACCAGGAGCGTGATATACAATTTCGGCGCGGAATACGAGGAACTCGTTTTTAAAATCTACGGCATCGAGCCTGATTGGGAAAAGATTCGCTTCTTCCGTCTGCTCGACGAGTTTTTCTAAACTTTAAGATAGATTCATTTCGAAATGAAACCTTTTTCCGTTTTTGTCTAATATAAATAGAAAGCGGCAAATCCCGATTTTCACTGTTTATTTTAAGCGTCGCTTTCAAAATACCAGCTTTTATATTCATAAATACCGGCAATCATAGTTAAGCGGCGGCTTTCGTTAATAAGAAAATAGATTTCTCTTATCAGTAAAGCCTTTAATACAGCTAAAGAAACCTTTGTTGCGACCAAAAATACCTTTGTTCTGTCGTAACAAAGAAATGTTCCAGTCGTAACAAAGACTGTTTTAATCAGAACAAAGACTGTTTTAGCTCAAACAGAGAATATTCCGTTTAAAACAGAAACTGTTACGACTGGAACAAAGACTTCTCTAGTTAGAACAAAGACTTAGCCAGCCGACTTAAAGGCTTAGCTCGTTGACTTAAAGACTTAGCCAGCTAACTTAAAGACTTGCCTCGTTAGAAAAGAGGGAAGTTTTTTTTTGGGTTGGCGACGTGATTTCAGTAATAACAGCTCGCTATCAGGACGTTGCCCGAAATTAAGAAAGCGCTTTCATTTTGCGTTTTGCGTTTGATTCATTCCCATTCGATAGTCGAGGGCGGTTTCGACGAAATGTCGTAAACCACACGATTGATGCCGCGAATTTCGGACGTAATACGCGATGAAACCTTTTGCAGAAACTCGTGCGGCAGGCGCGCCCAGTCGGCGGTCATTCCGTCGGTCGAGGTGACGGCGCGCAGAGCGATGGCGCGTTCGTAGGTGCGAAAATCGCCCATCACGCCGACCGATTGTATCGGCAGAAGGACGGCGAAGGCTTGCCAGACCGCATTGTAGAGATTGAAATTATGCAGCTCTTCGATGAAAATGCGGTCGGCTCTTTGCAGCAGTTCGATTTTTTCCGGCGTGATGTCGCCTAAGATGCGCACGGCTAAGCCGGGACCGGGAAACGGATGTCTTTGTAATATTTCATCAGGAATACCTAAATCTTTGCCGATAACGCGCACTTCGTCCTTGAACAATTCGCGCAGAGGCTCAATCAGTTTCAGATTCATTTTTTCCGGCAAGCCGCCGACGTTGTGATGCGATTTTATCGTCACCGACGCGCCGCGCAAACTGACGGATTCGATAACATCCGGATAAAGCGTGCCCTGCACGAGATATTTGACGTCGCCGATTTTATGCGCTTCGGCGTCGAAAACCTCGATGAATTTGCGCCCGATTGCCTTGCGTTTCTGCTCAGGCTCGGAGACGTCTTTCAGACTCGCGTAAAACTCTGCGGAAGCATCGACGCCGCGCACGTTCAGATGCAGCTTTTCCTTGTAAAGCGCGAGCGTGTGCTCGAATTCGTCGGCGCGCAGCAAGCCGTTATTGACGAAGATACAGGTTTGCCGATTGCCGATGGCTTCGTGCACCAGCGTTGCCGCGACGGTCGAATCGACGCCGCCCGAAAGACCGCAGACGACATTGTCGGTTTCGCCGACCGTCGCGCGAATCTTCTCGATTTCTTCCCTGATAAACTGCGCCGCCGTCCAATCGCCTTTACATTCGCACACGTCAAATAAAAAGCGCCGCAAAATCTCTTTGCCTTCCGGCGTGTGCGCGACTTCCGGGTGAAACTGCAAACCGAAAATCCGCCGCTCCGTATTCTCAATCGCCGTAATCGCGCCGTCGCTCCGCGCGACGATTTCAAAACCGCTCGGAACAGTCTCGACGTGGTCGCCGTGACTCATCCAGACTTCGATTTCATCAGGAATATCGCGGAAAAGCTTCGCCTGCGCGTTCGTCACGCTTAGCTTCGCGCGCCCGTATTCGCGCTTTGCCGACGGCTCGACCTGCCCGTCCAAATCCTTCGCCAAAAGCTGCATCCCGTAACAAATGCCGAGCAGCGGAGCGTTTATCGAATCGTAAAAATCGGGCGAGACTGTCGGCGCGTCCGTTTCATAAACCGAGCTTGGTCCGCCCGATAAAATCACGCCCTTCGGCTTGCGCCCGACGATTTTTTCCAATGGATAATGAAACGGAACGATTTCGCAATAAACGCCCTGCTCGCGCACGCGCCGCGCTATCAGCTGCGTATACTGCGAGCCGAAATCGAGAATTAAGATAAGTTCGTGCTGCATAAATTCGTCTGTTTCCGATACGGAAACTTTTCTCAACTTTAAATTAAATCCAGCCGGGAATAAAAACGCGAAAGACGAATTTGCCGCTGGCGGAGGAAACTTTTCCGGAAGACTGCCGATACCTATAGCAAGAATATTTTTTCAACCTGAAGGATTACAAAAGGAGTCGAAATGGGAGCCATAGACGCAGTCGGAAGAAACAATTCGGTCGATGTTCAAAACAATGAGCCGAAAATAAATAAGCCCGTCACGGACGTTAATACCTCGGAATCCGCGCGGACATCGTTTAGAACGAACTTTTTTGAACGAAATTTCGCCGCGAATTACATCGCCGCCAGACTTAATTTCCAGCGCCAGCCTCAGCCGCCCAAGCCCGCGCCGCAGACGCCGAATTTAACGACTTCGGGAAGCGGAACCGACACGACTTATCGCATCGGCTCGCCGACGCGCCCCAATATTAGACACGACAACGGTTTTCTGCAAAACCCGAATGACCCGAACGACCCGACGCCGATGGCGACCGTCGCGCCTTCGCAAGCCGACCGCGATTATTATAACGACCAGCTCAATCAGGTAACCTGGGCGCAGCGGATTGATGATTTCAACATTCCTTTTACGGACAAGGACGAAACGGCGCGGCGGCTGGAGGACGGCATCGAGGCTTATCGTCATTTTCTCGAAGGCAACGGCGCCGACCGCAATTTCTCTTACGACGAATTTGTCAGCGAAGACGCTTCCGGTCAGACGGTTTTGAATAACGCGATTGCCGACACGCAGCGCGGCGCGGCGCAGTTATACAATCAAATGATTGCGCGCGACCCGAGCCTCGCCGGTAAACCGGTTACTTTCGATATTACGAGCGGCGCGATTACCGTCGGCGGCAGCGACGCTTATCCTTATCCGGCGACCGAAAACTGGCAGAAAGCCATCGGCGGGCATCCGATTTGGAACAGCGCGCGCGTCACGGTCACGCCGCCGACCGAAGCGGGCGGCAAGCCGACGTTTTCGATGAATTATACGCTGCACGCCGAAGACCGATACAATTTCAATCCCGGTCAAGCCGACATTGCGACCGGCGTGCCGGATGCGACGCGCGGCAAGCTCGAACAAACCGGCTTGGCGCATCAATACACGCAGTATGCGACGCTCAACCGCGACGTTTCGTGGACGCAGGGCAATATCGCGGGAACGACGCGCACGACCAATCCGAACGAGGGACGATAGATTTGCCGGAAGCGTTTTGTTAAAATTTATCGAATGAAAGGCAATGCGAATTTTTCTTTGACGGCGGCTTTGGTTATGATTGCCTTGCTGCTGGCGGCTTGCGCTTCTTCAAACAGCCAAGCCGTTAATAATGCCGTCAATAATCAAACCAACGCTGCGCAAAATATGAATGAATCAATCGCCCGAAACGTCGAGGTCAAAACCGATATCGAAGGTCTGGAAAAGCAAATCAATTTGCCCGTTCGTCCGGCGGAAGCTAAATGGACGGCGGAAGTTTTCGATAATTCAAAAGGTGCGGTTCCCGGTCCGACCGATTATCGCCTGACCGCTCTGCTCAAATACGACGACAAGAGCGCGGCGCAATTAGTGCAAAAGCTTCAAACGGAAATAGTCGATACATCGCTCGGCAACGCGGACGTGAAATCGTGGTTTCCCGAAGAGGTCAAAAAAGAAGCGAAAACCGTTGACGGCAGAACATATCTCGAAGGCGCAAAATATTCGCCCGCCGCTTTTCTGAATTCAAAATATCGCAACGGAAATTTGATTCGCGTCGGGAACACAAACTATTTTGTGCTGAATCTTTTTTCATTTTAAATGTCCAACAGCAAAGCGAAAAGAGTAATTTAATTTAAGCCACTGCTATTTCTCCCACGCGACTTGACAAGATAAAGCAAAATCCATAATCTAAAAATTCGTCTCCGGACGAGTTTTCCGCAGTAGCTCAATGGCAGAGCATTCGGCTGTAAGCTAGGCAAGGTCTTTTACAATGGCAGAGAAACGCACGTATCAACAGCGCAGAGAGTATATAATCAAAGCGGTTCAGCGCCGCCGCGAAAAAGTACGACAAATGGCTGTTGAATACAAAGGCGGTAGCTGCGAAGTTTGCGGCTACAATCGTTGTATCGAAGCACTTGAGTTTCATCACGTTGACCCGACAAAAAAAGATTTCGGCATCTCCAGCAAAGGTTATGCGCGAAGTTGGGAAAAGGTGAAGGCAGAAATCGAAAAATGTGTTTTGTTATGTGCCAATTGTCATCGTGAATATCACGCCGGAAAGTTGCAGCTTTCACAGGTGACTGTGATTGAAAAATCGGATGAATTCAGGGAAGCCTTCGCTAAAGAAATTTAGAATGGTAATCCTGAGCGAAGCCTGCTGAATGGTTTGAAAGTAAGCAGGAACGTGCAGAGACTAGGAGTTGAGGAAACCAAACCAATAAAACTCCCGCGAGCGTCCGACAACTTTTTGAAAAGAAAAGTTGATGAGATAGTCCACCCTCAAACGAAAGTTTGAGATAAAGTGTAACCGAAGGGTTGTAAGTTCGAGTCTTACCTGCGGAGTTAAATTTTAAAGAGAAAAGCCTGACTATTGCAGTCAGGCTTTTTATTGCTTCCTATGAATCTACTGGTTAGCGATTAAAAGACTTATTTGTCGTATCCAGTGCGTCGCGGATGCCGTCGGCGAAGAGAAACCATGCCAGCATGGTCAGTGCGAGGATGATGGCGGGGAAGACGGTCAGATGCCACGCGGTGCGGATGAATGCCTGATACATTCCAATCATTTGTCCCCATGAGGCTTGCGGCGCGGGGATGCCCAAACCTAAAAAGCTCAAGCCCGCTTCGGCAAACATCGCGGCGGGAATGCCGAGCGCCATCGAGACGATAATCGGCGTCATGACGTTTCGCAGGATGTGCTTTCGGATAATATAAAAAGTGCCGCCGCCCATCGCGCGCGAGGCGCGGATGAAATCGGTTTTCTTGAGCGAGAGAACCTGTCCGCGCACCAGGCGCGCGATGCCTATCCAGCCGGTCAAAGTCATTGCCAGAATCAAATTCCAGAAGCCTGCGCCGAGCGCGACCATCAGCAGGATGTAGAAAAGAATCGTCGGCAGCGATGAAAGCACGTCAATTACGCGCATCACGATATAATCGAGCCAGCCGCCTTTCAAACCGGCGAGCGCGCCGATGGGAACGCCTACAGCCGCGATTGCCAATTGGCTGAGAACGCCGACGCTGATGGAAACGCGCGCGCCGTAAAGGAGACGCGAAAAAACGTCGCGTCCCAAATCGTCAGTGCCGAGCCAGTGCAGGCGCGAAGGCGTTTCCCACGTTGCCAGAAAATCGCCTTTATACGGATTATACGGCGCGATAAAGGGCGCGGCGACCGCGACGATTATTTGAAAAATAATAAAACAGAAGGCGACGACGGCGAGCTTATTGCGGGCAAAACGACGCCAGAAAAGCAGCAAGCTGTTTGCGCGTCGTTTGATGGCGATTTTATTTACGGTTGCTGCGTTTGTTGCCATTTTAAGACAAATTATGAGTTTTGAGT
>DASVWG010000427.1:0-2978 GCA_036389695.1 Pyrinomonadaceae bacterium
CGTGCAGGTCGTTCACGTCGGCGGGGAAGAATCTTTGCGCGAGGCGGTCGAAATTTCCGCGAAAGTCGACGCGATTCTGCTCGATTCCGGCAATCAAAAACTTGAAATCAAAGAGCTGGGCGGAACGGGTAGAACGCACGACTGGACGATTAGCCGCCGGATTGTCGAAAGCGTCAAAGCGCCGGTTTTTCTCGCGGGCGGTTTAAAAGCGGAAAACGTCGCCGAAGCGGTTGCGAAAGTTCAGCCGTTCGGTCTCGATTTATGTTCGAGCGTTCGCGCCGACGGAAAACTGGACGAAGAAAAATTGCGAAGATTTTTTGCGGAGATTGATAAGGGAAGTGAAAAGTGATAAGTGATAGGTGATAGGAAAGAATTGAAAAGTGAGTAACTGAGAACTGTTTTCCCTATCACTTATCACTTTTCACCTATCACCCGAAGGAGCGGATTTGGCAAAGAAAAAGAAAGTTGATTTGGAGAAAATCGCGCGCGGCGTGCGCTTGATTTTGGAAGGCATCGGCGAAGACCCGGAGCGCGACGGTTTGCAGAAAACGCCGGAACGCGTGGCGGATTTTTACGCCGAGCTGACCGAAGGAATGTGGGAAAACGCGCGCGAGCATATCGTGCCGCTGCCGGGCGATTCGCACGACGAAATGGTGATTGTCAAAGACATCTCGATTGCTTCGGTTTGCGAGCATCATCTCGCGCCGTTTGTCGGCAAATGCCACATCGCCTATATTCCGAAGGGCGGGCGCATTGTCGGTTTATCGAAGCTGGCGCGGCTGGCGGAAATTTTCGCGCGTCGCCTGCAAGTGCAGGAACGCCTGACGCAGCAAATCGCGCAGACGCTTTTTGACGAACTCAATCCGCTCGGCGTGATGGTCGTCGTGGAAGCCGAGCATACTTGTATGACCTTGCGCGGCGTGAAAAAGCCGGGCGCGAAGACGATTACTTCGAGCGTTCTCGGCGGATTTCGCAAAGATGCGCGAACGCGCGCCGAAGCGATGAGTTTGATAAAAGGATAAATAAGGCAAAAGGCAAAAGGTAAAAGGTAAAAATAAAAGGGTTGAGGGCAAATTTATGAAACTACGTTCACTCTTTGCGATTCTTTTAATTTTCGTGTTTGGTCTGACGATTTCGGCGCAGACGAAAGGGAAATACACCAATCTTTTCAGCGAGGAAAAACTGAAATCCACGGTCAAATTTCTGTCCGACGACGCTTTCGAAGGTCGCGCGCCCGGCTCGCGCGGCGGCGAGCTGGCGGCGAAGTATATCGCCAACCAACTGCAAATGCTCGGCATCAAGCCGGGAAATAACGGCTCGTATTTTCAGCCCGTTTCGCTTGTTTCCGTCAAAGCCGATAAGGACACGACCTTGAATGTCGGCGACGCGGCTTACAAATTCGGGACCGAGTTTGTCGCCTTTACCGGCGCGCAGGCTGAAAACGTCAATCTCAACGCCGACCTTGTTTTTGTCGGCTACGGCATCGACGCGCCCGAGCAGAAATGGAACGATTACAAAGGGAAACCGGAAGATTTTCGCGGAAAAATTCTGGTGATGATGGTCAACGACCCGCCCGCCACGACAGGCGAGCCGAATCTTTTCGGCGGCAAGGCGCTGACCTATTACGGGCGCTGGACGTATAAATTCGAAGAAGCGGCAAGACGCGGCGCGGCGGGCGTGCTTTTGATTCACACGACCGAATCGGCGGGCTACGGCTGGAACGTCGTGCAGACTTCCAACGGCTCCTGGCGTTTCGACATCGCGCGGACGCCGGAAAGCAAAACGCCTTTTTTGCAGATGCGCGCGTGGATTACCGAAGACACGGCGCGAAAAATTTTTACGCAAGCCGGAAAAAATCTTGATGAATTGCGTGAGCGAGCGAAATCCAGAAATTTTCAGCCGGTCAATCTCGGCGTCAAAGCGCAGATTGATTTGAACAGCGAATTGAAAAAGCTGGATTCAAACAACGTCGTGGGCGTCTGGGAAGGAAGCGACGCGCGTTTGAAAGACGAATACGTCATTTACACGGCGCACTGGGACCATCTCGGCGTCGGCATTCCGAACGCGAAAGGCGATACGATTTACAACGGCGCGCTCGACAATGCTTCCGGCGTGGCGCAGGTTCTGGCGCTGGCGGAAGCCTTTACGAAGCTGCCCGCGAACGAGCAGCCGAAGCGCTCGCAGGTTTTTCTTTTTACGACCGCCGAAGAGCAGGGGCTTTTAGGCTCGGAATGGTATGCGACGCATCCGATTTTTTCGCCCGCGCAAACGGCGGCGAATATCAATATCGACGGCGGGAATTTTTACGGTCTGACGCTGGATTACGGCGCGCTCGGCGCGGAACGCTCGACGCTTCAGTCAATCGTCAACGACGTTTTGAAATCCCGAAATGTGAAGTTTTCGCCCGACACGCGTCCCGAACAAGGCTCGTTTTTCCGTTCCGACCATTTCCCGTTTGCCAAAATCGGCGTTCCGGCTTTGAGCATCCGCAACGGCGCGGAATACGTCGGCAAGCCGAAGGATTGGAGCGACAAGGTTTTCGCCGAGTTTAATCGCGAGCATTATCACCAGCCGTCCGACGAATTTCGCGACGATTGGCGCTTCGACGGAATGGTGCAGATGCTGGACATCAGCATGGCAATCGGCTTGCAGGCATCAAACGCGCCGACCTTGCCGCGCTATAACCCGACGGACGAATTTGCGCGAGCGCAGCCAAATCGCAAGTAAAAGAGATTAGCCACGAAAGGACACGAAAAAAGCACGAACAAAAAGAATTTAGCCACAGAGGACACAGAGAATACAGAGAAAGAAAATTTACAGGGATAACAAGATAGACAGGGATTAGAAAGATGATTTCTATTTTATCCTATCCATCAAGCCGCGAAGCCTACTTATCCCTGTAAATTTTCTTTCGTGTCCTTTCGCGGCTAATCTCTTTTAAGCAACGGTTTCTTTTTTCTTTTCGGCGACCGGAATTT
>DASVWG010000428.1:0-1503 GCA_036389695.1 Pyrinomonadaceae bacterium
GAAGCACGAAGGCGGAAACGCGACAGTCATGGAGCGTGTTTCTTTGGCTTGAAAGACACGCTCCATGACTGTCGCGTTTCCGCCTTCGTTCCGTTGATTATGGAAATTTTTGTTTATCGTCAAGGCGCGGAAAAAATCGAAGAAGGCTTTTCCGTCAGCGAGCTGCCGAATCTTTTAGCCGATGAAACCAACGTCGTCTGGGTTGATTTGCGCGGCGAAACGCCGTCGGAGCTGGAGCAAGCGAAAAACATTCTGCTGAATATTTTTCATTTTCATTATCTGACGGTCGAAGATTGTCTGGAAACGCGCAACCAGCCGAAGGTCGAAGCTTTTCCCGAATATATCTACTTTATCGTTCACGGCGTGAAGCCGGAAGTGACGAACCCGACGTTTTTTACGACGAAAGAGCTGGACGGCTATCTGGGCAAAAATTTCGTCGTCACTTTTCACACCGAGCGTTTTAAAAGCATCAAAAACGTCAAACAGCAGCTTCGCGCCAGCACTTTCGCCTGCCGTCGCGGCGCGGCTTATCTGCTGCACCAGATTTTAGACCAGGTCGTCGATTTGTATATGCCGCTGCTCGACGATTTCGAAAGCGCCATCAACAGTCTGGAAGAACGCGTTTTTCAAATGCGGAAAGCGGAAAACGCGCTTCTGGAAGAAATTATGGATTTGCGCCGCAGCGTCGTGCGTTTGAAAAGAATTTCCGTCCGCCAGCTGGAAGTTTTATATCGCATCTCGCACGGCGAATTTCCGCAGATTCCCGAAAACGTGATTCCTTTTTACCGCGACGTGCACGACCATCTTTTGCGGATTTCGGATTTATCGGAAAGCTATCGCGATTTGGTCAGCAGTCTTTTCGATATACACTTCAGCGTCGTCGCCAATAAAACCAACGACATCGTCAAATTCCTGACGATTTTTTCGGCAATCTGGCTGCCGCTTTCGTTCATCGCCGGAGTTTACGGGATGAATTTCGATAATATGCCCGAGTTGCACACAACCCACGGCTATTTTATGACGCTCGGCTTAATGTTGGTGATTGCTTTGGGTTTAATCGGTTATTTCTGGTATAAAGGCTGGATTTTCAAGCGCGAGACGGTTCCCGAAGAAACGCCTGCCGATGCGGAAATTCACACCACGAGAATCAACGATTAGAACTGATAACTGATAGTTGATAACTGATAACTGATAGTGAAGGAACAAAATAAACTATCAGTTCTCAGTTATCAACTATCAGTTAAAATCCTTTTCACCTGCGCGTCGCCGAAGCCGTAGACGCCCGCGCGATTTGAAAATTCGGGAAAGATTTCGGCAAAATCGTTTGCGCCGCCGGCGATAATTTCCCGCAGAACTTTTTGCGGGCGAAAGCCTTTTTCAATCTCGGCGCGGCAGACTTCTTTCAGACGCGGAAAACATTCGGATTCGGCTGCCGAAAGCTTTTCGAGATTTTCGTAATCTGCATTTTGATACGCTTTCCAAAGCTCCGCGCCGAGTTGAATG
>DASVWG010000429.1:0-9218 GCA_036389695.1 Pyrinomonadaceae bacterium
GTCCTTCGAGCCAGAATTTCGTCGGCAAATCTTCTTCGCCGCACGCGCTCCACGCCGCCATATACGCGTTCATCGCTTCGCGTTCAAGCTCCAAATCCTGTTTCAGCATCTCGGTTAAATCCGTCGATTGGCGAATCATTCCCGGCTCGACCGTCGGCACACCGCCAAGCGCGACGATTTTATCGCCTAAAAATTCGGAATGGTCCTGCGCTTCGCCCGCCTGGTCGCGGAAAAATTCCTTGTAAACTTCCCTTTCCAAGCCGGTCACCAGAAAGCTGTGCTGCGTGTATTGAATCACGGCGCAGATTTCCAAACCCAGCGCTTTATTTAAATTTTCGATTAATTCCGTGCGTGCCATATCTTCTCCTAAAACTTAGGGAAAGATTACGATAATAAGTTTGCCTTGTCAAGGTAAATCTCATTATTTCAACATTTAACATTGAAATTCAATTTCAACTTCAAATAGATTTTGGCGAAAATTTTATAGTTAAGCTACAGTATTTAATGATGAAACAAGAGGTAAAAATTCGCCGCGCCGCTGTTAAAGACGCCAATTTGCTGGCGGCGCTGGGCGGCACGACCAATTACGAAACCTATTTTGAAACCGACGAGCCGGAAGATTTGGCGAAATACATCGCCGATTTTTTTAATCCGCAGGCGATGAAAATCGAATTGGAAGACGCGAACAATACATTTTTTATCGCGGAAGTAAACGACAAAGCCGTCGGCTTCGCGGAACTTCGGACAGGTCAGCCCGCCGAATACGTGAAGGGCGAAAATACGATTGAGCTGCAGAGAATTTACGTTCTGGAGAAAATGATACGGCACGGAATCGGAAAAATTTTACTGCGTAAATGTCTCGGAGAAGCGAAAGCAAAAGGCTTCGATTCACTCTGGCTCGCCGTTTTTGAGTTGAACGAGCGAGCCATCGAGTTTTATCAAAGACAAGGTTTCGAGCAGCTTGGAAAAGCCGAATTTCATTTCGGCGAACAATGTTTTACGTGCTTTGTGATGAAAATAGGTTTGTGACTTAATTCGAGCGCAGGATAAAAAATCGAAGCCGCCGAGAATCTAAATCTTTGCGTTCTTTGCGTCAAACTTTGCGTTCTTTGCGGTTAAGAAAATTTTAAACGCAAAGGACGCAAAGATTTAAGACGCAAAGAACGCAAAGATTAACTGACATTAACTTAAGTTACCGCGCCGCCGTCGACGATGACGATTTCGCCGTTCATAAAGCTGTTGCGGTCGCTGACCATAAACGTGACGAATTCCGCCAGTTCTTCGGGCTTGCCGAGCCGACCTTTCGAAACCCAGAAATCGTGCATCTGCAAAAGGCGTTCGGGCAGAGTGTTGCCCAAATCCGTATCGAAGATTCCGGCGGCAATCGCGTTGACGGTAATTCCGAAATTGGCGGCTTCGCGCGAAAGGCATTTGGTGAAGCCGATCATCGCGGCTTTGGACGTGGCGTAATGCACGGAAGTCGGAAGCGAGCGAATCGCGCCGACCGAAGTGATATTTAAAATCGAGCCGCCGCGCTCGCGTATCATTTGTTTATAGAAAGGTTTGGTGACGGCGAAAAGGCTGTTGACGTTGGTATCGACCACCCAATCCCACGATTTATCGGTCGTCGTCGCAAAATTGTCCGGTTTATTGACGGCGGCGTTGTTGACCAGAATGTTTATCGCGCCCCACGCGTCCTTGATTTCGCGGGCGATGTGCTTCATCCCGTAACGGTCGGTCACGGAAACTTTAAAGGCAAGCGCGCGCCTGCCGTAGGCTTCGATTTTTTGTTTGACCTGTTCGGCTAAATCGTCGCGCGAATGATAATTGAAAGCGACGTCCGCGCCTTCGCGGGCAAAGACTTCGCAAATCGCCGCGCCGATTCCGCGCGTCCCGCCGGAAACAAAAGCGCGCTTTCCTTCCAGTAAAAGACTCAAAATAATTTCTCCAAATAAGAATTTTGTAAAAACTCTAAAATAAAAGGTTAATGAAAATGCGAGGCTGTGACAAGTAGCGGGAAAAGAAAATATAAACGCAGATAAACGCGGAAAAAGAAATAGAGGTCATTTTTGAGCCAATTATGTAACGTAAATTATTTGCCTTATAAAAGAGCGTTTCTGAGATGTTCAACAATCATAACGAAACATTTAGTTTCAGCAGTTTTTCTGCAACATTCCTGAGCTGCTGCCGGTTACCATTCAGTCCCAGGTCGATGGTTTCAATTTGATAAAGACGTTCGACGATTTGAATTTCAGAAGCACCCGAAGCCAGAAGCCGATAAATATTTCCGATATAAGAATCATACTCATCATCCGGACCCGAATCATTTATTCCTATAGGGTCCCAATCATAAAACAATATGTGTCTGATTGATTCTTGTATCTCAATAGCTTTTTTACTTTGCTTCTTTATGATTATATCCTCAATGTAACTTCAAAAAAGTCTAAAAAAGGTCTTTTTTGAAAAGACCTGACAGCTTTACGACAACCAAAATCAGGACATTACTCAAAATTTCAACTTGCCGCGCTCAAGGCTTGAGTTTGCGCGGTTGTTTGCTGATGCGCGGGCAGCAGCGCGGCGATTTCTTCGATGATTCGCTGCGTCGAGTTCGGCATTGCCAAGCCGACGGTCGCGGCGCGCATTTCGGCGTATTTTTTCGAGTCGTTGAGCAGAGATTGAATGACCGGAACGATGTCGGAAGCTTTTTCCAGCAAGATTCCCGCGCCGCGCTTGGCGACCAGATTCACCGTTCCCGCTTCCTGCGGCATCGGCGGCGTGGTCGCGTCGGCGATAAGCGGCAGATGACAGGCGAGCGCTTCAAACGTGGTCAAGCCGCCGAGCTTGGAAATCATCACGTTGGCTGACTGCATCAGTTTTTCTATCTCGTCGGAATAGCCGATGACTTTGACGGGAAACTTCGCGGTTTTGGCGATTTCTTCGGCTTCTTTTTTCAGTTCCTCGTTTTTTCCGGCGAGAAAAACCGCCTGCACGTCCAAATCGCCGCGCGCCAGCTCGCGGAAAATCTGCGGAATATTTCCGCCGCCGACCCAGCCGGCGTTGACGAAAACCGTAAATTTTTCCGGGTCTAAGCCGAAAGCTTCGCGCGCCGCCCGCGCGTCTTTTTCGTCCACGCCGTGAAACTTCGGATGCACCGGCATTCCCGAAATCTTGATTTTTTCCGGCGCGATGCCGTAATCAATCAACTGACGCTGCGCGTCCTCGTTGGCGACCAGATAAAGCGAAACGTCGTTGCACGCCCAGCCTTTCCAGAAGCCGTAACACGGGTCGGTCACGACCGTGACGAGCGGAACCTGCTGCGAAAGATTCAGTTCTTTCAAGACTCTGGCAAAAATATGCTGCGTCAGCGGGTGAACGCTGACGACGATATGCGGGCACCATTTTTCAAACTGCTCGCGCACGTAGCCGATACAGCGCCTTTGCACAAACTCGCGCGTTTCCGGACGAATACGATTCATAATCTTGTAGACGTATTTCATCCAGGGCTGCCTGTGCCGCAGAACCCAATTGTAAAATTTGACGAGCTTTTGCGTGATGTGATGCGCTTCTTCGACGGCGCGAATGACGCGGACGGCTTTCGAATCGCTGTGCCAGAAACGATTCACGCCTTCGACCAAAGCAAGGGCGGCAGAACGATGCCCGCCGCCCGTGTCAGATGAAATAATGAGAATTTTGGGAGTGTTCTGCTGCATTTTATTTAAATAAACTGCCGGCAGAAGCTTTTATTAATCTCTCCCTCTGCCGCGTCGTCCGCGTCGTCCGCCGCGACGGTGTCCGTCATCGTCATCGCCGCGATTCGAATTGCCGTTAAAATTGGAATTCCCGTTCGAGTTTCCATTAACATTGGAATTTCGATTCCCGTTGGAATTCCTATTTTGATTTGCGCGATTCGCGTTTCCGTTCTGATTATCATTGGAAACCTGCGAGCCGGTTCTGGCGAATTTCGCTTCGCTCGACGTTGTTTCAAAGACTATTAAGCTGCCGAAGACCAAAAATAAAGCCGTTAACTGAATGATTTTTTTCATAAAATTTCTCCTTCTTTCACAGTTCCGCGAAACAAGGAGAAAAGACAGAAAAAATTTGTCAATCTTAAGCTTTAACCGCCACGCCTTCGGGCTGCGGCTGGTTGTTTTCCAAACCTTTCGACGCTTTTTTCATTTCTTTTTCGAGCTTTTTAATCTGAATCAGATGTTTCGGATTAAACGGCAGGCTCGGATAATAGCTGTTCGATTCGTGCGTGCAGAAGCAACCCGCCGCGACTTCCTTGCGGCGCTGTTTCATCTGCGGCGAATTCCAAGCGGTCTGAAAATTCCAATCGAAATCGCGCAAATTCGCGACCGCAGATTTGTTTTCGCACGACGAAATCGTTCCTTCGTCGTAAATCACCGCGCCCGCCGTTCCGGCGTAACATTTCATCTGCGCCTCGTCGGTTTCTTTTACTTTGGCGATTAAATCGTGCATATAAATATCAATCGCCGCTTTGAAAAATCCAGCCGAGCCGCCGTAATTGTTTTTGATTGCCGAGCTGCGCACGTCTTCCAGAATCATATTCGACAACTTGGCATAACGCTCGTGGTCGAAATTAAGTTCATTCGGGTCTTTCGACGGCGGGCGAATGTAGTTGATATTGATTTTGTCGGGCTTCAAATCGTATTTCAGAAAATCGTACCATTCGAAAATCGTATCTTGATTGCTGTTCATCACGCAGGTGCAGGTTTGCACGTCGATGCGCGGAAATTCTTTTTTCATTTCCTGCAAGGTGCGCGCCGTGTGAATCGCTTTGTCCCAGCTTCCCTCTTTCTGGCGAATTTTTTCGTGCTGGTCTTTCAGCCCGTCGATGCCGAGCGCAATCGTGACGTTCAGATTCGGATTTTCCTGGCAGATGCGCGCGACGTCGGGAAAAATTCGCGGGTGAATCTGCCCGTTCGACATCAGATAAACCGATTCCAGCTTATTGTTGCGATGAAACGCGCCGACGATTTCCGGTAAATCCTTGCGCGTAAAAGGCTCGCCGCCCGCCAAAACCAGAACGCCGAGATTGCCGCCGAGGGTTTCGGAAATTTTTTCCAGCTCGTGCGTTTTCATCTGCAATTTTTTGCGCGGTCGGTCGTCCAGCTCGTCCGTGAAGAAACAATGCGTGCAGCGCATGTCGCAGACGCTCGTCACTAAAATATTTAATAAAATCGGCGCAAACGGCTGTCCGATGGCGAGTTTCGCGTAGCGCTTCAATAATTCTTTGGTCGTAAAATCCATTTTATATTTCCTTTATAAAATAAACTGTCCCGGCTTTGATGCCGAGATGCAGCCCAATGTTTTACTTTATCTTACCAGACGGATGCAGAGCAAGATAAGTTCCCGCCCGACGGCGATTTCTTTGTAATTTGAATGTAATAGTTTGCGGGCGAGTACGACGGAATTGTCCGTTCGCCCCTGCATTTATTTTCGCGAGCGCAGTTTTTTGATATACGACCAAAAATATTGACTTTTAGCGGAATGAAGAGTAGCTTAAAGCCTGAACTCATCATCAGTCCTTAATCTTTCATCTGAATAAGCCTAATCGAAAGGCGGAGATTGCCGCTGCCGCTGCGATGATGATAGGCGCGCTGTTTTTGACCGGCACTAATTTAACTGATTCCAAAGGAAAAAAATACTTATGAACACAAAAATAATCAGACGCCTGCTCGTTCTGGCAATGCTCTTAACTTGTCTCGGCTGGTTTTCAATCGCCGATACCGGAAATCAGATTGCCTATGCCGCTCCGTGCTGTCAATCGTGTCCGGGCGGCGGCGACCCGACCAACGTCGGATATTACTGTCAGAATCAATGCGGAGAGCGAAGCGGAACTTGCTACAATAACTGTGTCGCACAGGGTAATAACTGTTACGGCACTTGCGTTCTCTGCGGCGATGGGTCTCCGTGGTGCAGCACCAACGAGTTTTGTCAGTATTGGGGTTATAGCGCCTGTTCCGGCGGGTATTGCGTTTATTAAAAACGGTAAACGGTAAGTGGTCTAGTGAAAGCGGCAAACTTACTACTTACCACTTTTCCCTATTCTCTACGACCTATCGACTATCGCTCCCGACGTGCTAAAATCGAGCTATGTTTCGCCGCGTATATCTGGACAACAGCGCGACCACGCCGGTCGATAAGGAAGTCGTCGAGACGATGCTGCCCTTTCTGACCGAAAAATTCGGCAATGCTTCGAGCATCCATTTTTTCGGGCAGGAAGCGCGCGCCGCCGTCGATAAAGCCCGCCATCAGGTCGCCGAGATTCTCAACGCGCGCCCGAACGAAATCGTTTTCACATCGGGCGGCACCGAAGCCAACAATCTCGCGATTCGCGGTCTGGTCGAGGCTAATCAAAAACACGGCTCTCATATCATCACTTCGCAAATCGAGCATTCCGCCGTCAAAAACGTCTGCGAGGATTTGGAAAAACGCGGGTTTGCGGTGACGTATCTGCCCGTTTATGAAGACGGCTTGGCGCGCATCGAAGACGTGCGCGGCGCGGTGCGCGACGACACGCTTTTAATCACGATTATGAGCGCCAACAACGAAATCGGCACGCTCCAGCCCGTCGAAGAAATCGGGAGATTTGTCCGCGAGCTTCGTGCGACAGGCAAAAAAATCTGGTTTCACACCGACGCCGTGCAGGCAATCGGCAGAATGAAAACGGACGTCGAGGAAATCGGCTGCGATTTGCTTTCGATGTCGGCGCACAAGCTCTACGCGCCGAAAGGCATCGGCGCTCTATACGTCCGGCGCGGCGTGCGCCTGCACCAGCAGAACATCGGCGGGCATCAGGAACGCGAGCGGCGCGGCGGCACCGAATCCGTCGCGCACATCGTCGCCTTCGGAAAGGCGTGCGAACTGGCGCAGAAAGACTTGACTGAAAGGACGAACTACGTGCGAGGCTTGCGCGACCGATTCGAACAGGGCGTTGCCGAAAGAATCACCGACCTCGTTTTTAACGGTGACCGCGAAAAACGCCTGCCGCATCTCTCGAACATCTCTTTCCGCTTTATCGAAGGCGAAGGCTTGCTGATAAATCTCGATATGCAGGGCATCGCCGTCTCGACCGGCTCGGCTTGCTCGTCCGGCTCGCTCGAACCTTCGCCCATCATTCGCGCGCTCGGCAGAAACGACGAGCTGGCGCGCGGCGCTATCCGCTTCAGCTTCGGCAAGGATAACACGCCCGAAGACGTCGAATACGTGCTGGAAACTCTGCCGCGCGCCGTCGAAAATCTGCGCCGGCTTTCGCCCGCATTCGTTAATAAGAAATGTTGAAATACGCGCATCAAGCACGCCGGAAATCAGGAAAGCTTTCCTGATTGGATACGTTTTTATGCTCTTTCCGGTAAAAAGGAAATGGCAAATCAGATAATCAAACAGTTGGAGTCTCCTTCAAAAGACAGTTGTCCGCACGCGATTAAACCGGCAAGAATTCATGCTGCTTTAGAAGAAAAGGAAACGGCTTTTAATTATCCTGGGCAGGCTTTTACCCAGTATGAAGTTGACCTTAATTAATTAATATTCGACCCGCGATTGGCAACTATACGCCATGAAGCAAAATTTAAAGAGTTAGTTAAGAAAGCCGGTCTTCCGGTTGATTAGATAAACATTATCTGACAATGAAGTTGCTTTAACAAATAAAATTTCCAACTTTTAATTTAAGTTATTAATACGCAATGGAAAACCCCGCCAGGTTTCGGCAGGGTTTTCGCAAGATATAAATCTGGAGAACGGTTTGGTTATAAACCCGTCATTTTTAGTGGACGATAACTCCGGTGCTGGTTAAGTGAACGATGACTCCGGTGATATGGACAATAACTCCCGGTATATCCGACAAGATGACTCCGCCTTTGCCTCTGCCGATATTTTCTGTCGTGTCGACTTGCGGATTTTCGCTTCTCGCATGAACAATAACTCCACCAAAGCTCGTGCTAACCATCAAAACCATCATTAAAGTAACTGTAGTCATCATTTTTTTAATGTTTTTCATTTTTTTATCTCCTGTTATTTTGCTGTTATCTTTTAATTTTTACCTTTGTTCTGCCCTTATCTAATACAACCTCCGTGCCAAAAATCCCCGGAGCGAATTTCCTTCCCGTAAACCTTGATATAACAGGGCTTATTGTTTTAGACACTGCCAATTTATTTCGGCTCTGTATTGTTGAGAATATTGAATACTAAATATTCAATAAGAATGAAAGTTATATAAGTCTTTATAATGCAATATTTAGCATCAGGACTTAGTGTTACCTTAGTAGCCACTGAATACTTTGTAGCCACCGTATAGGCTTTGCACAAAAACTAGGTAAAAACAAGTAGTTTTTGTGCAGAAAACAGACTTTTTGTGCAACAAGTGTTTGTTTTTGTGCAAGTTAAGAGTCTGCACAAAAACTAATTTGGAAAAAATACTTGCAATCAAAAAATAAAGAGTTAAAATAATTCAATCCGCGTTAAGACTATCTTAATGGTAGTCTTTTCTTTTTTAGCGATAAGGGGGTGGCAGTATTCTCGATGTATTTGGCATATATAGACGACTCGCGCGATGAAACTCTTTGCGTCTTTTCAGCTTTAATTATTCCTGTCCACCGGTGGCGTGACGCTTTCACCATAGTTAAAAACTTCCGAAGACAACTTAAACGTAGTGACGGAATATCCGTCCATTCCGAATTTCACGCTTGGAAGTTCGTTTCTGGTCGCGGAAATCTAGGAACGGATAAAATAATCGGCAAAGTAAGACGCTGCCAGCTTTTCAACCAAACTTTATCAATGGTTGCGACTCTGCCTAATGCAAAACTGATTAACGTTTGTTTGGATGCGGATAAGGAAGGTTGGGCTTTTGAGCGATTGTTAAATAGAATCAACCGCAATATGCAAGCCTGTAACGGGCACATAATGTTGATGTGTGACGAGGGAAAGGACGAAATTTATACTCGACTGTGTAGAAGGATGGGAGTTTATAATCCTATTCCTAGTAAATACGGTAGTTGGGATTGGAACGGTAACGGCGCGTTACATAAAAACATTCCGATTGAGAGAATTATTGAAGACCCTATTTTTAAGGATTCAAAACGTTCATACTTTGTGCAGTTGGCAGATTTTTGCGCTTATGCTCTTTTGAGGCGTGAGCATCAACTGCCATCCAAAAATGCTTACGGACTTCACAAGTCTTTTGATTTACTTGCACCTAT
>DASVWG010000430.1:0-3719 GCA_036389695.1 Pyrinomonadaceae bacterium
TCTGCGCGCCTTTGCAGCCGAGCGTTCCGTAAATTTTATCGCGGCGATGCCCGCCCAAAGTTCCTTTCGTCGCGCTTTGGTAAGGCTTTCCATCTGCGCCAATCAAAGTATAGGTTTTGTTCGCCATAAAACTTTGGATTCACGCCGTTTGCCTTTCGCCGCATCAACGCGCCGCCGCGTCCGATTTTTCCACGACTTTCTGCCACAGATTTTGATTCAGCGATTTATACGCCGCTTCGATGACTTCGACCGAGGCGAGCGCGTCCTGCGGTTTTATAAGTAAATCTTCCTTGCCGTGAATGGCGTGCGCGAAATTCTCGATTTTCGAGCGAAACGCCTGCACTTTGTCGTAGCCTTTGCCGAACTGAATCCAGTCGGGACTGGAATTGAGCTTGTATTTCGATTCGCGCCAGCCGATGTGGAGAGTTCCGCTCGTGCCGTAGATGCTGATAAAATACGGCAATTCTTTATTAATGCCCCACGTTAAATCGATGCTCGCCGTCACGCCGTTCCTGGTTTTGACAAACATCTTGACGTTTTCGTCGACCGCTAAATCCTGCGTCGAGCCGGTTTCGACGGCGAGAACTTCTTCAATCGCGCCGAGAAAATAGCGAATAATATCGACCGAATGCGTGCCGTTATCAATCAAAACGCCGCCGCCGCTCGCTCGCTTGTCCGAGTTCCAGCGCCGCGACATATCGACTTTTGCCGTGAAAGCGTTTTCAAACTGCACGATTTCGCCCAAAATGCCGGAAGCGACCATCGATTTCGCCTTAACCGCGTCTTCGACGTAGCGAAACTTGGAAGCCATCGTGAATTTAACGCCCGTTTTTTCGGCGCAATCGAGCATTTCCCGCGCTTCCTGCGCGCTCAGGCAAAGCGGTTTTTCGCACAAAACGTGAATGCCGCGCCGCATAAAAAACATCGCGATTTCGGGATGCGAATTCGGCGGCGTGGAAACGATGACGGCGTCAACCGTCTCATTTTCCGCCAGCGTTTTGTAATCCGCGTAGCTTTTCGCGCCGAAAGGCTCGGCAAACGCTTCCGCCGATTCTTTCCGCACATCCGCGACGGCGACGAGGCGACAACATTCGCTCGTTTGAAACGCCTGCGCGTAAGTTTGGGCGATGCCGCCCGTTCCGATTAATGCAAACTTGAGTTTTTCCATAATTTTTGAAACCGCAGATTTTCGCAGATAAACGCGGATAAAACCAAAGATAAAATCAAAAATTAATCTGCGTACATCCGCGTTTATCTGCGGTTGAATTTACTTCCTGACTTGTTCGACCGCTTCGCGGATTGACGAAGCCAGAAATTCGATGTGTTTTTCCTCGTAGCGTTCGTTGAAAGGCAGCACGAGAACGTCGTGCAAGCCCTTGATTGTGCCCTGAAAATTATCGTCGTTGTAATTGACCGCTTCGGGACGCGCTAAATTGAAAGGATAATGCGAATCGCCGAAAGTATTCTGCTCGGTAAAAACGCGGCACTTGTAAGCCGGTTTGACGACGTAGCGCGGCGCTGAAGCGACGTCGTAAACTTTCAAGGCTTTCGCCAGACCGACCGCGCCGTCTTCGATTTTCGTATCATCGACGCGCAGGCAGTATTTCCAGTAAGTCATCGTCGCATTTTCCGACGGTTTGTAGCTTTCGATGCCGTCGATGCCGGCGATTTTTTCGTCCAGAAGCCGCGCCATTCGCTGACGCTGCTCGACGCAGGCGTCGAGTTTTTTCAGTTGTTCGTAAGCCAGAGCCGCCTGCAATTCGGTCATTCGATAATTTAAAGAAGCGAAATAATGGTCGGGATTCGGGTCGCCGTAGCCCCAGGCTTTGTTGATGAAAAGATACATCCGGCGCGCGATTTCGTCGTCGTTCGTGACGACGATTCCGCCTTCGCCGGTCGTCATATGTTTGCCCTGCTGAAAGGAAAACGCGCCGATTTTTCCGATGGTGCCGACGTATTTTCCGTCGTATTCCGCCAGAAAGCTCTGCGCCGTGTCCTCGATAACGGGAATTCCTTTTGAGTCGGCAAGCTCCATAATCGCTTTCATCTCGCACGGGTTGCCGAAAAGATGCGTGACGATAATCGCCTTCGTTTTTTCCGAAAGAACTTTCTCAATCGTTTCCGCCGTGACGTTTAAAGTTTTCGGGTCGACGTCGGCGAAAACCGGAATCGCGCCCTGAAAAATAATCGGCGTCAGCGCGCCCATATCGGTTATCGAAGTCGTGATGATTTCGTCGCCCGGATTCGGGTTTATCGCCGCAATCGCCGTATGCACGGCGGCTGAGCCGGAATTGCAGGCGTAAGCGTATTTCGCGCCCAGACGCATCGCAAAGCTTTGTTCCAAGAGCTTCCCGAATTTGCCTTTGGTCGTGATTAACGTTCCCGATTCGAGAACTTCCGTCAGCGCGGCGATTTCTTCCGCGCCGAATGTGCGTCCGCTCGCGTCCTGGTCGGACGGCAGTTTGATAATTTCTGTTTGTAATGTCGGTGTCATATTTTTATTAAGAATTGTCGGAAATCAGCCGCGAGATTTACGCGAGACGTGTCCCGAATTAAATTTATTTTTCTCTTATCCGCGCCCATCGGCGTTTCTCGGCGGCTAATTTTTTCTTTTTTGAAAGAGCCTCAAGATTTTCCTTTTGTAAAGAAGTTTCAATAGCGCCGGGATTTCCGAAAAAACGCAATTTTGCCAGATGCGAAAGCAATTTTAAATGCCCGAAAATCGTCCGCGCCGTTTTCATCTTCGAAAAGCCGAACAGGCGGACTTCGAGCACCGCCGGATATTCGACGATGCGCCCGCCGCGCAAATCCAATTTGCCGAGCATTTCCGCGACGCCCAGAAATCCGGTTTCCCGCAGATTCAAATCAATCACGGAGCTGCGGCGATAGACGCGAAAACAGCTTGTATAAGTGTCGAGCTTCGAGCGCAAAACGCGCCGGTAAAGCCACGACGCGCCTTTCGACAAAAACAGACGCCATTCGGGAACGTTGCGCACGCCGCCGTCCGCGTGATACGGCGAAGCCGTCACCAAATCTACGCTATCGGTCAAAAGCGGCAGCATTTTTTCCAGCTCGTGCGGGTCATAAGTGCAGTCGCAGTCCATCGAGCAGACGATTTCCGCCCGCGCCGCGCGCAAGCCGGTCATAATTCCCGCCGCCACGCCTTGATTAATGTCGTGCCTGACAATCCGCACGTTTTCCCGCGCGCCGAAAAGCTCTTTTAATCGTTCGAAAGTCGCGTCTTTGCTGCAATCGTCAACAAAAATAAATTCCGGCTGGTAATTTTTGCTCAAAGCTTCTTCCAGACTTTTCAACGTATTAGCCAGATAAGGCAAAGTCGGCTCTTCGTTGTAACACGGAATGATGATGGAAACCGGGATGTCAGAACCGCCTGCGGTAGCGGGCGGTTGAACGTTAGCGGTTGAAACCTTTGAATTTAAGTTTCGACTTTCAAGGCTTAAACCATCCGCTACCGCAGATGGTTCTGACTTGATTCCGAGAAATTCCGCGGCATCGACAAAATTATAAAGCTGTAGATTTTCCTTTAAAATCCACTCCATTTTATCGAGCTTGCGATAATGGCGCACGCGGTTGTAGCTCGAAGCCGCCGAGATGCGCGGCTGTTCCGGGTCGAGCTCCCAGACGTGAAAATAAAAAACAAACGGCTCGTCGTGATTTTCCGTCCACCGGCGGACGGACTTTCGCAAAAGAGTATATGG
>DASVWG010000431.1:0-12822 GCA_036389695.1 Pyrinomonadaceae bacterium
CCTGCAAAAAAAATAAAATCGAGCGTTCCGTTTTTGAAAAGAATTGCTATAATCGCGGCACTTCCTATTTGAAATGTTTCTTAAGACGGAGAAAATAATGAAAAAACTTTTTAGTTCAATCGCTTTAATCGCGGCTTTCGCGCTGGTCGCTCTGGCGGACGTTCGCCTGCCGGATACGCCGACGCCGAAACAATCGAAAAAAATCGACACGTGGCTGCACATCAGCATCGACAAAGATGCGAAGGAAGCCCGCCTGGTCATTCCGAAAAGCCAGTTAAAACAGCTTCGCGCCGAGCTCGAACAGATTGATGACGCGGACGCGACCGCTTCGCTCGGTTTTTCAAAAACGCAAACTATCGTCAGCGGTTTGTTTTTAAGTTTGGCGTTTGTTTTCGGCGGCGTCTGGCTGGCGCGCTCGCGCGGCGGCGGCACAAGCCGGACGAAAGCGAATAAAACTTTAGTCGTCGGCGCGGGTTTGTTTTTGACCGGCGCGCTGGCGACGATTGCCATCGCCAACGTCGGTCCGCCGCCCGAAGCGCGCAGCATCACCGGCAAAATTTTCAGCAGCGGCGTGCACACATACAAACAGGCTTCCGGCAAAATCAGGCTCGAAACTTCGGACGAAGACCGCGGCATAGAATTGATTGTGCCGGACGTGAAAAGCGACGGCAGAACGGGCGAAGAATAACTGATAGTGGATAACTGATAGTGGATAGTGAAAAGCATTAACTATCAGTTATCAGTTATCAGCTATCCACTATCTTTCGTATGCAGGAAATTCAAAAAGCAAAATTTGAAATCGGTTCGGCGCAGGTTTTCGTTTTCGCGTTTCTGGCGTTTTGCGCTTGCGGCGCGGCGCTGGTCGGCAGTTTTCCGCTTCAGCTTTCCGTTATCACGATTTTTCTTTTCGCGGGCGTCCATAATTTTATGGAGTTTCGCTATTTTGTCGCGCGGATGCCTTTGCGCTGGGGAAAATCGCGGATGTTTTATCGGGTCGGCATCGGCGGCGTGATTGTTTTGACCGCCGCCTACCTGTCGATTTATTTTCTGTTCGATAACTGGCTCTGGAGCCTGAAAAACGTGCAGACGATTGTCGCCGCCTGGAACACGTTTTTTGTTCTCTGGCTCGGCGTTCTTTTTTACCTGCGCGGGCGGCAGAAACCGAAAACGGATTGGAGTCCGGCGTTTGCCGTCGCGTTTTTGCTCGCGGCGCTGGCATGGCTCGTGCCGAATTACTGGAGCCTCGCGCTCGTCTACCTGCATCCGTTTATCGCGCTCTGGTTTCTGGAAAGGCAAATCCGGCGGACGCGAAAGGAATGGCTCAAAGCCTTTCATTTCTGTCTGGCGACGATTCCGTTTTTCTTAATCGTTTTGTGGCTGGCGCTGGCAAATCAAGCGAATCTGCCCGCAGACGCGGCGCTTTTTTCGCGCATTTCGCAGCACGCCGGAAGCGGGATTTTGCCGCAGATTTCGACGCATCTGCTCGTCGCGACGCACGTTTTTCTCGAAACGATTCATTATGCCGTCTGGATTCTGCTGATTCCGCTGGTCGATAAACGTGCCGTGCCGTGGAAATTAAAAGACATTCCGCTGGCGGCAAATAAACACGGATTTCCGAAAATGGTGGCGGCGATTTTAATCGCCGGCGTCGGTCTGGTTTTCGCGTTGTGGTGCGGCTTTTCGATTGATTACGCGACGACCAGAGACGTTTATTTCGCCTTCGCAATCGCGCACGTTCTGGCTGAATTTCCGTTTCTGGTAAAGATGCTTTAAGAATTCTTAGCCACAGAGAACACCGAAGAGCACAGAGATTTTTTAAAGAAAATTCACAGGGATAACAGCGATAGTCAGGGATAAGAAAGATAATTTATTTTAATAATCCCTGTTAATCTTGTTATCCCTGTATTTTTCTTTCTCTGTGCTCTTCGGTGTTCTCTGTGGCTAAATTTTTTCTGCAAGACTTCGAAATCGCTCGCGTTCCGAAAATGGTATGAATAAAATTTTCCGTTCGAGCAACTGCTCCGGTGTCTCAAACTACCAATTGATTGAAACACTTTCGGGAACAAAATATACAAAATCCATTCGAGGTGAAGTTATGCGAAAAGTTTTCTTTTCAATCGTTTTTTGTTTGCTTTTAACGATTGGCGCGAGTGCTCAGCAAGTGACGCAGGGCGAATTGGAAGCCGTCGGCGCGGGCGGCAAATCGCTGGGCGCGTGTCCTTTGAAACATACGGACGTGAAAGCCGAAATTTCCGGTTTTCTGTCGCGCGTCAAGGTCACGCAGGAATTTGAAAATAATTTCAGCGATAAAATCGAAGCCGTCTATGTTTTTCCGCTGCCGCAAAACGCGGCGGTTGACGATATGACGATGCGCATCGGCGAGCGCGTCGTGCGCGGGCGCATTATGAAGCGCGAGGACGCCAAAGAAGTTTACGAAGCGGCAAAATCGAACGGGCAAATCGCCGGTCTTTTAGACCAGGAACGCCCGAATATCTTTACCCAGGCAGTCGCCAATATTCTGCCGGGCGAAAAAATAATTATCGAAATCAGCTACGTCGAAACGTTAAAATACGAAGACGGGCAATACGAATTCGTCTTTCCGATGGTCGTCGGACCGCGTTATATTCCCGGCAATCCAACCGGAAAACAAGGCGGCGGTTCCGCGCCCGATACCGATAAAGTTCCCGACGCGTCGCGGATTACGCCGCCGGTGGCAAAGGAGCGCGCCGGTCACGATATTTCGATTGAAGTCCGTTTGGACGCCGGAGTTCCGGTTGAAACTTTCGCCTCGAAATCGCATCAAATCGAATCGAACCGGCTTTCCGCCAACAGCTCTTTGATAAAGCTGAAAAACGAGAAAACGATTCCGAACAAAGATTTCGTTTTGCGCTACGACGTGGCGGGCAAAAAAATCGAGGACGCCGTTTTGCTGCATCGCGCGGAAAAAGGCGGGTATTTTACGTTGATTTTGCAGCCGCCCGACAACGTTCGACCGCAGGACGCGACGCCGAAGGAAATCGTTTTCGTGCTCGATACTTCCGGCTCAATGAACGGTTTCCCGATTGAAAAAGCGAAAGAGTCGATGAAAATGGCGCTCGACGGATTGAACCCGCAGGATACTTTTAATTTGATAACTTTCGCGGGCGACACTTCGATTCTTTTCGACAAACCGGTTCCGGCGACGGCGGAAAATCTGAAAAAGGCGCAGGAATTTCTGGCTTCCCGGCAAGGCTTCGGCGGAACGGAAATGATGAAGGCAATCATCGCCGCGCTCGCGCCTTCGGATTCGCAGCAGCACCTGCGCGTCGTCTGTTTTATGACCGACGGCTACGTCGGCAACGAAGCGGAAATCATCGCGGAAATCCAAAAACATCAAAACGCGCGCGTGTTTTCGTTCGGCATCGGAAGCTCCGTGAATCGTTTTCTGCTCGACAAAATGGCGGAAGAAGGTCGCGGCGAAGTCGAATACGTGGCTCTAACGGACGACGGCTCAGGCGCCGCGCGGCGTTTTCACGAGCGCGTGCGCAGTCCGCTGCTGACGGACATCTCGCTCGATTTCGGAAATTTACCGGTCGCCGACGTTTATCCGAAACGCATCAACGACCTTTTCAGCGCGAAACCCGTCGTCGTTCACGGGCGCTTTACCAAAGCGGGCGCGGGCGTGATTCGTCTGAAAGGAAAATCTTTCGGGCGCGAAGTTGTTAGGGAAATTGCGGTCAATCTTCCCGAAAACGAGCCGCAGCACGACGTGCTGGCGACGCTCTGGGCGCGAACCAGAATCGACGATTTAACGTCGCAGGACTACACGAACCAGAAGCCCGAAATCCGTGAAACGATTACGAATCTGGGATTGGAATATCGTCTGCTGACGCAGTTTACGTCGTTTGTCGCGGTCGAGGAAAGAATCGTCACCGACGGCGGGCAGCCGCGCAAAATCGAAGTTCCCGTCGAATTGCCCGACGGCGTGAGCCCGGAAAATGCTTTTGTCATAGACGGAGCCGAAACGACAGGCGGCGCGTCCGTGAGCCAAAAATCAATTCAGAATCTTCCCATCAATGGAAGAAGCTCGAAAAATCTTATGACATTGCCTCGCTCCGGTTTGGTGAACAAAACGCCCCTAAAGTCGAGAAAAGTTAAAGCGGAAACCGCGAAAGTCTATAGAGATTGGGCGGATAAAAACGTCGCGTACATAATCAGCGGCGAAGAAAAACAACCGTTTGACCGGAAACGCGCTTCGGAAATTATTAAAGCGACGAGCTTGCCGAAACCCGAATACGCGCCTGCCGCCAAAGCCGTGAAAGCGTCCGGCGTGATAAACGTGCAGGTCGCGATTGACGCCAACGGCAATGTCGTTTCGGCGAAGACCGACGGCGGTCATCCTTTGCTTCAGCAGACGGCGGTCGCGGCGGCGCGAAACGCGAAATTTGCCGTCACGAAAGGCTCGCTGGATATAGTTAAAATCACGGGTGTTCTCGTTTATACGTTTACGGACGAGAAAAATATAACCGTTTCGCCCGAGCTCGAAAACGTGCGGGTCGAGGTCAAACCGAATAAGTTTCATTCGATGGTGAAGGCTCTGATCGAGCGTCTGAAAAACAATCAGACGCAAGCCGCGCCGGACGAAGCGAAATTCGTCAAAAACGGGAAAGCCGAAATCATCGTCCGTTTGCGCGAGCTGAAGCCGGAAACGGTTGCCGCGCTGAAAGCAATCGGTTTCGAAGCCTTAGCGGAAATGCCTTCGGCAAACGCCGTCGTCGGGCGAATCGCGCCGGAAAAACTGTCGGCTCTGGCGGAGATTGAAGCGGTGACGTTTATCTCGCCGCAAAGCCGCTAGCTTTTGAAGCGTCTTTGCCGCAGAGAAAGAATAAATACAGGGATAACAGGATAAACAGGGATTAGAAAAATTATTTTCATTATCCCTGTTCATCCTGTTATCCCTGTATTTTTCTTTTAGAATCTTTGTGTCTCGGCAGTAAACTTGACCGCTTTTTTCTTTTCATTTCAAATGTTTATATGAATCGTGCGGAGATGCTCGCGCGCGTCGAAAGGCGCGAAAGGGCTTGGGATATTATTATCGTCGGCGGCGGCGCGAGCGGCGTCGGCTGCGCGGTTGACGCGGCTTCGCGCGGGTTCGAGGTTTTGCTTCTGGAGCAGAGCGATTTCGGCAAGGGCACTTCTTCGCGCTCGACGAAGCTCGTTCACGGCGGCGTCCGCTATCTCGAACAGGGAAACGTTTCGCTCGTCATGGAAGCCTTGAAAGAGCGCGGAATTTTGCGGCAAAACGCGCCGCATCTGGTTCACGATTTGGCTTTCGTCGTGCCGAATTACGATTGGTGGGAAATGCCTTTCTACGGCGTCGGGCTGAAAATTTACGATTTATTAGCCGCCAAATATCGTTTCGGAAAATCGAAAATCCTTTCGAAAAAGGAAATTTTGAAACGCCTGCCGACGATAAAAACCGAAGGCTTGCGCGGCGGCGTGATTTATTACGACGGTCAGTTTGACGACGCGCGGCTGCTTATAAATCTGGCAAAAACCGCGACCGAGTGCGGCGGCAGCGTTTTAAACTACGCGCGGGTTTTCGGCTTAACGAAAAATGCGAAAGGCTTTATCGACGGCTTGAATTTCGTCGATGAAGAATCGGGACGCGTTTTTCAGGCGCGGGCAAAAGTCGTCATCAACGCGGGCGGCGCGTTCTGCGATGCGATTCGCCGGATGTCGGATGATAACGCAAAGCCTTTAATCTCGCCGAGCCAGGGAATTCACCTGGTTTTCCGCCGCGAATTTTTGCCGACCGAAAACGCGATTATGATTCCGCACACGACCGACGGCAGAGTTCTTTTCGCCATTCCGTGGCACTCTCACACGCTGGTCGGGACGACCGACACGCCGCTTGAAAAAGCGGAACTGGAGCCGCGCGCGCTGGAAGAAGAAATCGAATTCATTCTGGAAACCGCCGGAAAATATCTGCACAAGCCGCCGCAAAGAAAAGACGTTTTGAGCGTTTTCGCCGGCATCCGCCCGCTGGTGAAAAACGGCGGCGCGAGAAATACGGCGGCTCTTTCGCGCGACCATTTGATTCAGATTGACGACGCCGGATTGATAACTCTGACCGGCGGAAAATGGACGACTTATCGACGCATGGCGGAAGACTGCGTCAATCAAGCCGCCGTTTTAGCCAGACTGCCGGAAAAAGACTGCCGGACGAAAGATTTAAAAATTCACGGTTTTATCGAAAACGCCGGACAATTCGGCGATTTGGCGGTTTACGGCGCGGACGCTCTGGAAATTCAAAAATTGATTGCGGCGGATAAAAGTCTGGGCGAAAAGCTGCACGCCGATTTGCCTTACACGTTTGCCGAAGTCGTCTGGTCAATCCGCAACGAAGCGGCGCGAACTGTCGAAGACGTTTTGGCGCGAAGAACGCGAGCCTTATTTTTAAACGCCCGCGCAGCAATCGAAATCGCTCCGAAAGTCACCGAAATTATGGCGCGTGAACTGGAAAAAGATAAAGATTGGATTGAGAAGCAAATCGGCGAATTTAACGAAACGGCGGAAAAATATTTAATACGATAAATTAATTGTAGGGGCAGGTCTTGTGCCTGCCCAAAGCGCTTGTTAAAGCGCTAATCAAGATTAATTACTGTAATCTTGAATTTAATTTAAACCGGTTTTCGCTGCGCTCATTGGGCAGGCACAAGACCTGCCCCTACAATTTTTGCCGCGTTACACATTTAAAATTGCGCGTTGAATCGTGAAAAGCTGGTTGATGCCGATTTCCGCCAGCGCGAGCATCTCGTTCATTTGCTCGCCGGTGAAAGGCTCGCGTTCCGCCGTGCCCTGAATCTCGATAAATTTTCCCGCGCCGGTGCAGACGATGTTCATATCGACTTCGGCGTTTGAGTCTTCGGCATAACATAAATCCAGAATCGGCGTGCCTTCGATGATGCCGACGCTGACCGCCGCGACTTCCGACAAAAGCGGCGAGGTTTTGATAATGCCCTGCGAGACGATTTTTTTGCAGGCGAGCGCCAGCGCGACGAAAGCTCCGGTAATCGACGCGCAGCGCGTTCCGCCGTCGGCTAAAATCACGTCGCAGTCGATAAAAATCTGCCGCTCGCCGAGCTTTTTCGTATCGACGACGGCGCGCAGGCTTCTGCCGATAAGGCGTTGAATTTCCTGCGTTCTGCCCGATGGACGCTGCGTTTCGCGCTGCGTGCGGCTTTGCGTCGCGCGCGGCAGCATCGCGTATTCCGCTGTCACCCAGCCCGTTCCTTTGTTGCGCAGGAAAGGCGGCACGCGGTCTTCGACCGTCGCCGTGCAGATGACTTTCGTGTTGCCGACTTCTATCAGCGCCGAGCCTTCGGCGTAGGGCGAGATGTTGGGCGTGATGCGCGTGTTTCGCAATTGGTCGAGCGCGCGCTTGTCAATTCTTTCGTAATTCATAATTCGTGAATCGTGAATCGTCAATCGTGAATCGTAAACAGAGAAAGAGGTTTTCTATTTACGATTTACGTTTTACGATTCACGATTTCGTCTTTTCCAAATATTTCGATTGCTTCCAGCTTTGCGGGCTGACTGCCCAGAAATCTTTCGGCGACGCGGGCGAAGCGTTCCGCCGCGTCCGTGACGTAAAAATGGTCGAGGTCGTCGCAAAGCCTGCGCTCACGATTATAATTGATTAAATCGTTATTGGCTAAATCCTTGTCGCGCAAAAGCTTTGCCACTTCTTCGGCGGTCGCTTCGCCGGAATCGACTAAGGTTACGTTTTCGCCGACGGTTTGCTGAATCACTTCGCGCAAAATCGGGTAATGCGTGCAGCCTAAAACCAAAGCATTCGGCTGGAAGCGGACGATTTTTTGCAGATACTTGCGGGCGATGGAAAAAGTCTCCGGCTCGCGCGTCCAGTTTTCTTCCGCCAGCGGCACGAAAAGCGGGCAGGCGCTTTGCATAATTTCCACTTTCGCGGAAGCCTGCCGGATGGAAGCGGCGTAAGCATCGCTCTGCACGGTCGCTTCGGTGGCGATGACGGCGATTTTCGCCTCGCGTTCGTCTCTGGTGATTTCAACCGCTTTGCGCGCGCCGGGACCGATGACGCCGACGACGTCCAAGCCGATTTTTTCGCGGATTTTCGGCAAAGCCAGCGCCGAAGCCGTGTTGCAGGCGACAACCAGCAGCTTGATTCCGCCCGAAGCCAGAAACTCGGAATTTTCGATGGCGTAGCGCTCGACCGTCGCCAGCGATTTCGTGCCGTAAGGCACGCGCGCCGTGTCGCCGAGATAGACGAAACGCTCGTCCGGCAGGCGATTATGCAGCGCCCTGTAAACCGTTAAACCGCCGACGCCGCTGTCAAAAATTCCGATTGGTAGATTGTTCGCCAAAATAATTTATTAAAAGAAAATTTGCCTTGCTTGTAAGACTACAAAAAACGCTGTTTTTGAGCAACCAACCCGATATTTTTCCGCCGCCGGAATTTCGGTTTCCGGCAGAGTATCAGATTAATTCACAGGGCGATACAAATCAATAATCGCCGGTACCCGTTGCCGGAATTTACGATTTTAAAAGTTTTTTAGATTCAGATAATTACGCCCTGCGAACAATTTTTTGGCACGGAGTTTGCGAAGCTTTAGAGCAGAATGATTGGAAATAATTCAAATCCAATCGTTGAAAAAAGAATTGCCCTTTACATTTTTTATAGGGATTCGGAAGGCGGGGCAATGAGCAAGAATCAGGGAGGTTATCATGAAATTAAATGTTTTGAAACGAACGGCGGCAATCGGGGCTTTAGGTTTATTTGCCTTACTCGGAACCGGCGAAATCGCCAATGCCCAGACTTACAGGGATTACAGAGACTACGAAAGAGCGCAGCGCAGAGCGCAGCGGCAATACGAAAGACAGCAGACACAATACTACAGACAACAACAGAGAGCTTACAATCAACGTTATCGCGTTTACAGCAGCGGTAGATATTACCAGACGGACGAGCGCGGCGTCGAACTGCTCAGACAAGCAGTAAACCGTGGCTATCAGCAGGGCTTCCGCGCCGGACAGGCTGACCGAGGCTACAGACGCGGATACAATTACGGCGGCTTATCGATGTATCGAAGCGGAAACTACGGTTATCAGAGCTACGTCGATTCGAGCCAATACCGTTATTATTTCCAGCAAGGTTTTCAACGCGGTTATGAAGATGGTTATTACAGCCGCAACCGTTACGGTTACAATTCCAACGGCGGTTTGAATATTTTAGGTAATATTCTGTCGGGAATTCTTAACATTTCTTCTTACTAGGAAGTTTAACGGCAATCAGTAATTTTTAGGAAAAAGCGAAAGGCGGCTAAATTAATAGCCGCCTTTCGCTTTCTATTTATGATTATCCAAAAAGCAAAAGACCCGGAACGCCCACAAATTCCGGGTCTTTTGTTGTTTTCCCACTAGGAGTAAAACAAGTTATCGAAGACCATTTCCGGTTTCGACTTAAGCAGGAAATATCTATTAGAGATTGTTTTCCAGAAATTAAAAAAAATTTTAGATGGAGGCGGCGGGAATCGAACCCGCATCCAAAGGTTGCGACCAGTAGACTCTACACGTTTATTCAATTTGCTTAAAGTTTCGCCCGTAAAAAGTCAGCAAACTGACAAAACCTTTTTACGGACTAGCCCGACTGACGTTTCGCTCGCGTCCGCAGGCGGTGGACGCGCGCTAGCTTGAACTGAGTTATGCCTCAATCGGTCGCTTCAAGCTGACTTCCGTTGAGACACTTGTGGTTAGCTTTTAAACTAAGCAGCAAGAGCTAATTCTTGATTAGCATTTGTGTTTTGCATGTTTTTTTAACGAGCTAACAAGCAAGCCCGACGTGCATCCAAAGATCTATACAAGCCCCTGTCGAAGCCTGTCGCCCCCAAAAGTTGAAGGAAAGCTATTCTACAACATATTTGATGAAAAACTAAACCGCCGGTTTGCCCGTCGTGTTTGCAAAGATAAACCACGACACGACGAAAATTAAACGTCTAAGCAAATCGCCTATTTTCTTTATCGCGCTGGTTTTACGCCTTTTGGTTGTAAAAGTTAATACAACAGAATGACTTGGAAATAATCGTTTACGTCGGTAACCGTATTTGAATTAGCATTAGTCAGCTCAATCAGATGTGTATCATAGCTTAGGTATTCAACCGGAATAAAAGTTGTTTTCATCGTTTGGTGGCTGGCGTTCACGTTAGCAAAACACTGAGCTGTCCCGATGACATTGCCGTCAAGGCTTAAACTAACTCCGATTAAAGTCGCCGCATTTTGAGTCCATGCAGTTGCAGTTAGAACAAACGTTGCCGGACCTTCGAGCGGTGATTGGAATTTAACCGATTGCGGAAGTGCTCCTGAACCGTCAAAAATTACTAAAGCTCCCATTATTTTTCTCCTCTGTTTAATAAGAAATTTGAATAGATACGAAAACGCGCAAGCGACGCGTATGGAAGACTTCGCCGTTTATTTTTCGGTTACTGCTTTTGCTTTTAATTGTGCGGAGTCTAACAATTATCGTTCGGCGTGTCAATGCCGAACCAGACGGCTAATATTAATTTTATATTAATCCTATTGCCGTTCATTTTATCATTTTTTGCCGCAAAAGCTGCACGTTTGTGCAACCTGCGCGGTCGGTTTTATCATCTTTAAATTACCGGTAATTTTTTATTCCCTCATTAACTTTGACTTTCGGGTTAAGTTAATATAAACAGTTACCTTCCAAGCAGGGCGTTTCACATTTTTACATTATAATTTAAAGACTTTTCAGGAGATTTGTATGAATCGCGTTTTACGCCTGCCGTTTCCGGCAAAAGCCGCAGTCATTTTATTTTTATTTACAGGTATTATCTTTGTCGTCAGCCTGCAATTTAAGCCGGGCGGAAAACCTCCGCTTCACCAGCCGAAAAACGCCGACGAGTTTGAAGAAAACGCCGAAGCGCGCAATGAATGGTTTATGCGCGAAAGAACTTTTCCGACCGGCGAGCTTCCCGTCGATGCGCGACGCCGGGCTTGGGAAGAGCGTCCCGTCGCGCGACTGAGCGAATCGGCAGTCGCCGCGCCGGTCTGGCAATCAATCGGACCGCGCGCGACCGAATCGGAGATTCCGAATTGGGGATTAACCAGCGGGCGCATCAATGCCATCGCCGTTTCGCCTTCGAACCCGCAGCTTATTTTAATCGGCGCGGCGACGGGCGGAATCTGGCGCTCGATTGACGGCGGCGCGAATTTTTCCCCGATGACGGACACGCAGGTGGATTTATCGGTCGGCTCGATTGCCTTCGCGCCGAGCGACAATTCCGTCGTTTACGCGGGAATGGGCGACAAATCCAGCAATTATTTCGGCAGCGGCGTTTTGAAATCGACGGACGGCGGGCAAACGTGGACGCGCGTCAGCAACGCAAGCTTGCCGTCGCCGGGCAGAGTCTCGCAAATCGCGGTCGATTCCGCCAACCCGAACCGCGTTTACGTCGCGCAGTATTCCAATCGTTCAGGCAACAACACCTTTTCGAGCGGATTTTATTATTCGACCGACGGCGGCGTGAGCTGGACGAAAACCATCAGCGGCTTAGCCAGAGATTTGATTAAACATCCGACGCAAGCCAACACGCTCTATCTGGGAATGGCGCGCGTGGACAACGCGGTTCCGACGACGGGCGGCGTTTTTAAATCCGACAACGGCGGGCAAACGTGGACGCGCATTTACAGCTCGCCGTATGCCAATACGGCAAATATCAAAATCGCGGTCACGGCTGCCGCGCCGCAATCGATTTACGTTTTGTCCGGCTCGACCAGTCCGGCTGGCGCGCGGCTCGAAACCAGCGCCAACGAAGGCGGGATGTGGACGAATCAAGGTTCGAATTTCGACATCGGACAGCTCAGCTACAACTTTTACCTGTTCGTTCATCCGACCGACCCGAACACAATCTACGTCGGCACGCGCGACCTGTGGCGCTCGACCAACGGCGGCGTGAATTTTACAAACATCACCAACAATTTTTCCCTGAGCGGCTCTTATAATCCTTTTAATTCGAGAGCGCATCCCGACCAGCATCATTTTTATATCTCGCAGACCAATCCGAGCCTGATTTATCTGGCGAACGACGGCGGATTTTATCGCTCGACGGACGGCGCGAACAGCTTTGAATCGCTTAACGCGACTCTGAATCTGACGATGTTTACCAGCATGGATTTGCACCCGACCGACCCGTCGCGCACTTACGGCGGCACGCAGGACAACGGTAATCAACGTCGGCGCGGCGCGGCAATGTGGCAGGAATTTATCAGCGGCGACGGCGGGCAAGTCGTGGTTGACCCGGTCGACCCGAGCATTGTCTATGCGACATACATCAGGCACTATGTCGACCGTTGGCGAAACAACGCGGATACCTATGAATTGCCAATCGGAACCCCCGCGACTTTCAATAACGATTTGGTCGCGTTTTACCCGCCGTTTGTCGGCAATGACGTCAACTCGAATCTTTATTTCGGAACCTACCGGCTTTACATCAGCACCAATCGCGGCTCGACCTGGACGCCGTCCGCCGGAGCGCAGGATTTGACTTTCGGCTTTGCCCTCGGCGACGTGCTGTCGGCAATTGCCGTCGCAAAATCGGATACGAACGTGATTTACACCGGCTCGGCGCAGGGCAGAGCGATGATCAGCACGACCGGCGGAACGAGCTTTACGCAAATCACGAACGGCTTGCCGAATCGTTTTATCAAAAGCATCGTCGTCAGCCCGTCCAATCCGAGCGTCGCTTATCTGACGGTTTCGGGCTTCGATTCCGGTCACGTTTTCAAAAC
>DASVWG010000432.1:0-13573 GCA_036389695.1 Pyrinomonadaceae bacterium
CACCTGCGACGAAGCCGCGTTGTCCAAGTATGCCAAAGGCTTGCCGTTCACCGTCTGCGACAAAACGGGAAAATCTTTGCGAATTTTTTCAACGTCCCAATTGTTCATTTCTTTTACTGCCGTTTTCATTATTTAATCACCAAAGCGATTTTTAACGCTTCATTTAACTCATTTAACTTTTCTTCGGATAATGTACCGACGAAATTTGTCAAAACTGATTTATGCAAACTGAAAAGCTCGTCGCAGCGAATGCAGCTATGATGTTTCAAGCCTTCATCAACTCCGATTTCAACTTCCGTTTCAATGCCCAAACAATTTGAATAAACCGGCGCACAAATCACGGTTGAATAACTTGATTCGATAACTTCCTGCCGTCCGACGATAGCAAAAACGCGAAAGTTTTTCGGGTCTTGTTTCGTCGGCTTTAAAACTCTGTAAAGTTCGCCGCGCTTTACCATTCAGCCTGAAACTCCAGAGTTTCTTCGACTTGTTTGTTAATCAAATCAGCGTTTTGGTTAATAATTTCAATATCGCGTAAATTCAATTCATTGCGATTTGCTTTCGCTACATAGTCTCGCAAAGCTGATTCGACAATCTTTGAACGCTTATGTTTTTTTCCTGCCAAAGCATCAACTTTTATTAATAATTCTTTCGGTAATGTTACAGACGTTCTAACTCTCATAATTATCCATTATTCTTTGTAAAAAGAATTTTAGTTATACAGACTTCCTAAATTCGGGTGATTTAACTCTTTCTTTCTGCTCTTCTGTCCGAAAATCGTATCTATGTCTTGCCAATGCTTCAATTCGGTTCAAAACTTCATGAACTTCTTCAGAAATATTCTCTGAAATAGCTAGGTGATTTGCTTCATCTTGAATAGCTCTAAAAGCTTCATCAGCATTGACTAAAGTTAAAATTCTTTCTTCTTCACTAAGTCTTCTATAAATTTGCTCAGTTTCTTCTCTATTCATACTTTTCACCTTAAATTTGCCAACTATGCCTCTAAATCTTGCGTTCAAATAACTCAAAATCCTTCTTTACTTTCTAAAAATACCGCTCACCCTAAAGCTTAAATCCGGCAAAAGCGGCGATGCGATTTCATCCGCATTTCTGAAAATTCCGGTTGAAGCCAGAACATTTTCCTGCAAGCGCGTAATCTCGATTGCTTCCGCAATCGGCTCGACAATCCAGTATTCCTTCACGCCGAATCGCGCGTAAGTCTGACGCTTAACAACCTGGTCGCGGCGCACGTTTTCCGAGCCGGGCGACATTATCTCGATAATCAAATCCGGCGCGCCGACGATGTGAATGCCCGAAGCGATTTTGTCGATGCGTTCTTTAGCGATATACGCGAGGTCGGGAATCGCGCTGTTGTATTCGTCAAAAATCACGCCCGGCGTTGACCAAACCTGTCCAATCGGATTTTGGTCAAGATAATTTGTCAAAATTGTTCCCAAGCGAACGATTAGTTCCTGATGTTTTAAAGACGGTGCTTTTGCCACGGAAAGCTCTCCTTCAAACAGTTCGTAGATGTTGCCGTCGTCGGGCAAGGCTTCGAGGTCGTAGATTGAAATTAAAGGCTCGATTGTTTTGACGTTCTGCATAATTTTTACGCTTCCAGATTCGCGTTCAAACGATTCAAAACCGCTTCGTCCAATTGCTTTTTAATGGACTGAACGCCGATTTTGTTGACGATTTCTTCGGCGAAGCCGTAAGTCAGAAGATTGCGCGCCAGGCTTGCGTTTAAGCCGCGCGAAAGGAGATAAAACAATTCTTCTTCTTCGAGCTGCCCGACGGTCGCGCCGTGCGAGCATTTCACGTCGTCGTTAAAGATTTCGAGCTGCGGCTTGGTATCGACGCGCGCGTCGTTCGATAAAAGCAGATTTTTGTTTGATTGCTGCGCGTCCGTGCCCGAAGCGTTTTCGCGGACGAAGACTTTGCCGTTGAAAACCGCGCGCGCCTTTCCGTCGACGATTCCTTTATAAGTCTGGTGCGAAACGCAGTTCGGCTGCTTGTGGTCGATGACCGAATGCGTGTCGGCGTGCTGCGAATCGCCGACCATATAAAGCCCGTCAACAAACGCTTCGCCGCCTTCCGTGAGGAATTTGACCGAAACGTCGTGCCGCGAAAGATGCGCGCCGAGCGTGATATTGGTCGCGTCGTAAAGCGAGCCGCGACCTATTTCCGCGCCGCTCGCGCCGATGTGAAACGCCGCGTGGCTTTCGCGCTGAACGCGATAATGTTTGATTTTCGCTTCGTCGGCGACCGAGATTTCGACGACGGCGTCGGTCAGATATTTCGTTTCCGCGCCGCGCGTGTAAGTTTCGATAACGGTCGCTTCGCTGAAATTTTCGGCGACAATCAAAACGCGCGGAAACGAAGCTTTTCCGTCTTCGGTCAAAAACAAAAACTGAACCGGCGCTTCGATTTTCGCGTTTTCAGGCACGAACAAAAACGCGCCTTCATTGATAAAAGCCGTGTTTAAAGCCGTGAAGCCGTTTTTGTCGAAATCGACCAGGCGCGCCAGTTTGGCTTTGAAAATTTCGGAAAATCCTTCATCGTTTAAAGCTTCCGAAAAACTCGAAGCTTGCGCGCCGTTTAAAGCCGAAAGATTCGACAAGCTTTTATCAAAGCTTCCGTTGACGAAAACTAAAACGCTTTCTTTCGATTCGTCGAAAACAAACGGCTCGATTTTGTCGCGCGAATTAAATTCGCCCGCCGTCGCGGAAGATTCCGCCAAAACAAAGTTTTCCTGCGCGAGCGGCGCGACGTTCGTGTATTTCCATTCTTCGTTGTGCGGCGTCGGAAAGCCGTTTTCCGTGAAAAAACGAAAAGCTTTTTCGCGCAAATCTTTCAGCCACGCGGGCTGATCGAGCGCCGGACTTTCTCTAAAATAATTGCTGTAAATTGTTTCTTCTGCTGTTGAAGTCATTTTATAAACCTTCGGTTATTTTTACGCCTGATTGCCCGCCGCTTTGACCCAATCGTAACCTTTTTCTTCGAGTTCGAGCGCGAGCTCCTTGCCGCCCTGCTTGACGATTTTCCCGTTTGCCAGCACGTGGACGAAATCCGGCGTGATGTAATTCAAAAGTCGTTGATAATGCGTCACCAGAATTATCGCCTTTTCCGAATCTCGCAGTTTATTGACGCCGCCCGCGACGATTCTGAGAGCGTCGATGTCAAGACCGGAATCGGTTTCGTCCAAAACGGCGAGCTTCGGTTCGAGCACCGCCATCTGCAAAATCTCGTTGCGCTTTTTTTCGCCGCCCGAAAAACCTTCGTTGACCGAGCGTTTGAAAAAATCCGAGCTCATTTCGACGACTTTCGCTTTTTCTTTCAGATAATCGTTGAATTCGAGCGGGTCGAGTTCTTCCTGTCCGAGATGTTTCATTTTCTCGTTATAAGCGAGCCGCAGAAACTGCGAATTCGAGACGCCCGGAACTTCAATCGGATACTGAAACGCCATAAAAATGCCTTCTTTGGCGCGCTCGTCCGGTTCCAGCTCCAGCAGATTTTTGCCTTCGTAAAGAACTTCGCCCTGCATTACTTCATAGCTCGGATGACCGGCGAGAACTTTCGCGAGCGTCGATTTGCCGGAACCGTTCGGTCCCATAATCGCGTGAACTTCGCCTTTGTTAATCTGCAAATCCAAGCCTTTTAAAATTTCTTTGCCGTCGATTCCGGCGTGTAAATTTTTGATTTCCAATAACATAATTTTATCTAATTAACTTTTTTAAACGTTTCGGGAACTTGTTTCAGTTTTTCCCCGCTCTGCACGTAAAATTCCAGATAGCCGCAGGCGGCGCAAACGTAAAGTTCGAGCAAGGTTTTTGAAAACATCGAAATCGGAAGATTCAATCCGTAATTTCCGTCTTTTCGCGTGTAAACTTCGTGCTCGCCGCATTTGGCGCAAATTCCGTCTTTCATAAACTTTAAACTTCCGCCGTCTGCACGCGCGGCGCGTAAAGCCGCGTCAGATTTTCGGCGTCCGCAAAAAATAAGCCTTCGCCGACCGGCTGAATCGATTTCAGAACCAGCTCGCGCCAGCTTCTGTCAGCCAGATTTTCAATCACCCAGCCAATCAGATATTGCTGCGCCAGGCAGCCGCCCGCCGTCGCCACGCGCCCGTGCGCGACAAACGGTTTTTCCACGATTTCAACGCCGAACGATTCGAGCGCGGTTTTCGTCGTCGGATAAGTCGTCGCAGTTTTGCCTTCGAGCAAACCAAGCGCGGCTAAAATCAAAGCGCCCGAACAAATCGAGCCGATAAACTGCTTTTCGGGATTCAGGCGAAAACGCGAAAGCCATTCTTTATCAATCATTTTCGCGCGCGTGCCCTGACCGCTGACGAATAAAACCGCGTCGGCGTCGTTGGCTTCTTCGATTTTTCCGTGCGTCGCCACCGAAATTCCCGTCGCCGAAACGTGCGCTTGCGCTTCGCCCAAAATTTTTACCGACCAATCATCGATGCGGACGCGATTGAGCAAATCCCACATCAGAAACAAGTCGATGTCCGTAAATTTATCGAAAATAACGATTGCAATTTTCATATCAGATATAAATTTCGCCTTTCAGATAAAGCGCCGCGTTGCCGCCTATACGGACGCGCTCGCCGTTTAATTCACAAAACAATTCGCCGCCGCGTTTTGAAAGCTGACGCGCGTAAAGCTTTTCTTTTCCGAGTTTTTCAGCCCAATACGGAATCAACGAGCAATGCGTCGCGCCCGTCACAGGGTCTTCGGGAATGCCGATGCGCGGTGCGAAAAGCCGCGACACGAAATCCGAATTTTCGCCTTTCGCCGTGACGATAAATTCGTCAAAATCAATCCGGCTCAAAGCCGACATATCAGGCTGCAAAGCTTTAACATCTTCTTCCGTTTCAAACAAAAGCATCGTCATATTGCCTTGCGTTTCCCACATTTTCAGCGGCGTCTTCCCAAGGGCTGCGGTTAATTCCGGCATAATTTCGATTTCGTTTAAGCCGTATTTCGGAAAATTCAAAATCAAAAGCTCGTCCTGTTTTTCGACGCTCAAATTCCCGCTTCTGGAAGAATAAAATTTCACAATTTCGTCTTCCAGCTTCAGACAGTTGAAAATCACAAAAGACGTGGCGAGCGTCGCGTGACCGCAGAGATTAATCTCGACGTTCGGCGTAAACCACCGAATCTCGTAAAAATCGTCTTGAGAAACGAAAAAAGCCGTCTCGGAAAGATTGTTTTCCGCCGCGATTTTCAGCATCGTTTCGTCGCGCAGCCATTCCTGCAAAGGACAAACCGCCGCCGGATTTCCGCCCAGAGGCTTTTTCGTAAAAGCGTCAACCTGAAAAATTTGAAGATTCATAAATTACGCCTGCTCGCTAGACGCTGCCTTCCTTTTCAATCACCAGAATTCGCGCTTCGCCAACCGGATGCGCGACGTGTTCGCAGCCGATTTCGGCAAAAAAAACGTCGCCCGTTTTCAGCTCAACCTTCTTTTCCAAGCCGTCTTCGCGATAGTGCATTTCGACTGTTCCGTCCAAAACCGCAAAGACTTCTTCGCCGTCGTTCGTGTGCCATTTGTAAGGCGCATCAGTCCAGTGAATCCGCGTCGTCACGCCGTTCATATTGGCGATGGCGATTGCGTCCCACGCGCGTTTTCCCGTAAATTCCCGGCTGCGAAAAATCTTCATTGCAAATTTCCCACCTCGCGGCTTTCGCGGTTCCAATTCAGCCAGCCGCGCAAGTGCATCGTAAAGAAAATCAAGCTGCCGATGCTCATCGCGATGCTGCCCGTTAAAATGCCGAACGTCAGCCAGCTTAGACTGGCGAGCATAAAGAAAACGAAACCGTATTTATTTTTATTTCCGAGCAGATAAACGCCCGTCAAACCGCAGACGGTCGCCAGCCAGTCTATTCCGTAATACCGCATCTTTTTTAATCGGCGAGCGCCGCAATCGCCTGAATCTCAATCTTCGTGTTGAAGTGCAAATCTTTGACCGGAACAATCGCCCGCGCCGGTCGATGCTCGCCCAAAATGCGCGCGTAAACCTCGTTGACTTTGCCCCAGAGTTCAATGTCCGAAATGTAAATCGTCATCTGCACGACGTGATTCAAATCCGTTCCGGCTGCGTGCAAAACCGCTTCGACATTTCTTAAAGCAAGCTCGGTCTGCGCTTCGATCGAGCCGTTTTCGACTTCGCGCGTCACCTGATTCATCGGCAGCTGACCGGAAACAAAAACGAAACCGTTGTGAACGATTCCGTGCGAATAATGCCCGACCGGCAGCGGCGCGTCTTTAACCTGAATTCTTTCCATTTTTATTTAGATTCGACCTTCTTTTCTTTCGCCTCGCTAAAGTCAATCATCATCGGCTCGGAAGCAAGACGAAAGGTGTTGAATCTGCTTTTTTCCTTTTCCAGCAAAATATTTCCATAACTCTTCCAGCGCTTTTGCAGCTTCGGAATCAGGTTCTTCTTAAAATATTCAACGTTCCATGGCGAAAGCTCGTAAACAATTCTCAACTGTAATTTCAGCGAAGAAAGCTGCTGCATTTCTTTCCACGTTTTACGAACGGGAAAGCTGCTGCTCTTCTCGGTATCAAAAGTTATCTGAAAATCGTCCGCGAAATTCCAAACCTCTTTTGGCTGAAGAATTTTTGTATAATCGTCCGGCGGAGTTTTGACATCCAATTTTTCCGCCAGTTTCCGGTAATCTTCGCTTCCGCTAATCGATTGCCAGTATCCGTCGTGGAAAATTGATTTCCAGTTTTTTGCATCTTCCTCTGTTTGATATAAAGACCAGCCTCCGAGCCAATATCCGTTTTCATCATTATCAGGTTTGAATAAAATAATCGGCTGGCTTCCTTCATTAGCAAATTCGACATCGAGTTTGACCCTGAACCTGACATAATTTTTATCGCTTCGGTCAGTTACAATATCTGTAACTTTGCCGCGAATAACCAAGCCGCATTCTCTGTTTTCGCATTGCGCAAAAGCTTGAATAGAGGCGAATAAAGCAAAGACAAAAACTAAAATCGGCGTGGTTATTTTCATAATTTCCTAACCGACGCTGCCTTCCAATTTCAAGCCCAAAAGCTTCTGCGCTTCGACGGCGTATTCCATCGGCAATTCGCGAAAAACTTCCTTGCAGAAACCGTTGATAATCAACGAAACCGCGTCTTCCTGCGAGATGCCGCGCTGCTGGAGATAAAACAATTGTTCCTCGCTGATTTTCGAGGTCGTCGCTTCGTGCTCGACGCGCGCCGTGTTGTTCATCACCTCGATATACGGGAAAGTGTTCGCCTCGCTTTTGCCGCCAATCAGCATCGAATCGCACTGCGTGTAATTGCGCGCGCCCGCCGCACGCGGCATTATTTTCACCAGTCCGCGATACGAATTATTCGAGCGTCCGGCGGAAATTCCTTTCGAGATAATCGTCGATTTCGTGTTTTTGCCGAGGTGAATCATCTTCGTTCCGGTATCGGCAATCTGCGCGTTGTTCGTCAGCGCGACCGAATAAAATTCGCCGATGGAATTGTCGCCCTGCAAAATCACGGACGGATATTTCCACGTAATCGCGCTTCCGGTTTCCACCTGCGTCCACGAAATTTTCGAGTTGCGCCCGCGACACGCGCCGCGCTTGGTCACGAAATTATAAATTCCGCCTTTGCCCGATTCGTCGCCCGCATACCAGTTCTGCACGGTCGAATATTTGATTTCCGCATTTTCCAGCGCGACCAGTTCGACGACCGCCGCGTGAAGCTGATTCGTATCGAACTGCGGCGCGGTGCAGCCTTCGTTATACGCGACGTAACCGCCTTCTTCGGCAACAATTAACGTGCGCTCAAACTGCCCCGACTCCTGCGTGTTGATGCGAAAATACGTGGACAATTCCATCGGGCAGCGCACGCCTTTCGGGATAAAAACAAACGAGCCGTCGGAGAAAACCGCCGAATTTAAAGCCGCGTAATAATTATCGTTCGTGGGAACGACCGAGCCGAGATATTTTTTGATGAGTTCGGGATAATCTGCGACCGCTTCGGTAAACGAGCAGAAAATCACGCCCGCTTCCAGAAGTTTTTTCTTATACGTCGTCGCCACCGAAACCGAATCGAACACGGCATCGACCGCCACGTTCGCCAGCATTTTCTGTTCGGTCAAAGGAATGCCGAGCTTTTCGAAAGTTTTCAAAAGCTCCGGGTCGACTTCGTCCAGACTCTGCTTTTTCGCCTTCTGCTTCGGCGCGGAATAATAACTGATGTTTTGAAAATCAATCTGCGGATAATCGAAATTCGCCCAATTGTCGGGCTGCTTCATTTTCAGCCAGTGCCGGTACGCTTTGAGGCGAAATTCCAGAAGCCATTCCGGCTCGTTTTTCTTCGACGAAATCAATCGAACCGTATCTTCGGACAAGCCTTTCGCAATCGTCTCCGTTTCGATGTCCGTGACGAAACCGTATTTATATTCCCTGTTTGCTAATAATTCCGTTGCTGTTGACATAAAAATAAGTTCAAAATTTTAAATTAAATGTTTAAAGCCGGTCGCGTCCGCCAGCCGCTAATTGCCTGCTCTGTGCGGCTCGATGGTGCGATGAATGCCCTGAATTTTATGAAACATCGCGTCAACCGCGCTTTCGGTTCCGACCAATTGCGCCAGAGTTATCTGCGACAGAGCGTTTTCGACAATCTCGTGCAAGCCCACAATTACGGGGCGAATCCCGCAATCGCCTTTGTGAACGCACGTCTCCAGAACGCCCGTGTAGCTTTCGCAATGCTTATTCAAAACGTCTTCGTCCAGAACTTTGATGACTTCGCTCAGGCGAATCTCGCCCGCCGGACGCGCCAAGCTGTAGCCGCCCTTCGTCCCGCGCGTCGCCTGCACAAAACCCGCTTTATTTAAAAGCCACATCAGCTTTCCCGCATTCGCCACGGAAATTCCTTCCAGCTCGGCAATCTGCGGCAAAGTCCTTGATTCGTTCTCCGACAAAGTCGCGAGCTGCACCAAACAACGCAATCCGTATTCTTCCTGTGCCGATATTTTCATCTGTTTACCCGATTAAAAATTTTGCATTTTGTAGCAAATAATAGATTAGCAAATCTTTACTTTATTATCAAGATTACTGAAAAGTCGATATATAAGCCATTGAAATAATATTTGTGAAAGTGTTAGTTGACGCATAAAGTGAAATTCTTGACACATAAAATGAAAATGAAGGGGTTTGTAATGAAAGTATCAGGTGAATAACAATTGAAAATGTCATGCATAAAACTACTCAGTGCCTTTCTACGTTAAGTAAAACTTCGATCAGTTCTAGTTCATTATGAATTAACATTTCTACTAATCTTAAGCATAAATCAATCTACAAAAAGAATAGTCTCCAAAATTACTTGAAATAAAACTGTCAAGATAATTCTCTATCTTCACTTTTAACTTTACAGGGAATTTTATTCGGTAAGTCGCTTTTATCGTCAATTAAAACATCGACATGAATATTTGCTAATTGCGCATATCGCAAAAGGATAGGTAGAGGTGGCTCACGTTCTCCAGTCTCATAGTGAGAAATTGTGGAGCGATCAAACCTGTCAGCAAATCCAAGTTGTATTAGGATTTCATTTTGGGACAGTCCTAACTCTTCTCGGAGTCTTTTAAGTTTTTCGGGCAATCGTTCTGCGCGGAGTCTTGGTTTCAAGCCCATCAGGAATAAATCCTCCTTTTCCCGAAAGGCTTGAAATAACTATTTTTACATAATAATTGACAGACAGTGCGAAATCGCACTACATTAAACTTGAAATAAAATTTTGCCGAAAATAGATATTTAATCCATTTTTGCGACTATCAATTCGTCTCAAATTTGCCCAAAAAGATTTATCAGAATTTGACTACATTAATAGAATTGACGGGAAAATCCTATTCGACTCTGGAACATGGTAATTGGAGGTACACATGCTCTTTTTCTAACTTGTTTTTCATTTACCAAAAACTGCATTTTGGGGTGTCCTTCAGTAGTGCCAATCAAGAAAATATATGGCTCAAAAACTTTGTGACGAAAAGGATGCTTTTATTTATGACTCAAATTGGCGATGAGAATTTTAACTAACTTTCGTTTGAAAAGACTGTATTAAAAATTTCTAAAAAATAAAATTGGTATTAACTAACTGCCCTAATTAACTCCTTAATCCCCTCATCTTTATTTTCTCTAAGATCAATATATTTTTTGTCTTTTAGTTCAGATGGTAAATCTGTATTATCTAAAATTACTGGAATAATTCTTTTTGCCCTTTCTTGTGCAATTTTCAACTCATACTTTAAATGCGGACTTTCTTTATTCGAAAGAAGAATAATTATTGTGTCTGAAACATCAATAGCCTTATTTATTTCTGATTTTATGGAATCGCCTAGCTTAATTTGTTCAACATCTAGCCAAACTTTTGCACCACTTTTATTTAGCTCTCTAGCGATTAATTCAGCAATCTGATTTATTCGATGAGAGTATTTTACGCAGTTTCGGCACTTTTTGTCACTGTGAACGAAATGGAGAGATTTAGCTTAGGTTAAATGAGCATTCCAGATTAGGAATTCAATCAAAAATTCTTGAAGTGCTTCAACAAATTCAAAAAACAATCAAGGAAACGATTGAGCAAGAACAAACTTTAAAAAAATCTAAAATTCAAACTATTGAATGAGATTTTAGGTTGATTCAATTCCAAAATTGCAATAGATTTACCGTTAAGAGGAACTACGATGTATATAGACAAATTCAAAATATCCAATATCCGCTCGATTAAACAATTTGAAATGAATTTTGCCACTCATCCAGGATGGCACGTGCTGATTGGCGACAATGGCGCGGGTAAATCAAGCATCATTCGATCAATCGCTATTGCTCTCATCGGTGAATTACAAGCGCAGGGATTAACCCCGAATTGGGATGATTGGCTAAACAAAAACTCAGATACCGGGTTTATAAAATTAGATTTGTTGATGGATAAACAGCTTGATTCTTTCTGGAGAGATTATAAGGAAGTTAAGTTTAACAGCAACACTTCGCTTTATATGGAAACCTCCATTCTAAGAAGGAAAAAGAATAACACTTTTCTGGTTAAGGATACGCTTTCTCTAACTAAAGGAAAATCCAAATTTAATCATAGTGAAACCGATGAATGGGAAGGTGCGTTTTCCGCTGCTTATGGTCCTTACAGAAGATTTCAAGGTGGCAATGCGGAATTAGAGCGACTTTTCAATCATCCTTTTTATAAAGATTTAGCTGGGCATTTATCCGCATTTAGTGAGTCGGTCGCATTAACGGAAGTGGTGAAGTGGTTAAAGGAACTGCAATTTAAATCTTTGGAAAATGATAAAGACAGCAAAGAAACAATTCAAAGCCTGAAAAAATTGATTAACTCCGAAGACTTTTTACCACACGGCGCAAAACTGGAAAACGTCAGCTCTCAAGGGGTGTTTTTTGTAGACGGTAATGGTGCGATGATTTCCGTTGACCAGATGAGTGATGGTTATCGCTCTATTCTTAGTATGACTTTTGAGTTGATTAGACAACTTGTCAGAGTTTACGGTTCAAGTGCGGTTTTCAGAAATATAAAAAAAGGAAAAATGTTTATTGATTTGCCGGGCGTAGTTTTAATAGATGAAATTGACGCACACCTGCATCCGACGTGGCAAACTCGTATCGGTCAGTGGTTTATTAAATATTTTCCCAAAATTCAATTCATCGTTACTACACACAGTCCGCTCGTTTGCCGTGCCAGTAAAGATGGTTCGATTTGGCGACTCGCCGCACCAGGTAGCCAAATTCACTCCGGTGAAATTGTCGGCGTTGATAAGGATCGCTTGATTTTTGGAAATATTTTAGACGCTTACGGCACGGATGTTTTCGGTTCGGATGTGACTATATCGAAAGACGCGAACGAAAAGCGGAATCAATTGGCAAACCTCAATATCAAATCAATTTTAGGGAAAATATCAAAAAACGAGTCTGAAAAATTAGACGAGTTAAAAGCTGTCTTTCCAACTGAAAAGTTAGAATTAGATATTAAAAAATTGAATATAGAGAAACTCAAATGATAAAACTTAGAAATGATGTTATTCCATCAGATAAAACAATTAAAGCATTAAAGGATTTTCAGGATGAGATAGATGCTTTGGCAACCTTTGAAGAAAAAAGTAAAAGAGCCAAAGATATGTTCCCACGAAAAAATACAAAACGAAATGCTGTTTTTAAAGAAATCAAAGAGCGCATCACTGAAATGTGCAATAGCACGCGAAGATGTGTTTATTGTGAAGATTCTTTGGCAGATGAAGTAGAACACATTTATCCAAAAGATTTATTTCCGGGAAAATGCTTTGTTTGGGAAAACTATGTTTATGCTTGCGGTCCTTGTAATGGACCGAAAAACAATAAATTTGCCGTCTTTAAAGATGATGATGGTCAATTTTTTGAGGTCAATCCCCCAAAAGGAACATTAGCCTCTGAACCGCCTCCCGGTAAAACGGCTTTTATAAATCCGAGAGAAGAAAACCCGTTGGATTATTGTATTTTGGATTTAGCCGGAAGTTTTCAATTTGTCATTCTAGATAATCTTACACCGGAAAAAGCCCTTAAAGCCGAATATACATTTAATATCGTTCTCAGATTAAATGACTCAGAAAGAGAACCCATCAGACAAGCCAGAGAAAACGCTTACGGAATGTATAAAGCAAGGCTATACCAGTATGTTAAAAGTAAAATTGAAGGCGCTAACGCTAACACGTTGCGAAATATAATCAAACAAATTCAAGGTGAAAGTCATTCAACAGTTTGGAAAGAAATGCAAAGGTATCATAACGCAGGTATTTTAAGAGATATTGACGAAGATTTGGATGATTTATTTCTAGCAGAACCTTCGGCTTTGACTTGGTAATAATTGAATATCTTTTACCGAATTAAACAGCGTCGAGAATTTTATTATTGAATGCTTGGCAGGCGTTAACCGGAAGATTTACTCAGCGAAAATGGCTTACTGCAACAACTAACTAAAGCCCTACTCGAACGCGTTTTGAACGGGGAATGCTCTAAGATTCAACTTTAATTAAGGATTCACGACGAATTGAATATCTGAAAACTATTCTTAATTTGGCAACCCGACAAAAAGAATTATATATTTAACATTAAAATATTGCGTTATAAATAGCATTCCTAACATTAATTAGGAAGAATTTTTCTTCAATTAAACAACTTATACTTCAAGTAAGTTTTTGTAGCTTTGTATTAAATAATGCAACACAAATGGCTTAAATCCTTAGCGAATTTTAATATGTTGCAAGCCCAAGCTGAAGATAGTTGGGGTAAGCCGTTTTGGGAGTATTTTATTGAGCCTCAACTAGAGAATGCGCAAGGTAAGTACATATCAGTTCAGGATGTTATTCAGAATACGTCAAGAGTAATTATACTTGGGGGGGCAGGAAGCGGTAAAACAACACTTCTTAGGTTTCTGGCAATACAACTCTCTAAATCATTTCTTCATAACAGAAAATCTAATCCTTGTCCTATTTTTATTCGCGGGCGAAATCTTGGAGCTACTAATGATGATTATTCATTTGGCA
>DASVWG010000433.1:0-15692 GCA_036389695.1 Pyrinomonadaceae bacterium
AACGGTTCAGTCTTTTGATTGCCCGTCGTTTTTTATCTGTATTCCATAATCGCTTCCAGCGCCGCGTCGCGGTTCGATTTATAAGCTTCAAACGTCGGCGGCACATAAATTTGCGGCGCGACCCACGTGCGGTTGTCCTGCGGAAAGGCGCTCTGCCAGTAGAGATGCGAGACGTTCGCCATAATTTTGCTGTAGGGCAGGACGAACGGGTCTTCCTCGCCGACAAAATTCGGGCTTGAGCCGGTCGGCTCGCCGACGAAAACCGCGTTGGTGTAACGCTCAAAAAACGTCGCGGCGTTTTGCGCGGCGGAAAAAGTCCGCCGCCCGATGATGACGAACAATTTTCCGCGCCGGTTAATTTTTTCGTTTTTTATCAAGCCCTGCACCAGCGGCGCGAGCAGAGAAGTATTTCCGCCGTTGTTCCAGCGCATATCTACGACGAGCTTTTCCGCGTCCGTTTCGTTGATGAATTTAAAAAGTCGTTCGGCGAAAGCGGCGAGATTTTCCTTTTCGTCGTTGCGCACGCTGTTGAATTGAAAATAGACGATTTTTTTATCGGGAAGATATTCGAACCAGTATCGCGCGGACGGATTTTTCAGATAAAGCGGCACGGGCGAGCCGAGCGTCTGCGGCAGATTCACCCATTCGGGCGGATTCGGTTTGACGTTCCAGATGTTCGGCTGCGTCAAATCCGCCGTTAAAGTCACCGCTCGCTCTTTGCCGTCCATTCCGCGCAAAACGAGCTCGACTTTCGACGCATCGGAAATCGCTCCGGCGGCGTGCAGCAGCGGAAGATGGCGCAGGCGGTAAGGCGCGATTTGTTTAATCCAGATTTTATTATCTTCGCTCGAAGCCGACTGGACGGCGCTGACGACTTCATCGACTGTTTTCCCGCCGAATTTTATGACCTGCGCGCCGAGCAAATCCTTGTGTTTCGGGTCGGCGGCGGTGATATACAAGCCTTCCTCAAACATATAAAACAAAACGGGAAGCGTTTCCATCCATTCCCGGCGCGCGGTCGTCGGACCGAGCAAGCCGGAATGACCGTCGCCGACGCCGCGCATCAGGCGCATCATCTCGACGGCAATCTGCGCGTCGGTCAAGGTCGGTATCGCGTCGTTTAATTTTTTAACCCGCGCGTCGAATTGCGCTTCCGTCCCCGTGCGCGGAAACAGGTTCCAGCCGCGCCGCCTGGTTTCCCGCGCGAGAAGCTGCAAATCCGCGCGCCAGCCTTCTTCGCGCGACATCCTGCTCGTATCAATCAGCCCGACCAGATTTTTAAATCGCGCGTCGTCGTGCAAAATCTGCAAATCCGTGTCGGTCTGCGCGTGCCGGAGATTTAAAAATCTCAGCTCAAACGCCTTTTCGAGCCATTTCAAAGCCTGCTCCTTATCGCCCGCCAGCGCGTAATTACAGGCGATATTGTAAGCCGCGTTTGCCGGCGAGCCGAAACCTAATTCGAGCGCTTTTTCATAAGCCGGAATCGCTTTGCGGTAGTCTTTATTATTGTAATAAGCCGAGCCGAGCTCATTCCAGAACCTGCCCTCAACCGGATTCGCGCGCACGACCTGTTCCCAAAGCGCGGCGGCTTCAGCCCAAGCCCGCGCCTGCGTCTTCGTCTCAGCCCGCGCGAGCGTGTCGAGAAAAACTTTCGTCCGCGATTCCTGCTGCGCGAAAGCGGCGGGCGCGGGAAACATCAGCGCGAAGCCGACGAAAAGAAACAAAGCGGCTAAAAAGGATTTGTGCGAATTATTTAAATATTTCATAAAACTCCAACGGCGGTCCGGCGCGATTTTCGGTGTTTTGAGCCGGGCTTTATACTGACGCAGAAAGACGATTTTATCAATCGCAATCACTTCTATGTCCCTGATAAAAAGTCCCGCGACAGCGGAAAGAAATACATAATCTTTCAGGACTATTTCGGAAAATGCCGCGCAGCGTTTTTATATCTCAGGCAAAATAAAAATATTGTATTAAAGATTTGATTTGCGTATTCTGTTAAATGAGTCCCGGCAGGAGATGTCCACAATATGCCCAAAACTGTTTTAATTGCTGAAGATTACGCCGACGTTCGCGCGGTGATGAAAATTCTGATTGAAGGTCACGGTTACGAAGTCGTCGAGGCGGCGGACGGCTCCGAAGCGGTCGAAAAGGCGCGCGAGCATCGTCCGGACCTGATTTTGATGGATTTGTCGATGCCCGTGATGGACGGCTTGACCGCGACCAGTATTATCAGCAATCTGGACGGTTTCAATGATATTCCGATTATCGCGCTGACCGCTTACGGCGCGTCATATTTTCACCGCGCGCTGCAGGCTGGCTGCGCCGAATTAATTGACAAGCCGCTCGATTACAGAAAGCTGGCGCCGCTTCTCCGAAAATATCTCGCCTGAGCTTGTTTATCCGAAATTAGAAAACTACGGCTTTGCACCAAAAGTATTTCAAAGGCAGAAGCTCGCGCGTCAGCAAGGGCGCAAAAGTTTAGCGAGAATGGGACGCTGATTTTTTAAGATTGCTTAGGATTGGTTAGGATTTTTATTTAATTTATCCTAAATAATCTTATTGAATCCTAAAAAATCAGCGTCCTATTCTTCTTATACTTCCGCGCCCTTGCTGACGCGCGGGCTTCTGCCTTCGTTGATTCTGCTTGAAGCTTATTTGCTTCAACTTTATGCCGAATTATCGCGCGGCGGATTTCTGCAGCGCGTTTTGCTGTTCGGCGTTGACCGGCAGATGTTCATACAGATAGCGGGTCAACAAGTTATACAGGTGCCGGGTCGTGTTTTCGCCTTCCGAAATGCTGTGCGTCCGGTTCGGATAAGCCATCATCGAGAACGGTTTGTTCAGTTTAATTAATTCATTAATCAAAACTTCCGTGCCTTGATAATGGACGTTGTCGTCGCCCGTGCCGTGCACAATCAGCAAATCGCCTTTCAAGCCGGCGGCGTGTGTAATCGGCGAGCTTTGCTTGTAATCGGCGGCGTTGGCGTCCGGCATGCCCATATAGCGCTCGGTGTAAATCGTGTCGTAAAAACGCTGGTCGGGAACCGGCGCGACCGCCATGCCCATTCGATAAACGTCCGGATAGCGAAACATCGCGTTTAAGGTCGAGACGCCGCCGCCCGACCAGCCCCAGATGCCGACGCGCGAAGCGTCGATAAAAGGCATTTTGGCAATCATCGCTTTGACTGCGCCTGCCTGGTCGGCGGAATTGACGATGCCGTTTTTGCGATAGATGGCTTTGCGCCACGCGCGTCCTTTGGGCGCGGGCGTTCCGCGATTATCGACGCTGGCGACGATGTAACCCTGCTGCGAGAGCATCAGGTGCCACAAGTATTCGGTGTCGCCCCAATTGTCCAGCACGGTCTGCGCCGCCGGCTCGCCGTAAGCGTAAAACAAAATCGGGTATTTTTTGCCGGCGTCAAAGCCCGGCGGCTTCAGCATATATCCGTCGAGCGTGACGCCGCCGCCGATGTCGATTTTAAAAAATTCGTGCGGTCCTTTTTTCAGCGCGTCTATTTTCGCCTGCAGTTCGGCGTTCTCGACCAGCGTGCGGGCGACGGTTTTATTCGTTAAATTGACGACTTCAAAGCGCGGCGCGGTCGTAAACGCCGAATAATTGTGAATCGCCCAGGTGCCTTTCGGCGAGACGTTGTAAGTATGCCAGCCTTTCTGCGCGTCGGGCGTGACGCGCTCGGGCGTGCCGCTGCCGTCGATTTTCGTGCGGAAAAGATAACGCTGCGTCGCGTTGTCCGGCGAAGCCAGATAATAAAGCCAGCCGTTCGCTTCGTCGTAACCGGAGAGACTTATCACGTCGAAATCGCCGCGCGTGATTAATTTGACGTCCGCGCCGTCGCGCGAAACCGTGTAAATGTGCTGCCAGCCGTCGCGCTCGCTCAGCCACAAAAAGCGTTTTCCGCCGTCAACCCAGCGCAGTTTGGGCATCGTCAGCTCAATCCACGCGTCGTCTTTTTCGGTCAGAATCGTCCGCGTCGCGCCGGTTTTCGCGTCGGCAATCATCACCTGGTCGGTGTTCTGCAGGCGGTTCATATGCTGGAGAATCAATTCGCTCGAATTGTCCATCCATTCGACCATCACGATATAATTTTGCCGCAAATCGCCCGGCGTGTTCATCCAGGTCGTCTTGCCGCCGTCCGCGCTGACGACTCCGGCGCGAACCGCCGCGTTCGTCGTTCCGGCTTTCGGATAAGGAAAATAATTCAAAACCGGATAGAGGTCTTTGGTCGTGTCAATCAAAACGTAATCCTTCGAGCCTTCGGTGTTAAACTGCCAGTAAGCGATTGATTTGCCGTCCGGCGACCAGCGCCAGCAGTCGCGCAGGTAAAATTCTTCCTCGTTGACCCAATCCGAAGTTCCGTTAATCAGATTTTTTCCGCCGTCGGTCGTTATCGGCGTAATTTTTCCGTCCGCCAGATTTTCGACATAGATATTATTTTCGCGGACGTAGCCGACGCGCGTGCCGTCGGGCGAAAACTTGGCGAACATCAGGGTCGAAGGCTTGGCGTCGCCGCCGAGCTTTTTCAGGCTGCCGCTCGCCAAATCCAGAACCCAGTAATCGCCGCGCGTGTTTATGCGCCAGACTTTTTTCGAGTTCGTATAAATCAGCATCTTCGTGTTGTCAGCCGACCAATCGTAACCGTTAATCGGCAGCGGCGCGGTGGCGCCGGTCGGAATCAGTTTTTCGGCGGAAAGCAAAACCGTGCGCTGATTGGTCGCCGCGTCGTAGCTGACCAAATCCGCGCCGCCTTTGCCGCTCGCCGAGCGTTCGAGCCTCGTATAAGCATCGCCGGACTTGAGCCAGCGCAGCCCGCCGATGCCCTGCGAGTTAAAATCGTCGGAATTAAATATCCGGTCTATACTGAGCAGCGACGGGTCTGTTTGCTGCTGAGTCTGGGCGATGACGCTGAAGCTCAGCAGTAGAATCAAAATTAAAACGAATCTATTGCGGGAACGATGAAACATAAATTTTCTCCTGAAATATTTGATTTTTGCTTTTACGTTAGATAATTCGATTGACGAAATAATGCGTAAAACGACGAATTTCGGCTATTGTAACTCTCAACAAATCCGGCGCAAAGCAAGCGGGAAAATTCTGCCTAACCGCGTTTCCGATTTGCCTGCTTACGCCGCCTGTATGAGAGAAAAACAAGCGTTCCTGTCGAAAAGTAACGCGTCTCTGCCAAAAAGAATTACAATTCTGCGATACAGAAACGCATTACTGCGGGAAAGAGTTTCGTTACCTTTCAAAAAAAATGCGATTCTGCGAAAAAAACTGCCTTCGTGCGAAAAAGTATTGCGTTGTTTTTCGATAAAATTGCGATTCCGCCGGAAAAAATTACAATTCTGCGGAAAAGTATTGCAGCACTTTTCCGCAGAACTACTTTTCTGCAACGCGGATATAAACGTCCGCGAGCATAATAAAAAGAGACACGCGCGCCTGGCGTGTCTCTTTCGGGTGTCTATCCGTCTTGAAATAAATTATTCATCTCTGCCGTAAACGCCGATGCGTTTCTGGACGAGCTTTTCGACTTCGAGCGGCACGCCGTCGGCTTTCGCCTGGCGGATAAACGCGCCGTCGATTTTGAAGATGCGCATTTTAACCAAATCTTCAACGTCTAAATTCGACAAGCCTTCATTCTTAACTTCGGTGATAAATTCCGGCGTGACTTTGAAGATACGCATTTTGACGAGGCTTTCAAACGGTTCTTTGTCAAAACCCATCTGCGCGACCTGGCGGACAAAATCGGCGTCAATCTTGAAAATCCGCGCCTTGACGAGGTCTTCCATTCCCATATTCGGAAAACCGCTCGACTTCATTTCCGCCATAAACTGCGGCGTAATTTTGAAGATGACGGCTTTAAACAAATCGTCAACCGTTAATTTGCCGAAATTTGCCGACAGCAAATCGTCCGCGAAAGCGGTCGTCACGTTCAAAGTCGCGGCGGCGAAAAGCCTGTCTTCGATGTCGCCGCGTTTTTTGCCGGAATCGGTCGCTTCAAAATCGAAGCCGCGGCTTTTCATCGCCGAAACGAACTGCTGATTTCCCGTGAAACGAAAAGTGCCGTAACCTTTGCCGGTGCCGTCGAATTTGCCTTCGCACTCAATCGTTCCGGCTTCGCGGACGAGGCTGAATCTGACCGCGCCGTTTCCCAAAGCCTGTTCGCGGCTCAAGCCCTGCAAATCGGCGTATTCGAAACTGGAACCGTGCTGGTTCATGCCGCCTTTTTCGGTGCGGCGCGTAAACGACAGATGAATTTTTTCCGGATGTTTTTCCGACTTGGCGTCGGCTTTCCATTCGCCCGTCAAAGTCGTCTGCGCGACGATGACGTAAGAGCCGAACACCAGAACAATAAACGCGAAACTAAAAGCTGAACGCAGCAAAATCTGAAACTTTTTGGACATAAACATTCTCCCAGGTTAAAAGATATTAATTATAAAAAATAAATGCGGTGCGCATTATATAAGAGAAACACCGCAACCGGAAAATTTGTGACAGAAATTTTAAGCCGAAAGTTTCCGCTTGCTTTTTTTAGCCAATTCGGCGACGACTATCACGACGTAAGCGACGAGCAAAACCGGAAAGCCGAGCATCGCAAAAAACGAAATCAAAGCCAAAACGCCAAACGCTTCGTCATTCGGCGTGCGTTCGGCGAATCCGCCCATAATGCTGAAAACGGCTTTTTCCGGATTCAGCAACACCAGCGCGAAAACAATCAAAGTTATCGGTAAAAAAGTAACGATAAAAACATAACCGGCATTGAGCGCGGCAAAACGTTTCAGAAAAAATACGAGCAAAGCCACGCGCCAGACCGAAACAATCAGCAAAAACACGGCGTTAATATCATTCGCCGTCCCGATGCCGAAAAACATCTGCACCGGAATCGCATACAAAATCGCCGGCGGCGCAGCCAGCGCGACAAACGTCACAACATAAAAATAAGACCAATCTCGCGGGCGCAGAGGTCTTACCACAAACCACAAAAGAAGCGACAAAGCGAAAATGTAAATCACCGAGCCGACGCCGGAATGCTGCAAAAGTCCGACGCCCGGATTATCCCAGTAGCGCCCGGCGCCGACAATCCACGCGCAGACTAAACCAAACGCAAAATGCGCCCAGCCCAAGCGCAGCATTTCCTCGCGCGTCAGGCGAAAAGTCAATAAACGTAAAGCGTCGGAAATAACTTTTATTAAAGACATTATTAACCGGCTAATTTAGCAAAGCTTTCGCCGACAAAGCGAAAATGTCTCTCTTCCTCGTCACGCGTCGCGCCGAGCTTTTCGTAAAACTTTATGGCGGGCGCGTTCCATTCCAGAACCTGAAAATCCATCCGCTCAAATCCGCGCTCGCGTCCCGTTTTGGCAATATATTTCAAAACCGCTTCGCCGACGCCGCGCCCGCGAAATTCCTGTTTGATATAAATGTCTTCCAGATAAATCCCGCGCTGCCCGCGAAAACTGGCGAAATTCGGATAAAAAATCGCGTAAGCAATCGGCGTATTTTCCTGAAAAACAATTATTGCGTCGATTACTTTCGCTTCGCCGAACAGCGCCGCGTTCAGTCGCTCTTCCGTCACCTCGCAAAAGTCCAGAAGATTTTCATATTCGGCAAACTCGCGAATTAAAGCGATGATTTGCGGAACGTTTTCGGCGGCAGCTTTTTTAATTTGAAACGACATTTTTCAAAAGACAACATTAAATAATTTGTAGGGGCAGGTCTTGTGCCTGCCCAATGAGCGAGAGCGAATAAACCGTGAAATAAATTCAACATTGAATTTAATCAGAATTGATTAGCATCCTTTCGGATGCTTTGGGCAGGCACAAGACCTGCCCCTACATTCATCTGCGCGTTGATTATTAGATATTCCACGCCACCTGACTTTTTAAACGCAAGATAGATTTCTCTTTCCCAATCGTCTCAAAAACCGCGAGCATCGAAGGTCCGACGGCTAAGCCGGTCAGCAAGGTGCGCGCGCCGTTCATAATGACGCCGAGCTTGGTGCCTTTTTCTTCGGCAAATTGTTTGACGACTTCTTCTATCGCATCGTGCGTGAAATCTTCCATCGGCTCGAAGCGCGTCGCGAGCTCGGGCAGCCACGTTTGCAAATCGGGAAATTTTTTCAGATTTTTTTCGACAGCCTGAGAATCGAAATCGAAATCTTCGGAAAAATAAGCGCGTCCCTGCGTCGAAAAATCTTTCAGCGTAAAAAATCTCTGCCGGATTAAATCAATCGTCTGCTCGAACCACGCTTTATCGTCGTCCGCGTATTCGTCGCGCCAGAGCTTCGCCGCTTTTAGTTCCGCTTTGACATACGGCAAAAGCTCTTGCAGATTCATCGTGCGAATGTATTCGGCGTTCATCCAGAGGGCTTTGTCGTCGGTCCAGCGTTTCGGATTGTTCGCCTCGAAATTAAAAATCGCGGGGTTGCGGTGAATGCCTTCGAGCGAGAATTTTTCGATTAATTCTTCAAGGCTGTAAATTTCGCGTTCTTCGCCCGCCGACCAGCCCATCAGCGCGAGAAAATTGCGAAATGCTTCGGGTAAAAATCCGGCGTCGCGATAAGTCGTCATCGAAACGATTTCGCCGTGAATGCGTTTGGACAGTTTTTTTCCGCCCGGCGCTAAAATCAAGGGCAGATGCGCGAAACGCGGCACAGATTTTCCGAGCGCTTCGTAAAGCAAAATCTGCTTGTGCGTATTCGTCAGATGGTCTTGCCCGCGAATAATATCGGTAATTTCCATCTCGATGTCGTCGCAGACAACGCTGAGATTATAAAGCGGCGAACCGTCGGAACGCAGCAGAACGAGGTCTTCGATTTCCGCGTAATCGCGTTCCTGCAAACCGTAAACCGCGTCTTCAAACGTCGTTTTTCCGCTCTCGCCGACTTTCAGACGAATCGCAAACGGCTCGCCCGCTTCGGCTCTGGCGTCCGATTCCTCTTTCGACAAATCGCGATACGCATTGTCGCGCATATTTTTTTCGCCCTGCTGCTGGCGCGCGCGTTCGGCAATCGCCTGCTTCACGTTTTTGTCCGAAGCCGCTTCCTTCGGCGTAAAATCGCGATACGCTTTGCCTTCCGCCAAAAGTTTGAGCGCCGCCGCGCGATGCTTTGCGGCATTGGCGGATTGAAAAACAATTTCCTCGTCCGGTTCAAGCCCAATCCATTTCAAGCCTTCGAGAATCGAGCGCGTCGATTCGTCGGTCGAGCGCTGCAAGTCCGTATCTTCGATGCGCAATAAAAATTTTCCGCCCGTTTTGCGGGCGTAAAGATAATTAAAAAGCGCGCTGCGCGTCGCGCCGATGTGCAGATAACCGGTCGGGCTGGGGGCAAATCTAACTCTTATGGTCATAATATCTTAAACGGGTTAATCGGTTTTCCGATGAACCTCTTTCATATAATTCGCGATTAATTTTTCGTTCTCGCGGTCGCTTTTTTCAAACGCCTTGATGACATTTTGCGCCGACTTTCCGGGCTTGTTTTGATTGAGCTTTTTCTTGCCCTGCAAATCCGTGACCTCGATTTCAAAAGCGACGACGCCGCGCGCCAGATTTATTTTGTAGTCGGCGGAAATTTCCTGCCAGTCGGTCTGGAAATAATTCGGGTCGAAAGCTTCGACCATTTTTGCCAGAAAAGCCAGATTTTCTTCGGCGGTTTTAAACGTTTCGACTTTTCCGTAAGCGTGGACGGCGACGTAATTCCAGGTCGGAACATTGTTTTTTTCGCCGTATAGAAGAGGCGAAACGTAGGCGTGCGGTTCGTGGAAAATCACCAGAGCTTTTTTGTTTTCAAATTGCTGCCATTGCAGATTCGCTTTCGCCATATGCGCCAGCAGAACGATTTTTTCGCCGCGTTTTTCGATGATGAAAGGCAGATGCGTCGCCGTCGGGAAATCACCCGTCGCCGTGACGAGCGTGGCGAAATTATACTCGCGCATAAACGCCAGCAGATTTTCCTCGTCGGTTTCGGCAAAATATTTCGGAATATACATTTTAACAGCAATCAGCTTTCAGCTATCAGCGGTCAGCCTTTCGATAATCGGTGACCATATTTGAAAATAAGCGCTGAAAATAATTATAGCCGGTAATCAAAAATCAGAAGCCAGCAGGAAAATCTACTGACTACTGACTACTGACTACCGGCTACTAAAAATCTGGCGGAGACGACAGGATTCGAACCTGTGAAGGGCTTTTGACCCTTAACGATTTAGCAAACCGCCGCTTTCAGCCGCTCAGCCACGTCTCCTTTGAAGAAAAGCTTTTCGGGAAAAGCAATTTTTAATTCTAGCTTTTGAGCAAACTTTGTCAAGTTCGCCGTCATATTCGGGGCGTATTTCAACCGAAACTATTTTTAGGCGAGCGCCGACAAACCTTCGCCCAAGTGAGCGCATCAAACGAGTGAAGGTTTGCAATGAAGGTTTGCCGCGCTCGAACGGCTTGACACATTTGACTTTAACCACGAAAATAACAGAACGTATGCGTAGAGTCTGTTTTTTCGACTAACGCGAAGTTTTTAGCGCTCCCGAACGTTTTAAGAGTCTCCCCAGAACTCGGCGCCAAAGGAGATGGCTGTATTTTAATGTTTTCCGCAAACAGGCAAAGTAAAACGATTATCCGCTTGAGTTTTGTCTCGCTCGTCGCTTTTCTTGTATCTTTCGCTTCGATTCCGCCAGCGCAGGCAAAAGTTGTCGCCGAACAGAATCGCAGCGGTTTAGGCACGATTAAAGGCATCGTCCGCGACGAAACGGGCAAGCCGATTGCCGATGCGATGGTCGCCGTTTTCCGCGTCGGCACGTCGAAGCTTCTGAAACAGGTTCGCTCGGCGGCGGACGGCAGTTTTCTGGCGCGCATTATGCCGGGAACTTATACGGTTTTAGCCGTCGCGCAAGGTTTTAATCCGGTCACTGTAGCGGAAGTGCAGGTCAATCGCTCCGCCGAATTGACTTACGGTTTTAAGCTGGAACGCGCGGGCAGCGGCAACACTCTGCCGGAAAAACGCGTCGACCGCAACAGCTCGAAATGGGCTATCCGCGCCGCGCAAACCCGCCGCTCGATTTATCAAAACCGCGAAGGCGAAAATCAAATTAACGAAAACACCGTCGCCGAGAATGAAAAGGTCGAAGAAAGCGTCGGCGTCAGCGAAGAAGACGAAACCGAAACCCGGCGCAAAGGGCAGACGGTCGTCGAGACTTTTGTCGCCGGTTCCGGCGCGGGCGGCGCTTTTACGGGCTTTAATTTCGCGACGCTCCAGCCATTAGGCGAAAATACGGAGATTATCATCGTCGGTCAGACCGGCACGGGCAAAATCGCGCCGCAGCGATTGGAAACTACCTTGAAGTTTCGACCGAACGAATCGCACCAGCTGCGCCTGACCACTTCCGCCGCCAGGCTCGGCAAGCTGAAAAACAGCGAAGAGCAACTCGGACAAGTTTCTTTTCAGGCGCTCGACGAATGGAAAGTGCGCGAAGGCGTCATTCTGGTTTTCGGCTTCGATTACTCGCGTTTTTTAGGCGCGAGCGATGATTTTTCAATCAGTCCGCGTTTCGGCTTGCAGTTTGACGTCGATGCCCGGACGCGTTTCCGCACCGCTTTGACCACGCAAAACGAAGAGCGCACCTGGTCGCACGCTATCGAACTGGAAGACAGCTCGGTCGTTTTCCGCGAACAAATCGCGCCGCCGGTCGTGGCAATCGAAGACGGTAAAGCGTCGATGAATAAGAGCCGCCGGCTGGAATTCGGCATCGAAAGAATTCTGGACAATAAATCGACCATCGAAGGAACGGTGTTTTTCGATTCGGTTGCGAGCCGCGGCGTCGGGCTGGTCAATCTGCCGTTTAATCTGCTGTCGGCGGAAAATACTTTTGTCGCCAATCAACAGGGCAAAACGCAGGGCGTGCGCTTTGTTTATTCGCGTCGTCTGAACGGAATTTTGAGCGCTTCAGCCGGTTACGCCTTCGGCAAAGGGCAAAAGCTCTCGCCGCAAGCCGTGACCAATCCGGCGGACGTTTTCGAAAACGACTTTTTCCAGACTTTTGTCGGGCAATTGAACGCCGATTTAAGCACCGGCACCAAGGTTAAAACGATTTTCCGCCTGTCGCCCGATGCGACCGTGTTTGCGATTGACCCGTTTCAGGGACGGCTCGCGATTTACGACCCGAGCCTGAGCATTCTGGTCACGCAGTCGCTGCCGACTTTGGGGCTTCCGATTCGCGCCGAAGCGACGATTGACGCGCGCAACCTGTTTGATAATCAAACGGGCATCACGGGCGAAGAAGGAAGCCTGCGGCTCAACTCACAGCGCCGGACGCTGCGCGGCGGAATTTCCGTCAGATTTTGATAAAAGAAATAACCGCAGATAAGCGCGGATAAACGCAGATTGGCAAGCTGTGCCTGCAATTTGAAATTTCAAATCTCAAATTTCAAATTTATTTTATCTGCGTCCAGTCTGTATTTATCTGCGGTTTCTTTTTCGGCATTTTCCAAATTCTCGGATTGCAAAGCAAAAAACTGAATAAAATAAAGCTTTATTAATCGTTTATTAAAGCGAAAGCCTTTGTTTATCGGTCGGTTACGCGATTTTCCGCCGGTAAACCATTGGAACGCATATTGCGTTAGAGAGCATCGGCGAGGTCTGCCTTTAAAAAATGACAGGCAAAATGCTGACAAGTTGGAGCTTAATCTGGCTTCTGGCAACGGTTTTACTGGTTGTCGGCGGTGCTCTGAATCTGTCGCAGAGGGCTAATCACTGGCTGCCGCCGACCGACGGCATTCACTGGGTGCAGAAACCGGACGGAATTTATGCCGAGGAAGTCACGCCGAATTTTGCGGGCGCGCGCGCCGGAGTTTTCGTCGGCGACAAATTAATCGGACTCAGCCTCGACGGTCAGAATTTTGATGAAGTCCTGCAGCCGTCCGAGATTCAGATGTTTCTCGAAGCGGCAGGCAACGACGGTCATTTAACTTATTCTCTCGAACGCACTTCTTATTCATTTTCCAACCGTCTTTATTTCGCCGATTTGGTTCATATCGACAGCGTGCCGCGCTGGACGGCTTCGATAGTTTTTCTGACTTTGGTCGGCATCGTCTGGCTCGGAGTCGGAATTTTCGTTTTGTTCAAGCAGGGCGGGCACGCGCCGTTTGTGCTGCATTTCGCGATTGTTTGTCTGGCGGCTTTTGTTTTTCTCGTCTACAAATCAATCGGGCTCGGCAAGGATTTTGATTTGGGCGTCAGTCTCGTAGACGATATGGCTTTCGCCTTTTTCGTGCCGCTTTTTCTGCATTTCTGTCTGCGTTATCCGGTACGGAGCGAGATTTTCGACGCGCGGCGCTGGAAAACCTACGCGCTGTATGTTCCGGCGGCGCTCATCATCATCGTCGATTTATTTTTCTCGCTCGCGCCGGAGCTTCCGTTTGTCGGCGAAGATTTCAAAGTCTCGCTCGCGGGATTGACCAACACCTACGATGTTTTTGCCGTCGTTTATTATTCGCTTCTGGTGCATTTCACCGGCGGCATCGCGGTCGGCTCAATCATTTTGCTGTGGCGATTCTTCAAAAATCGACAGCCGCTCGTCCGCCAGCGGCTGAAATGGGCGGTTTGGGGAACGGTTATCGCGGTGATTCCGGTTTTCGCTTTTCAAATCGCGCGAAGATTTATATACCTGCCTGACGACACCCTGACCAGCGCTTTGACGACGCTTCCGCTCGCTTTGATTCCGCTCAGCTTCGGTCATTCGGTCGTGCGTTATCGCCTGATGGACGTCGATGTCGTCGTGCGCCGCGCGCTGGTTTACGCGATGACGACGCTGGCGATTGCCGCGATGATCGGCACGGTCGCGCTCGGCTTGGTTTATCTCGCCATCGGTAATAACCTTTCGACGACCGAAATCACGCTTCGCGCGCTGATTGCGATTGTGGCGATGGCTGGAATCGTGCTTTTGAGCGAGCCGCTCAAGAATTTTTTGCAGGAACGCGCCGACCGGTATTTCTATGGCGAGCGTTACGACATGCGTCGCGGTCTGCTGGATTTCGGCAGAACGCTTTCTTCGGCGACGGCGCTCGACCCTTTATTAAATGCGCTGGTCAGTCGTCTGCAGCAGGTTCTCGACGTCGAAAAAGTCGCCGTTTTTATCGAAGACGAAACGGACGCGAAAAATTACAAATTAGCTCGCGCCGTTCATCTGGATTCGCAGGTTGTTCCGCCGGATTTCCGGCAGATGATTCGCGAAAAGAGCGCGCAGAGAGGCGTTGTCCGCGCCGATCAGCTGGAGCTTGAAACCGAAACGAGCGACCCGCAGAATTTTGTTCGACAGGAATTGCATTATTACGTGCCGTGCGTCGTGCGCGGGCGAATGGTCGCGGTTATCGGCTTGGGACGCGCGTCTGACGGCTCGCTTCTTTCGTCGGAAGATTTGGATATTTTGCAGACGGTTTCCGGCTACGTCGCCGTCGCCATCGAAAACAGCCTGCTCTACCAGGAACAGGAAAAACGCGCCGCCGAGCTGGCGCTTTTGAAAGAATTTAACGAATCAATCGTCGAATCGGTCAATGTCGGCTTGCTCGCCGTTGACGAAACGGGGCGCGTCACGCGCTCGAATTCGATGTTTGAAGAAATGCTCGGAATTCGCCGCGAAGAAACCGTCGGCAAACTCGTCGAAGAGCTTTTCGACGAAAATTTCGCGCATAATCTGACGCAGATTTTAGGAAAATCGCGCTGGCATTTGCAGGAATTGCGCAACGCTTACAAGCTGCACACGACGAGCGCGGACGGCAAGCCTCTGATTTTAAACGTCGCGGTCGCTCCGCTCCGCTCGGTTTCCAACGAGCAGACCGGCTCGATTGTCGTTCTGGAAAACGTCACTTCGCGCGTCAAATTGGAAGAAACTCTCCAGCAGAGCGAAAAGCTTTCCAGCATCGGACTGCTCGCGGCGGGCGTCGCGCACGAAGTCAACACGCCTTTGACCGGCGTTTCCAGCTACACGCAGATGCTTCTGGGAATGATTCCCGAAACCGACCCGAAACACGCGCTTTTATTAAAAGTGCAGAAGCAAACCGAACGCGCGACAAACATCGCCGGAAATCTTTTGAATTTTTCGCGTGCGGGCAACGGCGCGGGAACCGAATTCGGCGAAATCGACGTCAACAAAATTCTGGACGACACGCTCCAGCTGCTTGAGCCGCAGCTCAGAAAATCGCGCGTCGAAGCCGTCAAAAAATATCTGGAAAAACTGCCCAAAATTTACGGCAACGCGGGCAAGCTGCAACAGGTTTTCACGAATCTCGTTTTAAATGCGCGCGACGCGATGTTTGACGGCGGAACGATTACTCTGACGACCGACCTAATCGACGACGAAGCCGTCGTCATCGAAGTTACCGACACCGGCGTCGGCATCGAGCCGGAAAACTTAAGCAAGATTTACGACCCGTTTTTCACGACCAAAGGCGTCGGCAGCGGTACGGGCTTGGGCTTAGCGGTCAGCTACGGCATCGTTCAGGAACACGCCGGAACGATTGAAGTCGAAAGCGAAGTCGGCACCGGCACGACCTTCCGCCTCGAATTTCCGGTCGCGGAAAAACGCCAACAACAGCAGCGCGCCGTGAGCTAAAAAGGTTAAAAGTGGAAAAGTGAAAAGGTGAAAAAGTTAGTTGAATCAAAATCAACGCCGCTTTTTCACCTTTT
>DASVWG010000434.1:0-14124 GCA_036389695.1 Pyrinomonadaceae bacterium
TTTAGACCATCTTGTAAAAGAGTTACGTAGTTCCTCATATTTGTCTGAGTTTGTATTTAAAGTATTAGCGAGAAATAAACGCGCGTTTTTTAGCGCTTCAAGACTTATGTTTCCTGCATCCAAAAGACCGTAAGAATCAAATGTTTCAATCAAATCATTAATCTTTCCAAGTACGATAGAGTTAAGCGTTTCCAACTCCTCTGCTTTAATCTCAAAATCAGCTTGCATTGAGAGATGTCGCATAAATCGGCTTTTGCCGGAATTATTAGAGCCGACGAAGATGTTGATTTTAGACACGGGTTCTAAAAATTCAGCTTTTTCACCATTGGTGTTTTTGTAAATATCAAAAGCGTCAGGGAGTTTGATTGCGTTAATTTTAATCATATCTGATAGATTTCTTGTGATTTTTTATAGCCACGCCGCTTTAGCGCGTGGTTGGCTGATTGAAAAGAAGCAAAGGGCGTTTTAACGTCCTTTCATTCTACGCCGCCGTCAACAATGCTGATAACTGATTGAGTAAGCCCGTTAAAACGAGCTACAATTTCAAATTTAATCTGACCACGCGCTAAAGCACGTAGCTATTCATTATCAATTGTTTCTAATCTTTCAAAAACTCTTCTTTCTTATGATGTTCTTTTTGATTTAAAACGTAATTCATGACCCATTTTAAATCTTTCGTGCCGAAACTGACGATGCCGTAGCCGTGCTGCCATTCCAGTAATTTACGATTCGTTAATTGGTTGATGTAATGCGAACTCGCGCCTTTTAATTGACCGACCCATTCGGCGGGTTGAACGGTAGGAGGAATGCTGACGGCGATGTGAATATGATTTTCGATGCCACCGATGGCGTGAAGAATTGTTTCGGGCGTTTCGAGAATTTTGCCTTTCAGAAATTGGTAGAGCTTTGGTTCGAGGTCGGGTTTAATCAACGGCATATTCGATTTTGTATGCCAAGTGATATGGAAATTGATTTCGGAATATGCTCTGCGCGACATAGTTTTTATAAGGGCGTTAAAATGCCCTTTGTTGTTTTCTTGACCGCGACCACGCGCTAAAGCGGCGTGGCTAATTAATTTAGCGAAAAATGAAGGATGAATCAATCCGAAAAACTAACGATAATTTCCGGTTTATTGTTCATCCTTCATCTATTTCTAATCAATATTTCCTAAACTCCAGCGCGTTTATCTGTTGATAGGCGGCGCTGTTGGTGCCGGGTTTGCGGCGGAGTTGGATTTTGATTAGTTTGACGAGTTTGAGGATGCCGGTGGCGGGATTGTAGAGAATCTCGTCGCGGGCATCCTGGGCGTTGCCGAGAGTGATTTCGGCGTTTTTGGCGGCGTTGTTTTTGGCTTGGAGTGCCGCCAGTTTGGTTTCGAGCGCGGCGATTTTCATTTCCTCGTCGTACGGTTTGTAAGAGTCGGCTTTTGTCTTGAGCAGGGCGATGAGGTCGGCGAAGTGGGAGACGAGGCTGTCGTAATCGCGCGAGGAGACGGAATGCGTGTTGAGCGATTCGTCGACGTCGGGCGTGGTCGGGTCGTCGACGGGCGCTTCGCCGGAGCGCCTGCCCTGCATTTTGCGGACGATTGACTGCAAATCCGCGGTGAAGGCTTCGTCGTTGATTTCGACTTCCGCCGTGCGCTTGATGTTGACGGCAAACGCGGCGAGTCCTGCAAACTCGGCTTCGCGCTCGTTGCCCGCGATGTCTGCCGCCGCTTCCGCCGCGTCAAGCGCCGCCAGAGCGTTTTGGGCTTCGGTCAGTTTGGCTTGCAGAGCGGGAAGCAGGATTAAAGACTGGTTCGGATTGTAGCTTGTGCCGAGAGCCAGCAGAATGATGGTTACGGTTTCAAAATTCGCCACATTTTTGGCGTGTCCTGTCGACATAATAGTTTTTACCTGGAGTTTTCGGTGGTGGCTGCGGGTTGAAGCTTTAAGGAAATCCGTGTGTGAAAAGTCTTTCGAAAATTTACCGCCCGAAAATTTTTCCGGGTTCGCCGCGAGAAAGGCAAAGAGAAAACTCGTGGGTTGTAGGCGATGCTTTTCTCCGGCAATTTTACGGTAAATCCGATTTCCAAAAAACACTTTTTGTGCGATGCGCGGAAATATAAATTAAAAGCGGCGGGAAGTCAAAAGAAGCGGGGGAGTCGGGGAGTGAGGGAGTCGGGGAGTGGATTGAGCAAATGCAAATGCTTTTTCTTTCTCCCCGACTCCTCTACTCCCCGACTCCCCAACTTCTCCGGTTATTTGTAAAAATTATCTTTCGGCATATAATGGTCGTGCCCTTCATTCAGATACATTTCAAAACGTTCGGAATAAGCTCACTTTCCCGGAGGATAAAAAACTGATGCTCCTGAGTAACCTGTTAAATGCTTCGATTGGTCGGAAGCGGGCGGCGGCTTTCGCGGTTTTAACGCTGGCGGTTTTGCTTTTCGGCTCGACGCCTTCGATTCGGGCGGCGCGGGCGGGCGACCTCGACCCGACTTTCGGCAGCGGCGGTAAGATTTTATTACCGAGCGGCGAAACCAACCCGGGTTCCTTAGCCGATCCTGCGATTCAACCCGACGGAAAAATCGTCGCGCTCGGAGCAATCCGCACCGGCGATATTTTCAGCCCGGTTTACAAGTCGGTACTGGTGCGTTTGAATGCGGACGGCACGTTTGATACCAATTTCGGAAACAACGGGAGAGTTCTTCCGACGATTAACGACCGCGTGATAAATGGCTGCGCCTCCGCGCTTCAAACAAACGGGAAAATCGTTTTAGCCTGTAACGGTGCGCCGACGAATCAGACCACACCGCGTTATTTGACCGTCTTTCGCTACAACGCGGACGGCAGCGCGGACGCGAGTTTCGGAACGGCAGGCAGCGGTTACGTGCAGATGTTAGTTGCGGATTTTGTGGGTTATGTCTCCGATGTCGTCGTGCAGGCGGACGGAAAAATTATTGCGGGCAGTTCCGTTTACCAGATTGCCAACGGCGGCGCGCCGATGATTTTGGTGCGTTACAACGTAGACGGCTCGCTCGATAATTCCTTCGACGGCGACGGCATCTTTTACACGCCGACGCCCGTCGGTCGCTACGACACGCTGGCGTCGATTCTGCTCAAATCGGACGGGAAACTCGTGGTCACCGGAAATGCGGATGCGATTAACGGGCGCGGGTTTGTGCTCTTCGGATTAAACGCGGACGGCAGCGCGGACGCTTCGTTCGGGACGAATGGCGTGGTCATCACGAATCTCGCCAACGACGATCATTACGGCGGCGCAGCGCAGTTGCAGCCCGACGGTAAAATCGTCCTGTACGGTATCGTCGGAACGGGCGTTCCGCAGCTCAGATACTTTTTGCTGCGCTACCAGCCGAACGGCAGCCTGGATGCTTCTTTCGGCACGAACGGCGTCGTGACGATGCCGTCCGTGAGCGGGCAATATGACCGTTTTCGGTCGTTTACAATCCAGCCCGACGGTAAAATACTGTTGACCGGCAGCCGGTCAGACAGTTCATTTTCAACGTCAATCGTCGTGGTTGCGCGGGTTAATACCAACGGCTCGCCCGACCTCTCTTTCGGCGTCGGCGGTACGGTTGTCACGGCAAATTTCGGCGCGCCGGGCAATAGCGTAGCGAACAATGTCGCGGTGCAGCCGGACGGAAAAATCCTTATCGTCGGCTACAACATACACGATAAATATTCAGTCAATCCGATTCTCGCCCGCTATCTGAACAACGCGCCGCGCGATTTTGATTTTGACGGCGACGGCAAAGCCGACGTTTCCATCTTTCGTCCCTCGACCGCTGCCGAATGGTATTGGCTCAACAGCGCAAACAATCAAAGCAGCGGCATTCAATTCGGCATCGCTTCGGACAAGCCCGCGCCGGCTGACTTTGACGGCGACGGGAAAACGGACGTCTCGGTTTTCCGCGACGGCGACTGGTATCGTCTGAACAGCTCGAACAATTCGTTTGTCGCCGCGCATTTCGGTCAGACGGGCGACATTCCCGTTCCGGCTGACTACGACGCCGACGATAAAGCGGATTTGGCGGTTTACCGCGCGGGCAACTGGTATATCTTAAACAGCGCGAGCGATTCTTTCCGCGCCGAGCAGTTCGGCATCGCATCGGACAAGCCCGTGACCGCCGATTACGACGGCGACGGGAAAGCGGATTTAGCGGTTTATCGCGCGGCGGAAGGCACGTGGTATGTGCAGCAAAGCCGCGACGGATTTTTCGGCGTGCAATTCGGCATCAGCTCCGATAAGCCCGTCGCCGCCGATTACGACGGCGACGGCAAAACGGACGTCGCGGTTTATCGTCCGGCGGACGGCACGTGGTATCTGCTGCGCTCGAATCTCGGCTTTACGGCGGCGCAGTTCGGCGCTTCGACCGATAAACCCGTTCCGGCGGATTACGACGGCGACGGCAAAACCGATTTGGCTGTCTATCGCGACGGCAACTGGTATCTGCTCCGCTCGACCGCCGGATTTACCGCGACTCAATTCGGAACCGCAAGCGACCAGCCCGTTCCGAATGCGTTCGTGCCCTAAAAATAATTCGCGTTTAAAAAATTAACCGGTGTGATGAACTCTCATCACACCGGTTAATTCGCAATCATTTCTCAAATCTCAAAGATGATTGTGACCCTGCAAATTATATTTAAATCTCGACTTTTCTGACTTTAACCATCCGCTACCGCAGATGGTTCTGACTTAACCAATCAGCGATTCGACAATCGGCAGGCTGCTTTTGTTCAGCGCCAGATTCGCTTCCGAGTGGTCGAAGATTTCGTCGAGTTCCTTTTCGACCGAGCCGTGCCCGCGCGGGATTTGTTTGATAATCGGCTCGAAATTTTTGAAATCGTAAAGCGCGGTGTCCAGAAGGTGCGAGCCGGTAACGTTGGAAAGCGCGGTCATAATCGACGAGCGGATAAACGGGATTTCTTTTTCCAGCTCGTTGATTAATCTTTTGACGCGGGCGCGTTTCAGGTTCGGCTGCGAGCCGCACAGGTTGCAGGGAATAATCGGAAATTGTTTTTCTTCGGCGAATTTCGCGATTTCCGCTTCCTGACAATAAGCGAGCGGGCGGATGACGGTGTTTGTTCCGGCGTCCGAGCGCAGGATAGGCGGCATCGCTTTCAGCTGCCCGACGTAGAATAAATTCAGCAGAAACGTGGCGATGATGTCGTCGGCGTGATGACCGAGCGCGATTTTCGTACAATTTTCTTCAATCGCCGTCGAATACAAAATGCCGCGCCGCAGACGCGAACAGAGCGAGCAGAAAGTTTTGCCTTCGGGAATGTGCGCTTTGACGACCGAATACGTGTCTTCTTCGACGATGCGGTAATTGACATTGATGCTTTCCAGATAATTCGGCAAAACCTCTTCGGGAAAATCCGGCTGTTTCTGGTCGAGATTGACGGCGAGAATTTCAAATTTGACGGGCGCGCGGCGCTGCACGTCGAGCAAAAGTTCCAGCATCGTGTAGCTGTCTTTGCCGCCCGAAAGGCACACCATCACTTTATCGCCGTCTTCAATCATCGAAAAATCGGCGAGCGCTCTGCCCATTTTTTTGAGTAATTTCGTTTTCGTCTTGCTTTCTACAAACATAATCTTTGGTTAGTTGTCCGTTGCCGTTTGTCAGTTGCTAATTGAAACAAATTCGAGAACGTAATTTATATTCAATTTGCGAAGGACAAAGGACAAAGGACTAATGACTAATCCGAAATTTGCAACTTTACTACAAATTCCGCCAAAAACCTAGACACGGCGCGGCAAAGCATCTATTATAAAAAGACCAACTGGAAGTCTAGATTTCCTTAAAAAATTAAAATCGACAATTAAAAAAGGCTCGCGTTTGCTTTGGGGCAGACAATTTCCAATTGTCATCGGGCGGGTCGGAGAGGTTTTTTATTATGATTAGAATGGGGCGCAGCAGTTCCAAGACGGAACCATCGAACGAAACACCGCAATATCAGCAGCAGCAGCAGCAACAGCCGACAGCTTCGGGGAACGCTTACGGCAGCTATCAGCATCAGGAAACCGCTCAGCCGACTTCGAGTCGCGGCGCGATGACCGAGAGCGAATCAATCGCGCGCGACATCAAGGAAGGTCGCCTGAGCGGTTATGTCGGCGCGGGCACGGTTTTAACGGGCGAGACGACTTTTCAGGCGATGCTCCGCATTGACGGTCATCTGACGGGACGCGTGATTTCCGATAACGGTCTGCTGATAATCGGTTCGGGCGGACAGGTCGATGCCGATATTCTGGTGTCGGCGGCGACGGTCGGCGGCACGGTCAACGGCGATATTATCGCGACGGAAAAAGTCGAGCTCGGACGTACGGCGCGCGTCATCGGCAATATTCAAACGCCGCGTCTGGTGATTGAAGACGGCGCGATTTTTGAAGGCAGCTGCACGATGCTCAAAGCCAAGGAAGCCGTCGAAAAACGCGCCGAAGAAGCGCGCCAGGCGCAATATGTCGTGAACGAATATCCGGCGGAAACGCCCGTGACCTATGAAGAAGAAGTCGCGGCGGAAGAGACTACGGAAGCGGCGGCAAGCTAGCGAATAAATAACAAAAGGGCAGAAACGCGACAGTAATGGAGCGTGTTTTTAACGCGGAAGTATGAACGCGAAACGATGAATTCGATTCTCGGAATCTGCAATTCATCGTTCATCGTTTCGCATTCATCGTTTCAAAGACACGCTCCATCACTGTCGCGTTTCTGCCTGTGTGATTTAAAATATCTCTGAACGCCATGACCGAACGATTTTCTTTCATCAACGAAGAATTTTTTTCCTTTCAAGCCGCGCCCGGCGAGATGGACGCGCTCTGGCGCGAGGGCTGGCGGCATTTCGGCGTGCATTTTTTTCGTTACAATCTGGGCTTTTACGAATATGAAATCCGCCGCGTTTTGCCGCTCCGCATTCGTCTCGCCGATTTTAAGTTTTCCAAAAGCCAGCGCCGCGTTTTGAATAAAAACAGGGATTTGGAAACGATAATTCGCCCCGCGCGAATCGACGCGGAAAAGGAAAATTTGTTCGGGCGCCACAAGCGGCGCTTCAAATCCGGCGTTCCCGATTCGATTTACAATTTTCTTTCCGAAGAGCCTGCCGCCGTGCCGTGCGAGGCGCTCGAAGTCTGCGTTTTCGAGCGGGGAAATCTGCTTGCCGCCAGCTTTTTCGACGTCGGGCGAGAAGCGATTTCGAGCATTTACGGAATGTTTGAGCCTTCGCGGGAAAAACGCAGTCTCGGCATTCTGACGATGCTTCTGGAAATCCGCTACGCAATGGAAAACGGGAAAAAGTTTTATTATTCGGGCTACGCTTACGAAGGAAGTTCCTTTTACGATTACAAAAAACGATTTTCCGCGCTGGAAAGCTTCGACTGGCGCGGCAGATGGGAAAATTTCGCCGAATAATTGCGCAAGCCGCCGGTTTTTCTTTCGTTCTTCAGGAACAAAAGATTGTTTCGGGCGTCTAAAGAATCGGAGGCTTTATGAAAACATTTACGAATCCGCTTAACAATATCCATATCGCCAGCCCGTGCGCGGCAGACTGGAACGAAATGGTCGGCGACGAGCGCCGGCGTTTCTGCTCGCAGTGCAGCTTAAACGTCTACAACCTTTCGGGAATGACGGGCGACGAGGCGGAAAACCTTTTGCTGACGTCGGAAGGTCGCGTCTGCGTCAGATTTTATCGCCGCAAAGACGGCACGATTTTAACGAAGGATTGTCCGGTCGGCTGGCAGGCGGTCAAGCGCCGCCTCTCAAAAATGGCGACCGCCGTCGTTTCGCTGTGCGCGGGAGTTTTCACCGGAATTTTCGCTTTTAATCAACCGAAAACGGAGCCGGTAAATGTCGACGTCCAATCCGTGCTTCAACAAAATCGCGTGCCGCCGTCGTTTACTCAGGCGACAAAAAATTATGAAGCCGTTGAATTTGAAGACGGCTGGATGGGAAAACCCGTCATTATGGGAGAACCGACCTTGATGCCGACCGCCGGATTTCCTGAAAATTTGGACGAGGTGAGAAAAGATATTAAGAAAAAACGAAAACGTTAAAAATGCAAAACGTTTATTAATGCAAAATGCAAAATGCAAAATGCAAAATATTAGGATTTAGAATTTAAGATTAAATCTTTCCTTACATTTTGCATTTTGCATTTTGCATTTTGCGTTTTAAACTAGCCGACCAGACTCAAATCGGTTGCCGTCTCCGGTATCGCCGATAAAAACTGCGCTTGCAGCGCCGCGATGGATTCGGGGCTGAAAATTTCGATGTAGCGCGCGGTCTGTTCCGGCGTCATCACTTCCAGCATAAAGCGGTCTTCAATCCACAGCTCGATTAACTGAAACAAGCCTTCGCCGCGATTGCAGGTCAAAACGCGCCAGCCTTCGCGCCCGGCGATTGCCTTGACTTCCGGTTCGCTCAAATGCGTGTTGATGTTCAGATGCGTGGCGACGTAGCGCGGCGCATAATCGTCGGCGACAAATTTCGCTTCGTATTCTTCGGTCGGCGTCTGCGCGTCGAAATTTTCTTCCGGCGGCAAGCCTTCGCCCGGCACTAAAACGGTGTTGGCGGGCGTCACTTCCACGCCCGTGCCTTTGCCGTCGTTGGCGAGCGCGATGTAGGAATTCGGGCACGGCGGGAAAGGAATAACCGTTCCGCCCCACAATTCAGCTAAAACCCGCGCGACTTTTTCCGGGTTGTGAACGCCGATGGAAATATGATTTATCATTTGAAAAATTGCTCCTTTGAATAAATAAATAATTGCCGGAGCAAAACGCTCCTTAATTGCAATAGCGGATTTTCAAAGCAAAAAGTACCAAAGCCGCCGAATTTATTTCCGGCGGGGCGAAACAAAATTTATTGTTTGTGATAAATTTTCAAGTAAAAATACGAATAAACGGCGAAAAGAGCGCGCGGCAATCATTAAAATCTTTATGAAAAAAATATCTGTGTTTCTCGGCGCGTACCTGTGGACGATTTTTCTTTGCTTTTCTATTTTCGCGCAGGAATTTAAAACGATTCAGGACGGCGTCGAATACGCCGAAATGACGCGCGGGACGAAGGAAGAACCCGTTCGCATCAATTTACTGCGGCTCGATTTAACGAAAGTGCGGCTCGACGTCGCGCACGCGATGGACGCGGCAATCGGCTTGGAAAAAACTTCTTCGATTGCCGCGCGATACGGCGCGTTGGCGGCGATAAACGGCGGATTTTTCCGGCTCGACAGAAGCATTTTCGCGGGCGACCCGACGGGAGTTTTGAAGATTGACGGAAAACTTTTGAGCGAAGATTATAACGGGCGAATTGCTTTTTTAATCGAAAACAAAGCGGATAAAACCGAAGTCTATTTCGAGCATTTGAATTTAAGCGCGACGCTTAGCGTCGGCGAGCAGTTTTTAGAGTTATCCGGTATTAACCGCGAACGCAAACAGGACGAATTGCTTGTTTTTACTCCCGAATTTAACCGCACGACTTTGACGAATCCAAACGGTCTGGAAGTAATCGTGCGCCAGCGAAAAATTGTGCAGGTGACGGATGGAAAAGGCAGCAGCCTGATTCCGCCGGACGGTTTTGTGTTATCGGCAAGCGGCAAACGGCGGGAAGAGCTTTTGCGTTACGCGAAAATTAAAGCGGAGGTGGAGTTCTTTTACCACTATGCAAAATTCGGCGATTATTTGGCTCTTAAGCCAAAACTTTCCGCGCCTTTTCCCGCTTCCGAAGACATTACCGGCGGCGTTCCTCAATTAATCAAAAACGGTAAAATCGAAATTACGTGGCAGCAGGAAAAATCTTCGAAAGAATTTGTCGAAACGCGCCATCCGCGCACGGCGGCGGCGAAATTAAAAGACGGAAAATTTTTGCTGGTGACGGTTGACGGTCGGCAGGCGGGCTACAGCGTCGGGATGAATCTGAACGAATTAGCCGCGTTTCTGCTGGAGCTCGGCGCACAGGACGCGATGAATCTGGACGGCGGCGGCTCGACGACGATGTTTCTGGACGGCAAAGTCGCCAACAAGCCTTCGGACAAAGAAGGCGAAAGAAGCGTCAGCGACGCGATTCTGGTTTTCCCGCGAAAGAAAAATTAATCGAAACGATGAACGCGGAACGATGAACGATGAACGAAAGAAAGTTTTGAATTTTGAATTTTAAATTATCGAAAACCATTAATTCAAAACTCAAAATTGCTTTATCGTTCCGCGTTCCGCATTCATCGTTCCGCGTTTAAATAATCTTCACCAGAACTTTTCTCTCACGCGCGCCGTCGAATTCGCACAGGTAGATTCCCTGCCAGCGACCGAGCAGGAGCTTGCCGTTTTCAAACGGAACGGTAACGCTCGAGCCGACGAGCGACGACTTTATATGCGCGTCCGAGTTGTGTTCAAAATGGCGGAAACCTTCATAAAACTGCGGAATCGTGTTTTTCAGAAACAAAAGCATATCGCTTTTCACGTCCGGGTCGGCGTTCTCGTTTATCGTCAAACCGCAGGTCGTGTGCTGCGTGAAAAGAAGGCAGACGCCTTCGCCGCCGTCCGGCAAAAGCCTCTCGACCTCGCGCGTGATTTCAATCATTTCCTCGCGCTTTTTCGATTGAACTTTCAGAGTGAACATTATTCAGCAAAAATTCAAACAGGATAGACAGGATGAACAGGATAAAGAAAATTCAAAATCTAGTGGTTTGATTTTTTATCCTGTCTATCCTGTCCATCCTGTTTGAATTTTCCTTTAAATAGGTTTCCTTTAATGAACAGTTAGCCGATTTCTTTTACAGTTTATTTTCAGTATGAACTTCAACTGTTCTTTCCACTTGAGCTTTTGGCGTTATTTCAGCGTGCGGTCGCTGATTTGATTTAATGGCGATGTGCGGGGCAATAATCAAGGCGACGATGCTCATCAGCTTAATCAGGATATTCATCGAAGGTCCCGAAGTATCTTTGAACGGGTCGCCGACCGTATCGCCGGTCACGCTCGCTTTATGAGCTTCGCTTCCTTTATACTGCATTTTCCCGTTAATCATTACGCCCGCTTCAAATGATTTTTTAGCGTTATCCCACGCGCCGCCCGCATTGTTTTGAAACATTCCCATTAGGACGCCTGAAACGGTAACGCCGGCTAATAAACCTCCCAAAACTTCCGGTCCGAAAGCAAATCCGACGATAATCGGAGTAATTAAAGCAATTGCGCCCGGAAGCATCATTTCTCTGAGAGACGCTTTGGTGGAAATAGCGACGCATTTATCATATTCCGGCGTCGCTTTATACTCCATAATTCCCGGAATTTCTCTAAACTGGCGTCTGACTTCCTGCACCATCGCCATCGCCGCTCTGCCGACCGCGGCGATAGCCAGCGAAGAAAAGATAAAAGGAATCATTCCGCCGACGAATAATCCGGCGAGCACGTCCGCTTTATAAATATCAATCGAGCTGATACCGGCGAGCCCGACATAAGCGGCAAACAATGCCAGAGCCGTCAACGCAGCCGAAGCAATGGCGAAACCTTTACCGGTTGCCGCCGTCGTATTTCCGACAGCGTCTAAAATATCCGTTCTGGCTCTGACTTCTTTCGGCAGACCGCTCATCTCGGCAATGCCGCCGGCGTTATCGGAAATCGGTCCGAAAGCGTCGATGGCAAGCTGCATCGCCGTCGTCGCCATCATACCGGCAGCCGCAATCGCCACGCCGTATAATCCGGCAAAGTAATGAGATAAATAAATACCGGACGCCAGAACGAGTGTCGGAACCAAAGTCGATTCCATCCCGACGGAAAGACCGCCGATAATATTTGTCGCCGCGCCGGTATCGGATTGCTGCACGATTGAATTAACCGGACGTTTGCCCATCGATGTGTAATATTCGGTCACGATACTCATCAGAGCGCCGACAATCGACCCGACTAAAATCGCCATGAAAACTCCCGTATTGGTGAAGGTATGACCTCTTAAAGTCATACTGGCAGGCATCATCCACATCACGATAAAGTAACAGGCAATCGTCGTAATAATAATCGAAGTCCAGTTTCCGAGATTCAGCGCCTTTTGCACATTTCCTTTATCGTCGGAAATTCTCACCAGCGAAAAACCGATAATAGAAAAAATAATCCCCAGTCCGGCAATCAGCATCGGCAGAAGCATCGGCGAAAGACCGCCGAAATTGTCGCTGACGACAATCTCGCGTCCGAGCACCATCGTCGCCAGAATCGTCGCCACATATGAGCCGAAAAGGTCGGCTCCCATTCCGGCAACGTCGCCGACGTTATCGCCGACGTTATCGGCAATAGTCGCCGGGTTTCTCACGTCGTCTTCGGGAATCCCCGCTTCTACTTTACCGACCAAATCTGCCCCGACGTCAGCCGCTTTGGTATAAATACCGCCGCCGACTCTGGCAAAAAGCGCAATCGATTCAGCGCCCAGCGAAAAACCCGCCAGCACCTCAATCGCTTTCTCCATCGCCACGCCGTTTACCGTCCCGCCGGTGCTGACGACATAAAGATTATAAAAAAGAATAAAAAGCGAGCTGAGACCCAAAACGGCGAGTCCCGCAACGCCGAGTCCCATCACCGTTCCGCCCGTAAAGGCTACCTGAAGCGCGCCTTTCAGACCGGTTCTCGCCGCCTGTGTTGTTCTGACATTCGCTTTGGTCGCAACATTCATCCCGATGTATCCGGCAGTCGCGCTGAATACCGCGCCGATAATAAATGAAAGCGCGATGACGGGCGAAGAAGTTTCAACCAATGTGCCCGACCAAGCCAGAAGAATCGCCGCCGCGGCGGCGAAATAAGCTAAAATTATCCACTCCGCTTTTAAAAACGCCATCGCGCCTTTCGCGATATAATTCGACAGCTCGACCATATTTTCTTCACCGGCAGCCTGCTTGCTGACCCATGAAGATTTAAATGCCATCACCACTAATCCGAAAATCCCCAATGCGGGAATCAGACAAAGAATTATAAATTCCATTCGAAAATCACCTATGTTGTCTAATCTAAAAATTGAGATATTTGCAAACCTCAGCTTTGCTTGTCGGTTCAACGCAATTTTGCAAAACAAAGGCAAAAGGGTAATTATTGCCGATTTGGACGGAAATTATCAACCGCAGGCGCGACGAAAACGCAAAATGCAAAACGCAAAATGCAAAATTGAAAGCATCAATCCGCCGTTTCTCACTTTCCATTTTGCGCTTTGCCTTAGCTTCCGCCTCATTTTTGATTGAAAATAAATTGAAATTATGAAAAGATTATGGCTCAATGTTAAGGTTTTTATAAAGACAAACATTTCAGTTCATGTCGAAAACAAAATCAAGCGCCGCCCTGCACCGTGAATTCGGTCGCTGGCTCCGGCAGCAAAGACAATCGCGCGGGATAAGACAAAAGTACATCGCCGAAAAGTCCAAAATCACCGTGACACAATTGTCACGAATCGAAAACGGACAAAGCGGCACCCGTCGCGACACAGTCATCCAACTAGCGCAAATTATCGGCGTCGACGAAAGCGAAGCCTTAAGACATTTTGCGCCGGAAAGCTTTGCGCCGCTGCCGGAAGAACTGGAAAATATCCCGTTTTCCGAGTTTACTAAACAGGAACTCCGTGAGATAGCCGATTTTATAAATTTCAAGCTGTCTCAAAAACGCGACGCGCAGCAAGGCAAAATAGACAAAATTATACACAAGCCGCCCGAATCAACGGGCGCGGTTCAGCCCTACCGATTCGACGGCGGACGGCTGACTTCTGACACGAAAAAAGAGGAAAAAGCGCACACTAAGAAAAAGCCTCGCGAATAAACAGCAAAAAGAGGCTGAAAAAAGTTTAGAAATCGGTTGCTATTAACCGAACAACTGTGCTAAATAATCAATCACAGTTTTAAAAATTGTCGTGTCTTCAGCAGTCTCAATCGGCTCAGCGACTGGGCAAGGCGGCTGATTAGCAGCGCCGCAGTCAGTTCTGCCGTGACCGATATTACCATCGTCAGCCACGGCATTGATTGAAAGTGAAAACACGAAGATAAACGCTAAGAACAGCGTGAAAGCGATTTTTTTCATTTTATTTCTCCTAGAAACTAGATGTTAATCGGTAAGTGTTGTGTAAAAATTACCGTTTTGACATATTAGCAAGAAATCTTGCAAAGGTAATATAT
>DASVWG010000435.1:0-2746 GCA_036389695.1 Pyrinomonadaceae bacterium
TGGATTAAGGCAAATAGGCAGAAACGCGACAGTTATGGAGCGTGTTCAAGTTTAATAATCAGACACGCTGATTGAAATTCGCGTTTCCAGTATTTCATCTTGAGACACGCTCCATAACTGTCGCGTTTCTGCCCAAAGTAAAAAGGCAAAAGCGAGGAAATTTTCATCCTCGCTTTTGCCTTTTACCTTTTTACTTTTGCCTTATTTTAGTTTTCAGGACTCGGACTGGGCTTCGGCGGCGGCTCGGCGTCGCGGCGCTTGAGCTGCGGTTTGTCCTTTTCGTCGTTCGGCTTGGTGGTCGTGTCGGTCGGCGCGTTCGGGTCGTCCGAGGTCGGCTGGCGACGTTTCAAAGTCGGTTTGGACTCGCCGTTTTCGTCGATGTCCGAGATGACCTGCGCTTTGGCGTTGGTCATTTTCATCAGACGGTTTTTGACGCGCTGAAATTCCGAGGTGCTGATGACGTATTCCTGTTTTTCGGGAAAACGCGCGACCAGATTCAAGCTGGTGTCGCGGCGGTCAACCGATTGCGGGTGCGTCGAGAAAAGCTTCAGCAAGGTGTTCGGTTTTTTCTTGTTGCGCGAGGCGAGCTTTTCAAACATCGTGGACATCGCGGTCGGGTCGTAACCGGCGGCGTAGAGATACTGTACGCCGAGCTTGTCGGCTTCGGTTTCCGCGCCGCGGCTGAATTTGAAAAACGCTAAGGAGCTGCCGATGCCGCCGACGTTTTGCAGAATCGTCGAGGCGATCGGTCCGCCGAAGATGATTCCCGCCAGGATTCCGTAATTCATCAGCGTTCCTTTGCCGGAGTTTTCCATCGCGTGACGCGCGGCGACGTGCGCGATTTCGTGCGCCATCACGCCCGCCAGCTCGGCTTCGTTGTCGGCGGCTAAAATCAAGCCCGTGTAAACGTAAAAATATCCGCCCGGAAGAGCAAATGCGTTGACTTCGTCGCCCTGGATGACTTTAATCGTAAAGGGAATTTTCGCGTCCGAGTGAAGCACGATGTTTTGACCGACGCGGTTGACGTATTCGGTGATAACCGGGTCTTCGACCAGTTTGGCTTGCTGTTCGATTTGCACGGAGATTTGTCTGCCGAGCTCGAGCTCTTTTGCCTGCGAGCCGCCGAGCCAGCCGAAAAAGCTGTCCGAACCTTTATTGATATTGCGCTTGCCGATCATGTTCGGGTCTTCGTTGGCGGTGAGCGGCGCTTTTGGATTATTGGTCGATTGCTGTTGTTGAGTTGTGTCCTGTTTGCTGGAATCTTTTTGTTTTTTATCTTTTTTCTTTTTGTCGTTCTGTGTGGTCTGTGCCTGCGGATTGGTCTGCGCGAAAACGCTCGCGGGCAGCGCCAGTGCGCTCAACCAGACAGCCGAAACAAGAAGAAACGCCGTAAATTTCCGAATCTTTTCCTTACGCATTATGCCTCCAAGAAATTACCTTCAAGCCGATAAGTGAATTGTATATTTAAAGTGATTGCTAAAGCAATGCTTTTAAGATGCGCAGAATGGAGAAAAAGGTTGGTAAATCCGAAATAAATTTACAAAACTTAACGAAAAGTATTTAATCCCGCGCGAAAAACTGCTAAAGTATAACCAGCGCCGTTTCTTTCGGCGCGTAAACATCCGCATTCCCAGAAAATACCGACGTAAATTTCCTTTCCCGATTTAGCAATTTAGAAAACTTTGACTGTCCAATGAAACGCATTCAAGAAAAAGTAAAAGATTTGGTTGAAGTTCGCCCGTATCGCGGCTTGCAGGACTTTATTGCCGACCCTTCGGAGACGCTTTCGGCGTATCATTTTACCGACCAGACGGCGGAAATGATGGCGAAATGGCTGGATAAAGTCGCCGATGTGCAGCCGTTTAACGGCGCGGCAAAGGCGCTTGCCGGGTATCGCGGCGTCGGCAAAAGTCATTTTCTGGCGACGCTCGGCGCGATTGTCTCGCACGCCGAGCTGCGCTCGCGCGTGACCGAGCCGATAGTCGCCGCCAGCGCTCAGCGCCTGAAACGCCGCCGTCATCCGGTCGCCTACGTGCGGCGCGGAACGCACGCGACGCTTTTGGAAGAACTGCGCGAAGCGCTGGCGCTGGCAATCGAAATCGACGCGGTAAATCTGGGCGGCTCGCTCGCAGAACTGTTAAAAATCGCGGCGGACAAAGCGGGCGATTTGCCGTTTGTCATCATCATCGACACCGCGCATGACCGCGCCAGCCGCGTCGCGCGCGACGATGGCGTTTTGCTCGGCGAATTGGCTGAGCTGTCGAAGAATCTGAATGTTTTCGTCGCCGTCGCGCTGGACGACGACATCGCCGGAGCGGACGGCGTCAATGCCGCCATCGCGCGCAATTACACGATTGATTATCTCGACCAGGAACATCTGTATCGCATCGTCGATACGCATATTTTCCCCAAACACCGGCAGACGCAGAGTCTCGTTCACGAAATTTATACGTATTTTCGCGGGCTTTTGCCGAGCTTTCGCTGGAGCGAGCAAAGATTCGTTTCGCTTTACCCGCTTCACCCGCTGATTCTGGAAATCGCGCCGTTTGTCCGGCTTTACGCGCCGGAGTTCGCGCTGCTCGGATTTGCTTCCGAAGCGGGCGCGAAAATTTTGGGTCGTCCGGCAAATTCGCTCGTCGGTCTGGACGAAGTTTTCGACCGGACGGAAACCGCGCTCAGAAAATCAGGAGATTTGAACGAAGCGTTTTCGACTTACGATAAGCTCAGCTCGGAAGTTATCGCGCAC
>DASVWG010000436.1:0-9013 GCA_036389695.1 Pyrinomonadaceae bacterium
AATTCAAAGTTTCCGCGTAATTATTCGAGTTGATATAAGGCGCGCCGACAATCTCGAACGGGCGCGTCGTTCCGCGACCTTCAGAAACCTGCGTGCCTTCAAAATAAACTGTTGCCGGAAAAACAACCGCCGTATCGACGGTCGGCATATTCGGCGAAGGCATCACCCACGGCGCGTCCGTTTCATCGTAAAAATCCTCGCGCGACCATTCATCCATTGTCACAACTTCCAGCTCGCAATTTATTGAAAACTCTGCGTTAAACAGCTTTGCCAATTCCCCGCTCGTCAAGCCGTGACGCATCGGTATCGGAAACATCCCGACAAATGATTCGTGTCCTTTTTCCAGCAGATTTCCCTCGACTTCGATGCCGTTTATCGGATTCGGGCGGTCGAGCACAATCATTTTTTTGCCGAGTTTCGCGCAAGCCCGCATCGCATTCGCCATCGTGTAGACAAACGTGTAAACGCGACAACCGACGTCCTGCAAATCGAAAACTACAGTATCGACGTTGGCAAGCATTTCCGCCGTCGGTTCGCGCGTTTCGCTGTAGAGCGAATAAACCGGCAGACCTGTCTGGCGGTCAATCGTATGCGAGGTTTCAATCATATTGTCCTGCACATCGCCGCGAATGCCGTGCTGCGGTCCGAAAAGCGTCGTCAGATTTATATCTGCATTTTCAAAAAACAAATCCGCCGCGTGCCGGAACTGGTGATTCACGGAAGCCTGATTGCAAATCAAACCGATTCGTTGATTTTTTAAAAGCCCGATTTGTTCGTCTAAAACTTTTTCCAAGCCGAGTTTAACGGCTTTGCGTTGAAGTTTTGCCATAATTAATTACTTGCAGTTTGCGATAAAAGTTTCAAAAATATTTCTCGATAATTCGTCCGTTTTCCACGAAAGCTCCGGATGCCACTGGACACCCAACACGAAACGGTCGCCGCGCGTATCTTCGATGCATTCAATCACGCCGTCTTTTGCCCAGGCGGTCGCTTTTAAGTTTTCGCCGACGGCTTTAATTGATTGATGATGATGCGAATTGACGCGCACGCCCGTTTTATTTACAGTCAAACTCGCCAGTAAGCTTTCATTTTCAATCTCAATTGTATGCGAATTGCGTTCGAGCGGCTTGCCCTGTTCGTGCTTGAAAGCCTTCGGAATCTGCGATTCTATGTCCTGAATAAGACTGCCGCCGCGCGAAACGTTCAGCGCCTGCATCCCGAAACAAATCCCCAAAATCGGAGTTTTCAATTTTTCCGCCTGCTCCAAAACCAGAAAATCCGTCTTTTCCTTTTCCGGAATAATAATTTTCAGTTTCGGATGCGGCTCTTCGCCGAAATAAATCGGGTCAACATCCGTATCGCTGCCGGGCAGCAAAACGCCGTCCAGATTTTTCAAAGCTTCGGCGATATAGTCTTCGTTCGGAATGAGGCTCAAATGAAAAGGTATCGCGCCCAGAGCCTCGATTGCTTCGCTGTAATCGCGTCCCAGATAAAAACGGCGGGTATCCATCTCCAGACGCATTGTGATTCCGATTCGCGGTTTGCTCATACGACTTCGATAATGTTCAACCAAACGGGGCGACTCTGTCAATTTGAGCATTTGAAATTAAACCTTTATCATTATTTATCTGATGATGAATTCACAAAACTCGATTCGCTCGACGACCGTGCTGCTCGTAAGGCGCGACGGAAAAACCGCGATGGCTGGCGACGGGCAGGTCACGCTCGGCGAAACCGTCATTAAAGGCAATGCGCGCAAAGTCCGGCGCATTCACAACGATAAGATTCTGGTCGGCTTTGCCGGCGCGACCGCCGACGCTTTTTCGCTTTTAACGCGCTTTGAGACGAAGCTGGAGCAGTATCAGGGACAACTGGAACGCGCGGCGATCGAGCTGAGTAAAGATTGGCGCACGGATAAAATTCTGCGCAATCTGGAAGCGCTTTTGATTGTCGCCGACACGGGCGGCGCGTTTCTGATTTCGGGCAAAGGCGACGTTATAGCTTCCGACGAAGGCTTGCTTTCGGTCGGCTCGGGCAGTATGTTCGCGCTTGCCGCCGCGCGCGCTTTGATGAAACATACGGAATTGTCGGCGCGGGAAATTGCCGAAGAAGCTCTGAAAATCGCCGGCGAAATCTGTATCTACACAAATTCGAATATTATTTTAGAAGAAATTTAAAATGCCGATATATCTATCCGGTGAAACCGTGGAAAAACCGAAATTAGACGATTTAACGCCCCGCGAGATTGTCGAGCAGCTCGACAAATACGTCGTCGGTCAAACGCTGGCGAAACGCGCCGTAGCGGTCGCGCTGCGCAATCGCATCCGCCGCCAGAAGCTTCCGCCCGAACTGGCGCAGGACGTTCTGCCGAAAAATATTCTGATGATTGGCTCGACCGGCGTCGGCAAAACCGAAATCGCGCGGCGACTGGCGCGGCTGGCAAACTCGCCGTTTATCAAAATCGAAGCGTCGAAATTTACCGAAGTCGGATACGTCGGGCGCGATGTGGAAAGCATGATTCGCGAGCTGACGGAAGTCGCCGTCGATATGACCAAACAGACGGCTTTTGAAGAAGTCCGACAGCAAGCCGAACAAAACGTCGAGGAAAAAATTCTGGACATTTTATATCCGCCGACAAATGCCTATTACACTTCGAATAACGACGACGAAAACGATTTCACGAGTCTGGAAGACCGGCAGAAAACCAACCGCACGCGCGAAAAGCTGCGCGAACAGTTGAAAAACGGAGAATTGGACGACCGACCAATTGAGGTTGACGTGCAAGACCGCTCGACGCCGATGATTGATATTGTCGGCGGGCAGGGCATGGAAGAAATGGGCGTCAATTTCGGCGATATGCTGGGAAATCTTTTTCCCAAAAAGACCAAGCATCGCAAGATAAAAATTGCCGAAGCCAGAGAATATCTGCTGCGCGAAGAACAGGAAAACCTCGTTGATATGGACAATATCACGCGCATGGCTATCGAGAAAACCGAAAATTCGGGCATCGTTTTTCTGGATGAAATCGACAAAATAGCCGGACGCGAAAGCGGTTCGTCGGGCGGTCCGGACGTTTCACGCGAAGGCGTCCAGCGCGATTTGCTGCCGATTGTCGAAGGAACGACCGTCAATACCCGCTACGGAATGGTCAACACCGAGCATATTCTTTTTATCGCCGCCGGAGCTTTCCACGTTTCCAAGCCTTCGGATTTAATTCCGGAGCTGCAGGGGCGCTTTCCCATCCGCGTCGAGCTTGAGTCCTTAACGATTGACGACCTTAAGCGAATTCTTACACAACCTAAAAATTCGCTTATTAAGCAATATCAAGCACTGCTTAACACGGAGGGCATAAAGCTGGAGTTTACCGGCGAAGCGATTTCCACGCTGGCTGAGATGACCGAGCATATCAACAAAACGACCGAAGACATCGGCGCGCGAAGGCTTCACACGCTGCTCGAAAAGCTGCTTGAGGAAATCAGCTTTCTCGGAAACGAATTGGAAGAAAAGAATCAGACAATCGACGAATATTACGTTAAGGAAAAATTGGAAGGCATTATTAAAGACCAAAATTTGAGCCAGTATATCTTGTAATTTAAAAGGATGTTTAACCAGCTATTAAACCTTACATATTTAAGCAGATGCTTTCCGCCTAAAGCAGCATTAGCGTTTATAATATTTGTTTTGCTTATTTTTACAGGCGCGGGCTGCGGCAAAAGAAAAGCTCCTCAGCCTCCGCTTGAAAAAACTCAGCAGCGCATCGAAATATCGGGCTTTCAACAAGGCAATAAAGTAAATCTAACCTGGCTGCTTCCCGCTCAAAGCGTCTCCGATTCAAGCGTTTCCAGTATTAAACAGGTTGATGTTTATCGTCTGGCGGAACCGCTCGACGCGCCCGCTTCGCTGACGGAAGAAGATTTTGCTTCGCGCAGCACGCTTATCGGCTCGGTATCGATTTCCGCCGAAGATTTGGCGAGACGACAAATCAGTTATACGGATTCGCTGGAATTTGCCGGACAAGCCGTCAAGCTTCGTTACGCTATTCGTTTTGTTAATTCAGCCGGACAGAAAGCCGGTTTTTCCAACTTTTTATTAATCGAGCCGACGGCGAAAGTTGCCGCTTCGCCGGCTCTCGACGTGCCCGCCGTCTCGCAGGAAGCGATTTTGCTTCGGTGGCAGCCGCCGACGTCAAACGTTGACGGCTCAAAGCCGGTGAACGTTCTCGGCTACAACGTGTATCGCAGCGAAAAAGAAACGCCGCAGCGCAAAATGTTGAATTCGGCTCCGGTCACGCGAAACGAATTCAGCGACAGGCTTTTTGAGTTTGAACGCGGTTACCGGTATTTTGTCCGCGCGGTTTCGCTCGGGACAAACGGTCAGCCGATTGAAAGCGCCGATTCAAATGCGGTCGAAATCGTTCCGAAAGATACGTTTGCGCCGTCCGCGCCGGGCGCTTTAACGATCGCCGCGACGCTCGATACAATCTCTATATTTTTTGCGACGAACCTTGAAAAAGACATCGCCGGTTATCGTATTTTTCGCTCGACAAATCCGGAGCTGCCAAAATCCGAATGGCAGAATCTGACGCCTAATCTTTTGACTGCCAATACTTTTCAGGACACGAAAATCGAATCCGGCAAAACATATTTTTATTACGTGACGGCAGTCGATAGATTCGGAAATGCGAGCGAGCCTTCGGAAGTAGTCAGCGAAACCGTTCCGTAAAGTTTTATGAAAATCTGTCGTTTTATAAATAATAATCAAGAGCAATACGGCGCGCTGCACAACAATCGCGTTTTCCCTTTTCCCGATACACAAGAATTCGGCGACGTGTCGGAAACGTTAAAGCTGATTGAAAGCTTCGATGTGTCGGAAATCAAATTTCTGCCGCCCGCGACGCCTTCAAAAATCGTCTGCGTCGGGAGAAATTACGCCGAACACGCTGCCGAGCTCGGCAACGAAGTGCCGAAAGAACCGCTTCTGTTTTTGAAAGCGCCGTCGGCTCTAATTACCGAAGGTGAGGCAATTGTGATTCCCGAACAATCCACACAGGTCGAGCATGAAGGCGAACTTGCCGTCATTATCGGACGCGAATGCCGCAAATTATCCGAAAGCGATAATCCATTCGATTACGTTTTCGGATATACGTGTCTGAATGACGTCACCGCCCGAGATTTACAGCGCAGGGACGTGCAGTTTACGCGCGCGAAATCTTTCGACGCATTTTGTCCAATCGGCGCATTCATCGAAACCGAGCTGGACGTTTCCGACATCCGCGTCGTCACAAAAGTCAACGGGCTTGTAAAACAGGACGGGCGCACTTCGCAGATGGTTTTTCCGGTTGATTTTTTGATACGATATATCTCAAATATGATGACTTTAAACGCCGGCGACATCATCGCTACGGGAACGCCTTCGGGCGTTTCCAAACTGAACAAAGGCGACGTTTGCGAAGTGGAAATCGAAGGCATCGGAACGCTGCGAAACCCGGTCGAGTAAACAAATTCAATGAAAGCGCTGCCCGAATTCCGAAAAGATAATTTTTATGAAATTTTAAGAGGAGAAATATGAAATTTTTTATTGACACAGCTAATCTGGACGAAATCCGCGAAGCCAGCGAGATGGGCTTGATTGACGGCGTGACGACCAACCCGTCATTGATTGCAAAAGAAAAAGACGTAAATTTTGAAGAACACATCGCCAAGATTTGCGAAATGGTTCCGGGCGACATTTCGGTCGAAGTCACCAGCCTCGAAGCCGCCGGAATGCTGGAAGAAGGTCGCAAATACGCGAAAATCGCTCCGAATGTGGTGATTAAATGCCCTCTGACTTTAGAAGGCTTGAAAGCGACGCGCACGTTTCGCGGCGAAGGCACAAAAGTCAACGTCACGCTTTGTTTTTCCGCCGCTCAGGCAATTCTCGCCGCGAAAGCCGGCGCGACCTACATCAGCCCGTTTATCGGCAGGCTCGACGACATCGCTCAGGACGGAATGCAGCTCATCCGCGATATTGTTCAAATCTATGATAATTACGGATTTACGACCGAAGTTCTCGCCGCCAGCATTCGCCATCCGATGCATATAGTGGATTGCGCACTGGCAGGCGCGGACGTGGCGACAATTCCCTTTAAAGTCATTCAACAACTCGTCAAACATCCGCTGACGGATAAAGGCTTAGATTCATTTTTGAGCGACTGGAAAAAAAGCGGAAGAGGTTAAGATTTGCTTTAAATTCAAGAAACGAAAAAGGCGTGATTATGATTCACGCCTTTTTTATTTATCTTATTTACTTCTTTGTTTGATTTTATATTAGTTAGCTAATAATATATTCATCAGCTAGCTAAATTTAGTTGGCTAATAAATTTATTATTAGTTAACTAATATGTTATAAAAGATATATGAAAGATTCATTAAGCTCTCTTCTTACAGACATTACAAATAGTTACCGGATGAATTTGGAAAAGCTGATGTGTGAAATTGGCTTACACGCCGGACAGGTTTTTGTTTTAAATTCATTGTGGGATAACGACGGTCAGAGCCAGGCGGATTTAGTTCGTAATCTGCAGGTATCACCGCCGACAATTAATAATATGGTCGTGCGGATGGAGAAAGCCGGTTTTGTCGCGCTGAAAAAATGCGGAAAAGACGGTCGTTTGATGCGTGTGCATCTGACCGAAAAAGGCTTGCAGATTAAGCCGAAAGTCGAGCAGCAATGGGTGAAATTAGAGGAAACGATGTTTTCCGATTTGAGCGAAACCGAGAAATTGATGTTTTCCCTGCTGCTGAAAAAAATCAAAAAATCTCAGGCTTGACTTTGTCTTCGTCTAAATAGTAACAAATTAAAAGGTTATGCATTCAATCGAAGCTCAAAATCTAATCAAAAATTTCGGCTCGCTGCGCGCGGTTGACGGCATAAACTTTCATGTGAAACGCGGCGAGACTTTTGCGATTTTGGGCGCAAACGGCGCGGGTAAATCCACGACGATGCGGATGATTGCCTGCCGTTCGCCTTTGACCGGCGGCAATCTTTTTGTCGAAAGCTTCGATGTCAGGAAAAACGAGCGTGAAATTCGCGCGCTGATTGGCGTCGTTCCGCAGGAAAACAATCTCGACCCGGATTTAAATGTACGGGAAAATCTTTTGATTTATTCCAGATATTTTCGACTCGCGAAAGATTTCGCCGAAGCCAGAACCGACGAGCTTTTGGACTTTATAAGGCTCAAAGAGAAGGCAGACGCCAAAGTCGATCATCTGTCGGGCGGAATGAAGCGTCGTCTGGTGATTGCGCGGGCGCTGCTTCATCGTCCGAAAATTCTGCTGCTCGACGAGCCGACGACCGGCTTAGACCCGAATGTGCGACAGGAAATCTGGGAAAAGCTCGAAGAGCTGCGCCGGACGGAAAACTTAACTATTGCACTTTCAACGCATTACATGGACGAAGCGGAAAAGCTTTCGCATCGTCTGATTATGATGTCGCAGGGAAAAATTGTCGCCGAAGGCGTTCCGAGCGAGTTAATCAAAGCGAATGTGCGACGCTACGCTCTGGAAATTCGCGAAGCCGAAGGCGTTCCTTTAAAACAGCCCGGTGAAAATATCCTCGCGGTCAGACGCGGCACGGCGCATCTGTATTTTGCTGAAAACACGCAGTTTCTGACGCCTTTGATGGACTCTTACGGCACGCGTCCGATGCTGCTCCGACCTTCGAATCTGGAAGACGTTTTTCTGCAAATTGCCGGTTAAATCGAGCTGATTTTTCCGAGCGACTATTTCCGCGCCCGCGTTTGATTTCAAAGCATCCAAACGACCGTATAATTTGCAAATCCATCTGATTTAAGTGATTATCAGTAACGCATATCAACAGAATATTTATTGAATTTTCCCTTCGACATTTGCCTGAGAGGCAAGGTCGAGATTGTCAGAAAGGATAAATATATGAAAATCCTGTTAGCGACGGACGGAACCAAATACAGTGAAGCGGCGCTGGAAATCGTTACAAAGATTAATTTTGGAGCGTCCTGCGAGATAAAAATCATAACCGTGGTCGATATGGCTGTGCCTTTGACGGTCGATGTTTACGCCGGATATTTATCGTCAACGGCAGAGATTGAAAAAGCCGCGCGCGAGCATGCTTCAAAGACCTTAGAAGAAACAAAAGCCAAGCTGGAAAGCCGTTTTGCCGAGCAGAGCGTGACGATTACGACGGAAGTTTTGTTCGGCTCGCCCGAAAGCCGCATTGTCGAAACCGCCGAGCAGATGAACGCCGAGTTAATCGTCGTCGGCTCGCACGGTTATAATCGTTGGGAGCGTTTGCTTTTAGGCTCTGTTTCCGATTCGGTCGTGCATCACGCGCCGTGTTCGGTTTTGGTCGTGCGTTTGCCGAAAACTTAAAAATATTATGAAAATTCCCTTTCAAGAAACCGGCACCGGAAATCCTATCGTTTTGCTGCACGCTTTTCCGCTTTCCCGGAAAATGTGGCTGTCGCAAACGGAAGCGCTCGGCGCTGCCGGTTTTCACGTAATTACGCCTGATTTGCGCGGCTTTGGCGAAAATCATAATTTCGCAGACATCAACACGATGGAAGATTTAGCGAAAGACGTCGCCGAATTGCTGGAAACTCTCAAAATAGAGCGCGCCGTTATCGGCGGTCTTTCGATGGGCGGCTACGTGACGTTTAATTTTTATCGCCTGTTTCCCGAAAAATTCGCCGGTCTGCTTTTGTTTGATACGAGCGCGGCGGCGGATACGGAAGAAAAACGCGAATCGCGGTTTGATTTGATTGCTGAAATCGAAAAGACGGGCGCGCAGGCGTTAATCGACGGAATGCTGCCGAATCTGATTTGCGACTGGACAAAGGAAAATAACGCCGAGCTGGTCGAAAAGATCAAAGCGATGTTTGCCGAAGTAAGTCCGAAGGCGGCGATTGCGGCGCTGCGCGGAATGGCTGAAAGACAAGACCATACGAATCTTCTAAAGGACATAAACGTTCCAACGCTTCTGATTTTCGGCGAGCACGACA
>DASVWG010000437.1:0-2898 GCA_036389695.1 Pyrinomonadaceae bacterium
CGCGGGCTTGACCAGCACGGACACGGAACGGAGGTGGCGAGCCTGATTGCCGGACGCACGGTCGGAGTGGCTAAAAATGCCACTATTTATTCGGTGCGCGTGTTGGATGGCAATAATTTCGGAACATTTTCCAATTTCATAGCAGGCGTGGATTATGTGTTTCGGCAGGCAATCAAACCGGCAATCGCTAACATGAGTTTCGGTCAGTTAGCCGGTGAAGACATGAAGTTGGCTCGGGCACTGGAAACTTCCGTCAGTAGTTTGATTGCTTCGGGCATAACCTGTGTGGCGGCAGCGCCTAACCTGAAGATTGACGCCGCTCAGGAATCGCCGGGAAGACTTGCCGATTGTTTGACGGTCGGGGTAAGTAATTCGACAACGGATGAAAGAGGCGGCGGTTTCGGCGCGGGCATCGATGTCTTTGCGCCCGGTGAAGGATTAGTCTGCGTGGCGGTCACGGCTGATGATTTGCCTCCGAATCCGAGTATGCTGACCACCATAACCGGCGGAACCTCGACGGCGGCGGCATTGGTGACGGGCGTGGCGGCGATGTTTCTGGAAAAAAATCCATCGGCGACGCCGGCGCAAGTGATGGAAGCCATCAAAACGAACGCCACCAAAGATGTGCTGAAAAATATTCCGGCAGGAACAAAAAACAGGCTGCTCTACAGCAGTTTTATTTAATCAACCAGGTTTGAAGGATAAGCGTCCGCCGGATTTCAAGCTCAATTTTGAGCTTGAAATCCGGCGATTTTTGCGCAGCTTTCATTTAACTTTTCGCTTCGATTTTTTCCAAGCCGTTCATATAGCGCTGCAGGATTTCGGGAATCAGGATGCTGCCGTCTTCCTGCTGGTAATTTTCCAGAACGGCAATCCACGTTCTGCCGACGGCTAAGCCGGAGCCGTTCAGAGTGTGGACGAATTCGGGTTTTGCGCCGCCCGCGCGGCGGAATCTGAGATTCATGCGCCGCGCCTGAAAATCGCCGCAGTTCGAGCAGCTTGAAATTTCGCGGAAAGTTTTTTGCGAAGGCAGCCAGACTTCGATGTCGTAGGTTTTCATCGCGCCGAAGCCCATGTCGCCCGTCGATAAAACGACCGTGCGATACGGCAAGCCGAGAAGCTGCAAAATTCTTTCGGCGTTTGCCGTCAGTTTTTCGTGTTCTTCGGCGGAATTTTCCGGCAGAGACAGTTTTACAAGCTCGACTTTTTCAAATTGATGCTGGCGAATCAAGCCGCGCGTGTCGCGTCCGTAGCTTCCGGCTTCCGAGCGAAAACAGGGCGTGTAAGCCGTGTAATATTTCGGCAAATCCTTGGCTTCGAGAATTTCTTCGGCGTGATAATTCGTCACCGGAACTTCGGCGGTCGGAATCAGCGCCAAGCCGCGCTCGTCCGTCAAATGAAACAAATCCGCCTCGAATTTCGGCAGTTGATTCGTGCCGAAAAGCGCCTGTCGATTGACGATAAACGGCGGCAGAGTTTCGGTGTAGCCGTGCTCGGTCGTGTGAACGTCGAGCATAAAATTAACGAGCGCGCGTTCAAGCCGCGCGCCCGCGCCGTTCAGAATCGCAAAACGCGAACCGGCAATTTTCGTCGCGCGTTCCAAATCCAGAATTCCGAGCTTCTCGCCCAAATCGACGTGGTCAAGCGGCTCGAAATCGAATTCGCGCGCCGTGCCCCAACGCCTCACTTCGACGTTTGCTGATTCGTCAGCGCCGACCGGAACGCCTTCGGCGGGAACGTTCGGCAAACCGGCGAGCAGTTCGCGCATCGCGAGTTCGGCTTCGTCGCGCTGTTTTTCCAGTTCGGATTGCTTTTCTTTCAAGCCCGCGACTTCCGCTTTTTTCGCTTCGGCTTCGTCGCGTTTTCCGGCTTGCATCAAAGCGCCGATTTCTTTGCTGGACGAGTTTCGCTGCGCGTTCAGACGGTCGGATTCGCCGATAAGACGGCGGCGTTCGGCATCTAATTCGACAAATTTTTCCAGACTTTCAGCCGGAAAATTGCGGCTGCTGAGAGCTTCTCTGACTTTTTCCAGATTTTCACGAACAAAATTCAAATCGAGCATTTTTCTAAAATTCCTTTTTTCACAAATGAAATAATATTATCAACTTAAACTAAAAGGGCGGTCAAAGACCGCCGCATCTGCAAAGCAATCTTTTCCGGCGTTTACGGGCACGGCGAGCCGAGCGCGTAGGTACATTTCTGGCTCCAGAGAAACGTCGGGCTGCTCTGCGAATTGACGACCGGAGCGTCGGTCGCTTCAAGCGGCGAAATCCTTCGCGTGCCGAAAATTCCGCGCCATCTGCCCATATTGGCATCGACGCCGAACGCGACGTTTTTCGCCGCTTGATTTCCGTTGAAAGTGTAATCGGAAAGCGCGTGCAGCCTGCGCCAGATGCCCCACGCGTCGTAAGCGTCCGTCGCGGCTTCGGTTTGTCCAAGTCCGTCAGTGACGGGAACGGAATGACCGGCTTCCAGAGAGCAGAAAGTTCGGGAGGCGCGAATGACCTGCCATTTTCTTTCGGTAATCTGCGGCAGCTTGTTCCAGACGTCGTTTTGCGAAATCAGATGCTGGTTGGTCTGGTCGTCCCAGTAAACCTGCACAATCATTTTCGCCGTGGCGGGAATTTGTTCGGGACTTGCGCCCCAGTTATACCACGCCGCCATAATGAACAAAAATAAACCGTTCGCGCCCCAGCCCTGCGCCGTGCCGCGACGCGCCATTTCGGGCGTCGCGCCCGCGCCGTAGGAATGACCGGCAAAGCCGACGCGCGACGTGTCCATCAGATTTCCGTGCTGCTGGACGGCGGTCAAAAAACCGTTCCAAAGCTGATTATAACGCGTCGTGTGCGGCGTAAATAAATTGGCGGTGTATGGCGAGAAAACGACGATGTAACCGTT
>DASVWG010000438.1:0-5575 GCA_036389695.1 Pyrinomonadaceae bacterium
CTTCAACGGCTCGACGGTTATCGGCGCGTCAATCGAGAGCGTATTCATCCGCGTCATACACATCAGTTTCGGCATCCCGTTGATTTCCGCCGAGCACGAGCCGCATTTGCCCGCCTTGCAGTTCCAGCGGCAGGCTAAATCGCCGGCTTGCTCGCCCTGAATTTGCAGAACGGCGTCGAGCACGACCATTCCCTCGGAAACCTCGGTTTCGTAAGATTTAAACTCGCCGCCTTCGCTCGTGCCGCGCCAGATTTTAAACGTCGCTTTTGCCATCTAAAGCCCTTCCTAATGTTCTAAGTTTGAGTCCAATTCTACTTTTTCTATCAAATAAAGTTTTCCCTTTTCATATTTGTCGACTTGCTCTTTGAATTTTGGCAAAAACTCGAGCATAAAATCGACTTTGCTTTTTTCAACATCAAACACGACAACGGCAATTTTATAATTACTTATATTTTGCTGATGCGCTATGTTCTTATCTATCGTCAGTAAAACATCGAAATTCTCTTTAATTGCCTCGGTCATTAGACGACCGTTTTTCAATCCGCTCCAGTTCATTTCGACTACAGTTTTAACTTCAAATTCGGTTAAATGCCGCTTCAATTTTCCGGTTACACATTCATCAAGCAAAATTTTCATTAAGAATTTCGGTAGATTTAATCATTATTTGTTCGGAAAATTTCAATAATTTGACGACTTGCTCTCGCTTGACCGAAGGAAAATCATCCAGGAATTCATCTATCGTTTCGCCCGTTTCCAGATAATCGAACAAGTTTTTGATAGGAACTCGCGTGCCGTTAAATACAGGCGTTCCGCCCAAAATCTCTTTATCTATGTTAATAACTTTCATAGCCTGATTATGACATAGAAAGGATAAATTTCAGCCTGCAAATTAAACCTCTAACCCATCTCTTCGATAATCTGTTTCAAGTCTTCCGGCATTTCGGGAATCGGCACGCGCGCAATTTGCATCGCGCCGTCCGCGCCTTTTTTAATCGTGAAATTGACTTTGCCGAATTCCGCGACTTTTGCCGGATAATCTTCGCGAAACTGCCCGCCGCGAGATTCTTTGCGCTCGATGGCGGCGAGCGTAATCGCTTCGGAAACGTTCAGCAAATTATGCAAATCCAGCGCCGTGTGCCAGCTCGGGTTAAAATCTATATTGCCGGTCAAGCTGATTTTTTCGCGGCGCGCGCGAAGCTCTTTAATTCCGACTAAAGCCTGCTGCATTTCGTCTTCGGTTCGCACGATGCCGACCAAATCCTGCATCATATCCTGCAAATCGTGCTGAATCTGAAAGGGATTTTCGCCGTTTGTTCTGCCAAAAGCTTCCAAAGACCAGCGAGCGGTTTTTTCAATCTGCTCATTTTCGATATTTCCGAAATCAACACCTTGCGCGAATTTCGCCGCGTATTCTCCGGCGCGTTTGCCGAAGACGAGCAAATCCGACAGCGAGTTTCCGCCCAGACGATTCGCGCCGTTGATTCCGGCGGCGCATTCTCCGGCGGCGAAAAGTCCCGGTACGGTCGACTCTTGCGTGTCGGCATCGACGCGCACGCCGCCCATGATGTAATGCGTCGTCGGTCCGACTTCCATCGGCGTCGTCGTAATATCCAAATCGGCGAGCTGTTTGAACTGGTGATACATGCTCGGCAGCTTTTTCCTGATGTGTTCCGGCGCGTTTGAAATTTTCTCTTTAATCCACGCGATGTCGAGATAAACGCCGCCGTTCGGCGTGCCGCGTCCGGCTTTGACTTCGCGGACGATGCAGCGCGCGACGTGGTCGCGCGTCAATAATTCGGGCGGGCGGCGCGCGTTTTTGTCGCCCTGCGTATAGCGCCAGCCTTCTTCGGGCGTGTCGGCGGTCTGGTCTTTGTAGTTGTCCGGAATGTCGTCGAACATAAAGCGGCGACCTTCCGAATTTTTCAAAATTCCGCCTTCGCCGCGCACGCCTTCGGTGACCAAAATTCCGCGAACCGACGGCGGGTAAACCATTCCGGTCGGGTGAAATTGGATGAATTCCATATCAATCAATTCCGCGCCCGCGTCGTAAGCGAGCGAGTGACCGTCGCCCGTTCCTTCCCAACTGTTGCTCGTGATTTTATACGCGCGCCCGATTCCGCCGGTCGCTAAAATGACGGCTTTCGCCTTGAAAATCCGAAAGCGTCCGTGCTCGCGCTCGTAGGCAAAAGCGCCGACGACGCGCTCGCCGTCTTTCAGAAGCGAAATCACGGTCACTTCCATATAAACTTCGATGCCCTGATGAATGCCGTGGTCTTGCAGCGTGCGAATCATTTCCAGACCCGTCCGGTCGCCGACGTGCGCCAGACGCGGATATTTGTGCCCGCCGAAATTTCTTTGCAGAATGCGTCCGTCTTTGGTTCTGTCGAAAACCGCGCCCCAGGCTTCGAGCTCGCGCACGCGGTCGGGCGCTTCTTTGGCGTGAAGCTCTGCCATGCGCCAGTTGTTGACGTATTGACCGCCGCGCATCGTGTCGGAAAAATGGACTTTCCAGTTGTCGCGGTCGTCCACATTCGCCATCGCCGCCGCCATTCCGCCTTCCGCCATCACGGTATGCGCTTTTCCGAGCAGCGATTTGCAGACCAAGCCGACCGAAACGCCTGCCGACGAGGCTTCAATCGCCGCGCGAAGCCCCGCGCCGCCCGCGCCGATGACGAGCACATCGTGTTCAAATGTTTGATATTCAGCCATAAAATAAGGGATGAAGGATGACGGATGAGGGATGAATAAGAGATGATTTCTTTTTATTCATCCCTCATCCCTCATCCTTCATCCCTCTAGAAGATTCTCAAATCGTGCCAGACGCCCATCGAAAGCATTCGCACGTAAAGGTCGGAAAAGCCGACGACAAAAAGGCTGCACCACGCGAAAATCATGTGACGTCGATTGAGCGCGCTGCAAGCGTTGTAAGCCGCGCATTGAATCGGTTTTTTTGACAGCTCGTCGCATCTGCCGCCGACCAGATGGCGCAAAGAATGACAGCTGAACGTGTAGCCCGCGAGAAAGAAAACATTGGCGCTCAGGATAATCGAGCCAAGCCCGATGCCGAAACCATTCTCAAACCAGAAAGCCTTCCACGCGTCATGCCCCAGGAAAATCAGAAACATCAGCGAGAGATAAAGAAAATAGCGATGAATGTTTTGCATCACAAGCGGAAATTTCCGCTCGCCGCGATAGCTGTGACGCGGCTCGCCGACGGCGCACGACGGCGGGTCAGCCCAGAATGCTTTGTAATAAGCGCCGCGATAGTAATAACAGGTAAATCGAAATCCGGCGGGCGACCAGAGAATTAAAAAGGCGGGCGAAAAAGGAATCCAGGCGGGAATCCACGCCGGTTTCGCGCCGAACATCGCGTGCGGCGTCGCCCCGAAAATTTCGGGCGAATAAAACGGCGAGAGATAATTTCCGAACGCATAATGCTCGCCCTGAAACGCCGCCCACGTCGAATAAATGATAAAAGTCGACAACGCCAGAAAAACCACTATCGGATACGCCCACCACGCGCCGCGACGCATGGTTTGCCCGAACGAACGTCTTATCGGAAGACTTGCGGAAGCCATAGTATTTCGTTAATACCTCCAGCGCAAATTACAAAGCACAGGCATCGGAACCTTCGGGAAAATACAGGGTCGGATAGATAAAGACAGCTATCTCGCTCGCTTTTCAATTTTTTAGTTTCCGGCGCGCCGCACTCGTTTATAAATTTAAATTGTTCTGATTCAATTACCGGTTAGTTCCGCACATTTTTACGCCAAATTCTGTTGTAAGTCAAGTTATGACAATAATATACTCGCCTGACTTCGTCGGTTCCGGGTAAATGATGCAACTCTACTAACTTTAATTCATTCGCGCGAAAAATAAAATACTTTTTATCGTAAAAGCCGCAAAGAAAGTTTTGGAATCGCCTGCCAGAAAAGATGTCGCGCTAAAAAAGAAATGTAGGGGCAGGCACGCGGGCGTGCCCCTACAAATTTATTTACGATTTTAATTGTTTAATTCGGTTCGTCTTCGGCGACAAGCGCAAAATCTATAAAACCGCGTTCCGGCTCGGTTTTAAGCAGGCGCACAATTACTTTTTCGCCGACCTGCAAACCCGCTTCGCCTTTCACGATGCGACCGTCAACCGGCGGAATCGTTATTCGCGCAAACGTTCCTCCGGCGGTGATGCCTGTCACGATGGCTTCAAAAGTTTCGCCGACGTGCGACGCCATGACGCTGGCGGCAATCGTCTTGCGCATTCGCCTCTCGATTTTGCGCGAGGCGCTTTCGCGCTCGTTGCAATGCGCGGCGATTTCGCTTAATTCTTCAAAAGTATACGGCGAAGGCTCGCCGGAAAGCGTCGCCTTGACAAGGCGCTGGACGATTAAATCGGCGTAGCGGCGATTCGGCGCGGTCGAATGCGTGTAATCGGAAACGGCGAGACCGAAATGACCGTCTGCCTGCGCGCCTCCGGCGTCCTGCACGACGTATTCGCTGGCGCCGAGCAGTTTGATAATCGACAGCGAAAGATCCGGATAATGCTCCGCGTCAGCCGCTTTGCGCCGCGCCAGAAATTCGGCAAGCGCGAAGGAATCGGGTTTTTCCGGCAAATCTTCGCCCAGAGCGCGCGCGATTTCGACGATGCGATTCCATCTTTCCGGCGTTCGGACGACGCGGCGCAGCGAAACGGCGGTTTGTTTTTCCAGAAACTCCGCCATTCGGACGTTTGCCGTCACCATAAAGTTTTCGATGATGTCGCGGGCGACGCTGCGTTTCTCCGTCTGCAAACCGGTGATTTTATCGTTTTCAAAAACAGGCTTGGCTTCGACCGTTTCAAATTCGAGCGCGCCGTTTTGTTTTCTGAATTGGCGCAGGCGCTGTGCCGCTTCCTTTTGAAGAAGAATCTGCGCTTCCATTTCCGAAATTTGAGCGACTGCTTCGGGAAGCGCGCCGTTTCCCTCAAGCCAGGCGCCGATTTCTTCATAAGAAAGCTTCGCGTAATTATGCACCAAAGCGCGAAAAATGCTCGCCGTTTCGACCTCGCCGTTTTGGCTGATAATTATCTCCGTCACGACGGCGAGACGGTCTGAGCCTTCGCGCAAAGAAGTCAAATCGTTTGAAAGGCGTTCGGGCAGCATAGGAAAAACGTGGCTGCCCGTATAAATCGAAATCGTATTTTCGGCGGCGAAAGCATCAATCAATGAACCTTTCGGCGCAAATTCGTCAACGTCGGCGATTCCGACCAGCAGGCGAATGTCGCCGCCCGGCAATTTTTCGGCGTACTCCACCTGGTCAAGGTCTTGCGACGAGGCGTTATCTATCGAAGACCAAAGCAGTGCGCGCAAATCTTCTACGGACGAAGCAGCGGCAGAAATTACCTGTCGCTCGTCGAGCGCCTGCGCCGATTCCGTCACCGGCGGCGGAAAATCCGGCGTGAAGCCTTCTTCAATCAGAGCTTTGCGCGCCAGTGCCGTTAGCTCAAAAGTCGTTAGCTGTTTCATTTATATAGAACTGAAAAACGGAAAATGGAAAATTGGAAAACCGACTATTTTCCGTTTTCCATTTTCCGTTTTCCATT
>DASVWG010000439.1:0-14120 GCA_036389695.1 Pyrinomonadaceae bacterium
CGCGCTTTTTCTTTGAGTTGTTCCGCAGTCTATGCGCGAGTGTCAGTAGCCCAAGCGTCAGCGCGGGCTTTCTATACGAATGAAGCCTTTGAGCTATAAACGGAAGCCCTCCCTGACGGTCGGGCTACTGACACTCGCTCAACTTTTTAAATGATATTCAGCGAATTATTTACGCCCTGGCGCTTGAAATAAAGCAAAGCGCGCGCGGTGTCTTTCTGAATCTGCGCTTTCAGCTCGTCGATTCCGGCGAATTTTCTTTCGTCGCGGATGCGGTGCAGAAAGCGCACGCGCAGGACGTCGCCGTAGAGGTCGCCGTCGAAATCGAAAACGTAGGTTTCAATCGAAGGCTCGACTTCCGTGCCGAAAGTCGGGCGCACGCCGACGTTCGTGATGCCGCGCCGCCATTCGCCGTTAATCAAAGTCGCCGTCGCGTAAACGCCGAATTTCGGCACGACGCGATTTCGCGGCTTCAGATTCGCGGTCGGAAAGCCGATGGTGCGCCCGCGCTCCGCGCCGTGAATGATTTGTCCCTCGATGCCGTAAGGTCTGCCCAGCATCCGGCGCGTCAAATTTATTTTCCCCTGCGCTAAAAGCTCGCGGATTTTTGAAGAAGAAATACGCGTGCCGCGCAGACGGACTTCCGGCACTTCGTCGGCGAAAAATCCCAACTCCGCGCTCATTCGCCGCAGAAGGTCGATATTTCCGGCGCGATTTTTGCCGAAAGCGAAGCCTTTGCCGAGATAAACTTCCTTTGCCTGCAAGCGCTCGTGAACGATATTTCGCAAAAATTCTCCGGCGTCCTGCGCGGCAAATTCCGGGTTAAAACGAATGACAATCGCCTGTCCGATGCCCAGAACTTCAAAATTCGCCAGCCTTTGGTCGAGCGTTTGCAGCAGCGGCGGCGCGCTTTCCGGATACAAAACGGCGCGCGGATGCGGGTCAAACGTAATGGCGGTCGGCACGGCTCCGGTCGCCCGCGCGCGTTCGATGACCGTCTGCATAATGCGCTGGTGACCGAGATGCAGACCGTCAAAAACGCCGAGCGTCAAAACCGTCGGGCGCGAGATGTTTGCGTTTTCCGTGCCGTGAAAAATTTTCATTTCGTGTCGATATTTTGCTCCGCGATAATTTTGTTAAAAATCGGTAAAGATTGGCTTATCTCTTTGTTCGGAATTGAGCCGCCGAATTCCTGTCCGCGCGATTCAAAGCCTCGGTCGGAAATTTTTCCGTAAAATTTTCCGCACTTATAACAAATTGCAATGATGATAAATTTATCTTTATTTTTTGCTTTTAGCGTGTGTTGAGGTTCAAAGCAGGCAGCCTGCGCGCCACCTGTTTCCACGTCTTTGTAAAGAGCGGCGAGCAATTGTTTTTTAGTTTCGACGTCGTCGATTTTCGCTAACTTGTTGCCGAAAATTGGAAAGCCCATAATATAAAATTTTTCAAAGTGCTGAGGTTTTTCCTTTTCGGTTTCGTCCCAGGACAAAACTTCGAGTTCCGCATTCTCCAAATTTTCTTTTATCAAATTAAAATTCCGCGGCGGCGCGACAGGCTCGGCTTTTACATTTTCATTCCGCGATTTGTTTTCCGCAACCTGTTGAGTTTGAGCGTTTTTACAGCTTCCAAAACTCAGAGCAATTAAAAAAATCGAGACTAGAATTTTCATATTTCCACCTCATTTTAAATAAAGCTTCATTCCCAGATGCGAGCCTTTAAAACCTAAGTTTTCGTAAAAACGGTGCGCGTCTTTGCGCTCGGCATTCGTCGTCAACTGTATCGCCAAGCAATTTTCTTCGCGGGCGCGATTTATCGCCCATTTCATCAATTCCTTGCCGATGCCGCGCCCGCGATATTTTTCGTCAACTCTGACGGATTCGACCGTCGCGCGTTTTCCGCCCTGAAAGCTGATTGAAGGCGTGAAAGTGATTTGCAGCGTGCCGACGATTTCGCCGTCCATTTCGGCAATAATCAGCTCGTTGTTTTTGTCGGCTTCGATTTCCTCAAACGCTTTTATGTAGCTTTCCGGCAAAGGATTTTCGTATCGTTCGCGCGCCGCGCCGAGAAAATCGTCGGCGAGCATCCGGACGATTTCCGGTAAATCTGCGCGCGTTGCCTCGCGGAATTTAAGATTCATATTTATTCGACGACCAATTCGTCATAAGCAAACTGCACATTGTCGGGCAGCAGTTTTGAATCGCGCGCGTGCAGAATGTCGTGATTCAGATGCGTCAGAAACGCGCGTTTCGGTTTTAGCTTTTCGATGTATTCGAGCGCTTCCTGCAAGCCGAGATGCGTCGAATGCGGTTTTATGCGAACGCAGTCGAGAACCAAAACGTCCAGATTCATCAAGCCCTGCATCGCGTCTTCGGGAATAAATTTTAAATCCGTCGCGTAGGCGAAATCGTTGAAGCGATAAGCGACGACCGGAAGCCTGCCGTGGATGACTTCGAGCGGCGTGATTTCCAGATTTTCGCCGATGCAGAAAGGCGAATTTTTGATGACCGTGTGCGGAATAAGCTGCGGCAGACCGCCGCCGAAATGCGTCGGCTGAAAGATGTATTGAAAAATGCGCCGTAAATCTTTCCACGCGACTTCATTGGCGTAGATTCCCATCGCGCCGTAGCGAAAATTGAGCGGTCGAATATCGTCCAGACCGAAAACGTGGTCGACGTGGCAATGCGTAATCAAAACCGCGTCGAGATACTTGATTTTCGCCCGCAGCGCCTGCTGCCGAAAGTCGGAAGAAGTGTCGACCAGAATCGTTTTTCCGGCGTGTTCGATGAGGACGGAAACGCGCAGGCGCTTGTCGCGCGGGTCGTCGGAAAGACACGTTTCGCAATCGCAGGCGATGGACGGAACGCCGGTCGAAGTGCCTGTGCCGAGAAAAGTTAGTTTCATAAGTTGACTGAAAGTTGACTGAGTTGACTGAGTTGACTGAGTTATTATGAACTTGGCGAGCTTAATAAACTCAGCCAACTTTCAGTCAACTCCAGTCAACTTTCAGTCAACTTTTTTTCTCAAGTATTGAGCAAGAGAAAGAGTCATTCTCGAAACTTCATCCAACATTTCATACGCTTCTTTGAATTCAGCCTGGTCTATATAATTCAAATCAAGCGCCACATAAAGATGTGATTGAAGCTCAATTGCCGAACCTCTGGCGATATTAAGAAAATTGGCAAACTCGGTAGTTGTGCGTCGTCCGTGTCCCTCGGCGACATTTGCCATAATCGAAACGCTCGCCCGTTTCATCTGGTCGCGCAGGCTAAAATCTTTGGAAAAATCATCTTTATTCGACATTGAATAAATCTTTTTCGTAATTTCTCTAGCCTTCTGCCACGCCTGAATTTCTTCAAATCTTTTGAAAGTTGACATAATTAATTCTCCGAGTTGGTTATTTTATTTGAGATTGGATTCTCAAACTTTCAGTCAACTCAGTCAACTCGGTCAACTCACAAAACTATTTCTTACCTAAAATATCGCTCGCCGAAAATTTCTGCGCCGCCTGCTGTTTGAGCTTTTCTTCGGCGATGCGCATCATCTGCACATACTGCATTCGCAAATCGCCCAGGATACTGTCAAAAAGCTCCTGCTCTTTCGGGTGCAGATTGTTTTTGGTTTTCTCTTTGAGCATCGCCAAAACGTCAACCCAGTATTTGCCGGTTTCCAAATCCAGACTGCGCTGTCCGGTGACGGGATGCGGCATCGCGCCGAGCGCGGCGGCGGCATTGGTCGCCAGCGTCGAGAGAAAATTGACGAAGCTCGCCGGGTCGTCCGCGCCGGGCAGGTCGTCGAAACTTTCGCCGCCGGTTTCGGTTTCTTCAAAATTTTCAAATTCAGCCGCGTGAGCCGCGTCCGCCGCCGGCGGCGTTGATGTTTCGCTGGCGGTTTCGGCTGGCGGCGAAACCGGTTTGGTTTCTTCTTTCGGCTTTTCCGGCACGATTTCGACGCCTTCGCGCAAGGAACCGTCCGCGTTGAATTTGCGCCGGTCGTTGACTTTAAAAACTACTTCTTCGTTTGATTCGTCTTTTCCAATCATTTTTTTTGTCCGATAAATTTCCTGTAATATTTAATTTGATAGTAGCATTTTGGCGAAAGAAAGTTCAAAATCAAGAACAGTAAGCAGCGAGCAGCGAGCAGTGAGCAGTTTTTTTCTGCTCACTGCTCACCGCTTACCGCTCACTTTTTAATATGAGTAGAGAATTTAACGAACTCGTCGCCGTGATGGAACGGCTGCGCGCGCCGGGCGGCTGCCCGTGGGACAGAGAGCAGACTTACGCCAGCCTGGCGCAATATCTGCTGGAAGAAACCTACGAAACTTTCGACGCGATTCAGGAAGCGGATAAAACGGGCGACACGACAAATCTGCGCGAAGAGCTCGGCGACATTCTGCTGCAAGTCGTTTTTCATTCGACCATCGCGGCGGAAAAAGGCGATTTTACGATTGACCAGGTCGTCAAAGGCGTGACCGAAAAACTCGTCCTGCGCCACCCGCACGTTTTCGGCGAAGAAGAACTGGCGACCGCCGCCGATGTTTTGAATAATTGGGACAAATTAAAGGCAAACGAGCGCGAAAAATCGGGCAAAATCGAAAAGGAAAAAGAATCGATTCTCGACGAAGTGACCGGTCATTTTCCGGCGCTGCTGGAAGGCTTGAAGCTTTCGAAAAAAGCTGCGAAAGTCGGTTTTGACTGGGAAGCCGCCGCGCAGATTTTCGATAAATTGAATGAAGAAATCGACGAGCTGAACCGCGCCATCGCTGACGACCGACAAGAGAAAATCGAAGAAGAAATCGGCGACCTGCTTTTCGTCGTCGTCAATCTGGCGCGAAAATTGGAGGTCGAGCCGGAAACCGCTCTGAAAAAAACGAATCACAAGTTTCGCCGAAGATTTAAATTTATCGAACAGGAATTAAAACGGCGCGGGCGCAGCCCGGAAGAATCGAATCTGGAAGAAATGGACGCGCTCTGGAACGAGGCGAAAAAACGTTTATAAACGCAAAACTTATATCAATGCAAAATGCAAAATGCAAAGTGCAAAATGGAAGGATGAATTAATTTAAATTCTGAATCTTAAATCCGAATATTTTGCATTTTGCATTTTGCATTTTGCATTTTCATTCGTCCCGGCTAGCGAAAATAAATTATTTGTGTTACTTTTCTCGAAAAACTTTGACTCAGGCTTTTATTTCGAGTTACATTGTTTACTCTAACTTTATTTAAGGAGTTCTATAAATGACCAATAACAACGAAGCCAGATGGCTTAGGCGCGTTACTACCTTTGGGCTGATGGTAGCTGTCTTTATAAGTTCCACAATGTTTGTCTTAGCAGCACCGGATAGTCGTGCATTGGCGGGAGAAATTATTGTTTCTGGAAGCGGCGAAAATTCTGCCGTTACGCTTAACGGAGAACGGGCTTACAGCGGACGCACGTTCTTTTCAAACGGCGTTATTGCAACGCCGGAAACCGGTTCCGCAGTTATCAATCTTGGAAAATTAGGTCGTATCAACGTAGCTCCGAGTTCGCTTCTGAGTCTGAGCTTTACGCCGACGAGCATTTCCGGCAAGCTTTCCGCCGGACAGATTAAAGTCTTTAGCAGCGAAGGCGTTGCGGTCAATATCGAAACCAGCGACAACGTCGTGACCAACGACGCCAGTCAAAGCGGCGTTTTTACGATTAACGTTTTATCCGGCGCGACGCAAGCCGTTGCCGAAAGCGGCTCGATTTCGCTGAAAAACGTTCCGCCGACTCCGCAGCAAACTCCGACCAAAGACGATGATGACGACGACAACAGCATTCTCGTTCCGGTTCTGGTTTTTTCCGGAATTGTCGGCGCGGCACTTATCTACACGATGACCAGAGACTCCGAGGAGTTGAAGTTTATCGTCAGCCCGACTCGCTAATAGCTCTATTAAAAAGTAATTGGAAAAAAGGCACGAGCCGCCGGGTTCGTGCCTTTTTTTATCTGGTAAATCAAAACGCCGATTGCCTTCGGCGCGAAAGCAAACTTAAAATGGTAAAAAGTGAACAACGGGGAAGAAAAATTCAATCTCACGGAAATCCGCCGCCAATTTCCACGGCTCGTCGAGAACCTCGCGCATCTGGCAAATCGCGAAGCGTGGCTCGAAAGAATCTGGGAAATCGAACAGCGCTGGAATGAAACGCGCCGGAACGGCTCCGTCTGCAATGAAGTTTTTTCCGGCGGCGCGCCGAAAGATTTAAGCGCGGAAGCCGAATTTGAAATCATCTACGCGGGCGGCACGCTCGGACTGCTGCACGCGGCGGTGATGGCTTGCCGCTATAATCGCAACGTGCTGGTTTTCGACGCGCACACGGTCGGCAAAACGCATCGCGACTGGAACATCTCCGACGAAGAATTGCGGGAGTTTACCGCCGCCGGACTTTTCACGCCGGAAGAAATCGAACGCGCCGTCGCCAATCGTTACCGCACCGGTTTCGTGAAATTTTACGAGGCGAATTCCCGCATAAAAGCGCCGCCGCTTTACATGGAAAACGTTCTGGACGTCGCCGTCGAAGCCGACAAGCTGCTCGATTTAGCCGTTAAAAAACTCAAAAAAAACAATTCGAAAATCATCAACAATCTGCGTTTCCGGCGCGCCTACACGCAGAAAGATAAAATTCTAATCGAATGCGAGGAAGTGAAAACCGGAAAGCGCCGTTTGTTTTCCGCCGGGCTTTTCGTCGATGCGACGGGAACGAATTCGCCGATTTCACGCCAGTTAAACGCGGGAAAATCAATCACGCACGTGTGCCCGACGGTCGGAACCTTAGCGAAAGGTTTTCGGAAGGGAACCGAACCGGACGAGGTCGATTTCAGCGTCGGCGAAATTCTCGTTTCGACCGAAGACATTTCCGCCGGTCGGCAATTAATGTGGGAAGGCTTTGCCGGAAATCCCCGCAAGAACGAATACACGACCTATCTGTTTTTTTACGATTCGGTCGAATCGAAAGCCGATAAATCGCTGCTGCGTTTGTTCGAGGATTATTTCGAAAAACTGCCCGCTTATAAAACGAAAACCAATAACTGGAAAATCGTCAAACCCGTTTTCGGATACATTCCGAGCATTCATCATCACGGCTGGAAAAACATTAAAAAAACGGCGACCGACAGAATTTTGCTCATCGGCGACGCCGCCGGTTTATCGAGTCCGCTGACGTTTTGCGGCTTCGGCTCGCACGTCAGGAATTTGCGAAAACTGACGAATCTGACCGAGACGGCTTTAAAAACGGGCGCGCTGGACGAAAAATCCCTGTCGGAAATCAACGCTTACGAGCCGCGCGTCGCGCAGATGGCGAGCCTCGCCGAATTTATGCGCCCGTCCGAATCGAGCCAGCCGTCGGCGGTCAACGAAACGATGAACGCCGTGATGATGGCTTTGAGCCAGCTCGATGAAAACGTCCGCCGCGAGATGTTTCAGGACAGAATTTCTTTCGCCAATTTCCGCAGGCTGCTGCGAAAAACCGCCGCCATTCACCCGAAAGTTTTCAGCCTGATGTTCCGGCATCTCGGCACGAAAGGCTCTTTCTGGTGGCTCGCCAACATCGCCGAAGCCGCGCTGCACGAAAGTCAGAACCGTCTGCGGTAGCGGGTGGTTGAAGTTTAGCGTTTCAAACGTTTAAATTTATTTTTACGTTTTAAGTCGGTTGCGTTACACCGCCCGCTACCGCAGACGGTTCTGACTTAAAAACTCTTTCGTTTTCCCGTAAATCTCCGCGTCTTCGGAAGCCCGCGCGCCGGCAATGTTCAGACATTCGCCGCTAATGGAATCGAGCCAGATTTTTGTTTTTTCAACTGCCTGCTGAATAGTCAGTGCGGAGAAGTCGACGTGCAAAAAAGGTTTCCGGTATTTTTCGGCAAACTCTTTCGTCAGCCTTGAGCCGCCTTGCAATTCGCCGTGCGAAAAAATCAGGGTCGCATCGGCGCTGATGACATTCAAACGGGTTCTTTCCGCCGGATTTTCCGTTTCGGTTTCAATCAGATTCGGATATTTTTCGTCGATTCTGCCGTCTTCCGCCGCGCGATTTTTCGGCACGAAACCGCCGCTTTCGATTCCGCTTTCGAGCGCGAAATCAAAAGCCGCGCGGTCAGCGCCCGTCTGCCCGCCGGAGATTATCCTGCGAATTTTCATCGTAAAAAATTAGCCACGAAAGGCACGAAAAGGATACGAAATAAGAAAATAAAAATACAGGGATGACAGGATGAACAGGGATAAGAAATAGATTTTATTTTGTTTATCCCTGTCTATCAAGCCGCCAAGCCTACTTATCCCTGTCAATTTCTTCTCCGTTTTCTTTTCGTGCTCTTTCGTGGTTAATTTTTAATCTTTAATTTTCGGCGTTTCGTCATCGAGCGGAATTTCCGTGACGACGGATTTGCGTTTTTTCGTGATGTTTTGCAGGGCTTTGCCCGCGTCGGCGAGCTCGACTTTGGCGGAGAGTACGCGCGAAACTCTTTTCGGCAAAAGCATCGGCGCGATGCTGGCAATCGAATTCGCCAAGCCGACGATGTCGCCGCCGCCCGACCAGTGCCGCCTGACAACCGATTCGTCCGAGCGATTAATCAGGCGCAGGAGCGTCAGCGCGACCAGATAAATATCGTCAATCTGCCCGATAAACGGGAAAACATCAGGTATAAAATCGAGCGGCACGATGACGTAAATAATCGCCGCCGCAAACAAAGCCTTTTCCGCCGCCGGAACTTTGCTGTCGGTCAAAAGCCTGCCGAGCAGCCGCAGCATATTCGGCAGAAACATCAAAAGATTCGACATCCGGCTCTTAAACTGCACTTTGTCCTGGCGCGTCGGCTTCTTCGCTTTGGTCTTTACAGGCTTCGCTTCGCTCATCAAATTTATTTCCCCTTTTATTTTTAAAAATCATTTTAACATTTAACCTTTAACATTTATCAATTATCACTAAATATTTCACTCGACTTGATAAATGTTAAATGTTGAAGGTTAAATGTATCTATGATTCTTGAAAAAATCCGCCAACGCGCCGCCGCCGACTTGCAGCATATCGTTTTGCCCGAAGGCGAAGACGCGCGCACCGTGCAGGCTGCCGAAATGTGCGCCCGCGACCGCGTCGCGAAAGTGACGCTTATCGGCAATGAAGAAAAAATCCGCGAAGCCGCGCGCGCATCCAATGCCAATCTGAACGGCGTCGAAATTCTCGACCACCGCCAATCGTCGGACTTCGGCAAAATCGCGCAGTTTTATCACGAATTGCGCCGCGCCAAAGGCGTCACGCTGGAAGAATCCGAGCAGATGGTCAAAGACCCGCTTTTCTACGGCAACCTGCTCGTCAAGCTCGGACAGGCGGACGGCTCGGTCGCAGGCGCAACCAACACGACGGCGCACACGGTTCGCGCCGCGCTCCACTGCATCGGCGCACGCGCGGGCTTTAAAATCGTTTCCAGCTTTTTCGTGATGGTCGTCCCCGACAAAAAATTCGGTCACGAAGGCGCGATGATTTACGCCGACTGCGGCGTCGTGATTGACCCGAACGCTTCGGAACTGGCGGAAATCGCCGTCGCTTCGGCTGATTCGTGCCGCGCCCTTCTCGGCGTCGAGCCGCGCGTCGCGATGCTCAGCTTTTCCACCAAGGGAAGCGCGTCGCACAAATTAATCGACAAAGTCGTCGAAGCCGCGAAAACCGTCAAGGCGCGTTTCCCCGACCTCGAAATCGACGGCGAGCTGCAAGCCGACGCCGCTTTGATTCCAAGCGTCGCCGCTTCAAAAGCGCAAGGCTCAAGCGTCGCCGGTCGCGCAAACGTCCTGATTTTCCCCGACTTAAATGCTGGAAACATCGCCTACAAACTAACCGAACGCTTAACCGGCGGCGCGGCAATCGGACCAATCCTGCAAGGCTTGGACAAACCCGCCAACGATTTATCACGCGGCTGCAAAGCCGAAGACATCGTCGATGCGGTGGCAATCACGGCGGTGCAGTCACAGGCGCGAAAGGCGCTTTAAGCGTCCGGTTTTCGCCTTCTTGCAGGAGCGCAAGCTTATTTCCCGCGTCGCTCAACAGCACACGCGGCGCGCATAATAAGCCACCTGAATCATACCGCGTCCTTCGCCGCCGTGCATCAGATAAACGTCCAGCGGCAGCGGCGGGAATATCTCAGCCATGCAGCAATCCAGCGTGATTGTCCCGACTGCCTCGCCGAGTTCGTCTTTCATAAACGGCACTCTCTCGATGCCTTCATCGTGTTCCCGAATCTCGACGCGAAGCTGTTTGGTGACGGTCGTTCCCTTCTGGATACAAACGCGATTGACCGGACGCTCGATGACCACCCACGTGCCGGGACCGCCGGGTAAACCGTCTGCCCGCAAGTCCATTGTCGTTGACAAACCCGGAAACAAATAGCCGATGCGGTCAACCGTAAAATACATCTGCACTTCCAGCGCGTTAATCGTCGGACCCACATCGCCCGCGTCGGCTGCCTCGATTTGCGGCTTGGCGGCGCGCACCTGTGAAATAACGATTTCGAAGCAGCAGCAGCTATCGCTGACACAATCGCACGGAGCGCATTTACCGCCTCGCCCGGCGGGATGCGGCTCAGCGATGATATTCGTCGCGGGCGGCGCTAAAAGCATGGCTTGCGAGGCGGCTCTGACATCGGCTTTGACCTCGTCAATCGTGCCGCGCAGCATCTCATTCCGAACGTTCTGCGCCCGCACTTCGTGAACCGCCGCCATTAACGAGCGCGTAAGTTCTTTAAGCTCGGCGACCTGCTGCTCCCACGGCTCGACCGAAACGTTCTCGTGCATTGCGTCTTCCGTGTCGGCAGTCGATGATGAGCTGTCGTCGATGGTTGTATTATTCAACTCATCCGATTTTTTATTAGGCATTTTTATAGACTCTCCTTTAGAGACAGATGAAGCGCACCGGGCAATCTGCGTGAGAGTCGATAGCGGAGCGCGATAAAAGAATCATCGCCGGATGATTCCGCTGGTTGTGTTGTCGGTGCGTTGATTATACCTAATTTCGCGATTTGCGCAATAAAAAAATAGGAAATAAACGGCTTTGCCTCAAAACTGCTTAAAACTTCTGACTTTTGAGGCAAAGCCGTAATTTAGAGTTTAGAATTTACAATTTAAAGTTTCCCTTTCCCTTAATCAACGTTTTCCTGATTTTTATGCAAAGCACCATCGCGCGATTAAAATCTACGTTTCTGCGAAAAAAAGTCTTGATATTTATCAATATTTTGTGTTAAAAAAAGTCGCATTATCTCTATTTAGACGAGCCAGCCGGAAAGGTTTAGCGTGATTTGAACGTGGAAACGCCGGTTTTTGCGCTTTCAATCGCTGGACTACATCGCCGTCTGGACAACTAAAGACGATGAAGTCAGCCCGCAGTCGCAGGTGTTTAGTCCGGTGATTACTTGATTTGTCAGTAGTCCTTCGCCGGTTGAGTGAACTCAAACTTTCGATTTTAATTCAACTAACGAAGGACAAAGGACGAAGGACGAAGGACTAATGTATTAATTCAACGCGATGTTTTGAGTAAACAAGCTCGGCGACGACTGCCTGAAACGAGGAAATTTCGGTGCGGTCTTTCAGCGAGCGCTCGCGCAGGATTTCCCAGTCTTCTTTCGGGACGTTTTTGAAAGCCTCGATAATCTGCGGGTCAAATTGCGTTCCGGCGCAGCGTTCAAGCTCGCGCAGGGCGTCTTCAAACGAGCGCCCGCGACGATAAATGCGGTGTGAAATCATCGCGTCGAAAGCGTCCACGACGGCGAAAATCCGCGCTCCGAGGTCGATTTCTTCGCCGCGCAGTTTTAACGGATAACCCGTGCCGTCCCATTTTTCGTGATGCTGCGAGACGACGCGCGCCGCGCCTTCGAGAAAGGGAATATTGCGCAGGATTCGCTGACCGTAAATCGGATGCAGACGCATTTTGTGCCATTCTTCGTCGGTCAATTTGGCGGGCTTGCGCAAAATCGCGTCGGGCACGCCGATTTTTCCGATGTCGTGAAGAAGCGCGCCGAGTTCCAGATTTCGGAGAGCGTTTCTGTCCAGCCCGAGCTCGTAACCGAGACGCAAGCTGAAGGTGACGACTCTTTCCGAATGACCGTGCGTTTCCGTGTCGCGCGTTTCCAGCGCCTGCACGAGCGCTTTGAGCGTCACGCGATAGGAATTTTCGACTTCTTCGACGGCTTTATCCAGCTCGGCGGTGCGCCTGGCGACAAGGTCTTCGAGATGCGCCTGATAGCTGTCCTTGAAACATTTCAGCTCGTAATGCTCGGCGGCGCGCTCGACGACGGCGAGAATCTGCTCGGCTTCGAAAGGCTTAATCAGATAATCGAACGCTCCGGCGCGCAGGGCGCTGACCGCGTATTCCGCCGAGAGCTTGCCGCTAAACAAAACTATCACCGAATGCGGCGCGATGTTTTTGATATACGGAATCATCTCGACGCCGCTCAATTTCGGCAGAACGATGTCGCTCAAAATAACGGCATAACGCTTCTCGTGAATTTTTTGCAGCGCGGCTTCGGCAGAATCGGCTTCCTCGACCTGCGCGTAATACTGCTTTAAAAATCTGACCAGAAACTGCCGCGTCGTCGGCGCGTCGTCAACTATCAGAACATTTTTCTCAGGTTTGATTTCATCGAACATAGGGCTAGCGTTGCAGAAGGAACTGATTTTTTCGACCTGGAACGAAAGGTTTTGTAAATTCGGCTGGACGAGTTCGAAGTTATTTTACAAAACAACTGGCAAACAAAATTTAACACATCGGAATAAGACTTGGCAATAAATTTATTTTTTGGCAGGAAATGCGGGCAGTTGCGCGCTTGACGTTTTGTTAGTGTGTAAATTTTTTCAGATTTATTCAGCAGGAATTTTCCGACTTTATTTTGGTATTAATATATTTCTTTCACCTGAGAATTTAAGAATAACGACGGCAAGTGTCAGTAGCCCAAGCGTGAGCGCGGGCTTTTCGATTAATCGCCAGCGTCTTGAATTGCTAAACGCCAAGCCCGCGCCGACGCTTGGGCTACTGACACCTTTTTAGCTTTCCGTATCGACTTTCTCACCAGTCAATCAAATATATTAATGCCTTTATTTTTGTCGTTTTATTCCTTCGCTCTTTTTCCGGCTCGGTAAAGTTTCCGGCAAATCAAGCTCATCCTTAACCAAAACCTCGATATAGATATTGACGACTTCAGCATACGCGGCGATGACGTGTAACGGCGGCTCAAGCACGCCGCGTTCATACTTGGAAATACGCTCCTGTTCCAATTCATTTTCCAAGCGCATCAAACGAATTAATTCATTTTGAGATACGCCTCCATTCAATTTACTGCGAATGGCAAGCAGTTTTTCAGCTAATCTGGCTGGCTTCGGTCTCGCGCTACCCATCAGTTCCTCCTGATTGGTCTCGCGACAAAACTTGACTGATAATGCTAAGGACAGTTGTCCTTAAAACTGAATTAATTAAAATTACCGACGAAGATTTATTTTGGATGACTCTTCGGACGGCGTAACGCATCAGGTTTTCACGCTTGCATTACGCATAATTTTTTGTTGGGCGCAGGCAGTTAAATTTTAATTTAACAGAAAAATACACTTATCGTCATCACCGGCAAGAAATTTTCACCCGTCTTATGAATAAAATCAAAGCCAAACATTTAGCCACCGGCGACAGAGTTAGGTTTTCCCGCGACGGCTGGCAAACCGTCGGAAGAATTACCAACTGCAATTCAATCAGCGTTTCTTTTATGTTCGGCGATGGAATAATTAGAAAACTCAAAGCGCATCAGGAATATGTTGTTGAGAAAGCAGAAAAACTGCCAGAGCCGCAGCCCGGACAGATTATGCGTTTGCAAAAAGAATCAGAACGGATTTCAGTTTGCGCTTCACACTCTCTTTTCGATTTAAGCGACATCAGCGAATCTTTTCGCGCATTAAAACAGAAAGACGGCTATTCAAACAGCGCGGCGGCTTATTATGAACTGGAAACAGGCGCGACACTTTACACCAGCGACGCAATTTATTGGATGCCTTTGAAACGGGTCGGGCGAAGCGACCAAAGAAGTCTTAGTAGTGATTTAGCTGTCTCTTGTATTGACGAATTTCTAAAGTCTCGGTAATATTTAT
>DASVWG010000440.1:0-49431 GCA_036389695.1 Pyrinomonadaceae bacterium
GAATGACCAGCGCGGGCGCATTTCAATCGACGGCGACCGGATAACTTTTACGCCGAACAAGGATTACTGGATGAGCACAAACAGTTGTTATCCTTCCGCCAACAAGGAAAAAAATAAGGAACTGCAGGCGGGTACTTATAATTTTGAAGTCGGCGAGAGAAGCGGCAAAACGTGGCTCTGTATGCGCGAAGTCGGCAAAACGGAAGTGAAAGATATTGTGTGTTACCCGCGAACCGACGATTAGTTTTCCGAAGCTGTGGCAAAAGGGACTTATTTTACCAGTCCCTTTTGCCGCCGGATAAATGGGAAATTCGCTTTAAATGTGAAGCTTTAAAAGGAGAATATTTTTATGTCTACGCAGCAAATGATTTTACAAAACAATCGCGAAAGTTTATTGATAACAAATCGAACGCTCGGCGCAATCGGAATAATTTTAAGCCCGATGCTCTTTCTCGCCTCGTTTTTTCACGCGGCTAATTTCGACCAGTTGAGTCCGTATCCGTTCGTGACCAGTCTCGGCGGTATTTTATATCTGCTCGGCGCGGCGGCGAGCGCGACCGCGATGAGAAATCTGCGCGTCACCGGAAGCGGGCGCGGCGCGGGCGTTTTATACGCCGTGCAGATGATTGGATTATTTCTGGCGATGGGTTTTGACGTTTTTCAATACGTCGCGCCTCACTTGCGCGGAACCGGAATTTTTTTCATCACCGATATGGCTTATCCGTTCAGTCACGTCCTGATGATTATCGTCGGCGTCGCCGTTGTTCGCGCCGGAGTCTGGCGCGGCTGGCGTAAGATTCCGGCGTTTCTGGTCGGTTTGGCGCTGCCTTTGTTTTTCGCCGCCAGCGCGATTTTCGGTCGCGCAAACGGCAGTTTTCTTTTTCCTTTGTTCGTCACCGTCGGATTCTTTCTGCTGGGCTGTGCCGTCGTGACGACCGAAACAAATTCGGAGGCGAAATATGAATAAATTTTTGATTTTAATTTTTGCGATTATGTTTCTGCCGACGGCGATTTTCGCGCAGGCTGAGCCGGAGATTATGAGCTACAGGGAATACGGGAAAATTCAGCATAAACGCCCGTATATTTTGAAATTCAAAAAGGGAAGCGGCGAGCTTTTGTATTTCGGCATCGGTCACGCTTATAAATTAGACGACCCGCAAATCGCCGAGCTTGAAAAGCAATTTCTGGAATTTCGACCGACGCTCGTTTTAAACGAAAGCGGCACGCCGCCTGCGCTGGAAACGGCGAAAGAAGCCATCGAGCGCTACGGCGAGCCGGGTTTGATGAGTTTTCTGGCGAAAAAACACGGCATTCCGATTAAATCTTTAGACCCGCCGCGTCTGGAAGAAATCAGATACATTCTCGCGACAAAGCGCTGGACGCTCGAACAGGTGATGCTTTTCTACATTTTGCGCCGCGTGCCGGAAAATAATAAAAAAGTAAACCCGCAATCGCCCGACGCGATGGTCGAGGAGATGTTGAAAGCGGCGGCAAAAACGCCCGGCTTTGAAAATTTGCCGAAAACCGTCGCGGAGTTTGAAGCGAGCGTCAAAAAACATCTGCCGACCGTTGCGGATTGGCGAAAGATTGAACAGAAAATTTTCGACCCGAATCCCGATTTAGGCTTATACACCAACGACCTCGCCGACGCTTCCGTTAATTTTCGTGGAAAGTTTATGGTCAGGCTTTTGACGGCGGAAGTCGAAAAGGGCGAAAAAGTTTTCGCCGTCGTCGGCGCGAGCCACGTCGTCAAACAGGAAAAAGCGCTCAAGGAAATTCTAGGTCAGAACCGCCTGCGGTAGCGGGCGGTTTAACGCAGCCCACTTAAAACGTAAAAATAAATTTAAACGTCTGAAACATTAATCTTCAACCGCCCGCTACCGCAGGCGGTTCTGACTACATCATATCCGCAATCATATAAAGGAGAATCAGAGCCAGAATTGCCGCGATGCCGGTGGCGACGATGGCGATTAAGCGCCACGACAAAGTTATGCCTTCGGCATTGCGGCGGACAATCGGCGCGTTTTCGGTTTCAACCGCCGGTTTTCTATCTTCGCTCTTTTCAACGGATTGAATTTTTTTCGCTTCGACGGCAACGGGCAGTTTATTTTCCAATTCGTGAAGCGGACGGATTTTTTTGACGTAAGCGGCGAAGCGCGAATCGGCGCGCAGACGGTCGAGTCGCGGGTCGAATAAAAGCGTCGTCATCCAGTGGTCGCGTTCCGAATGGTTTTTATCGAGCCGCGCGAAGGCTTCGTCGATTTCGCCGAGTCCGGCGTGGATGACGGCGAAATAAATCTGCGGGAAATATTCGCCGCGCTTTTCGCGTTCGTCCATTTCGCGCAGGATTTTTCGGGCTTCCGCCCGCCGGTCGCCGATTGCCAAATCGTAGCCGAGCGTCGTCAGGTAAATCGAAACGCGGTTTGTCGACTCGACCGCGCGGCGAGCTGCTTCGATGCCTCTTTCCGTCTGTCCGAGAAACGGCGAAGACCAGCCGAAACCGTGATTGCACAGAATATTTTCCGGGTCGATTTCCAAGCCCCGACGCAGCATTTCTTCGGCTTCGGCGTAGCGCCGCGCGTGGTGCAAAACGTAATGATGCGCCGCGCAATGCGACGCCGAGCGCGGGTCGAGTTTTTGGGCGATTTTCATTTCCGCGACGGCTTCGTCGTTGCGCCCGACGGTTTGCAGCAGAAACGCGAACCATTCGTGCGCGCGCGGATTATTCGGATTCAGCTCGATGGCGCGTCGATAAAGCGTTTCGCTTTCGGCAAAATCCCAATCGTGTCCCCAGACCGTGAAAGCCAGCGCCGCGTAAGCTTCGGACAGAAGCGGGTCAAGCTCGATGGCGCGCCGCGCCGCCGTTTTCGCCGCCGCCCAGCACTGGGTCGGACGCAGGAATGAATAAACTTCCATCCAGTTGTAATATTCGGCGATTCCGGCGTGAGCGAGCGCGAAATTCGGGTCGAGCCGCGCGGCTTCCTGAAAATATCGAACCGATTCGGTAATTCCGCCCGCTTCGTAAGTTAGAAGATGAAAACGCCCGCGCAGGTAAGCTTCGTAAGCCGCCGCGTTTTGCGTGCCGCGCAGGCGCAGGCGCTCGTTTTCGGCTTCGGTCAGATGCGGCGCGAGCGAGGCGACGACTTTTTCCGAAATCGAATCCTGCAAAGCGAAAATATCGACTTCCGCTTCGTCAAACTGCGAAGCCCACAAAACCGAATTGTCGTCGATTTTTAAAAGCTGAATGATGATTCGAAAACGCGAATCGCGGCGCACGATGCGACCTTCGAGAACGTAATCGACCGCCAGTTGCCTGCCGAGCGCGAGCGAATCGCCGGCGCTTTTCTGCGCAAACTGCACGACCGAGCTCGTCGGGCGCACGATGATTTGCCGCACGTTCGAAAGCCGCGTCGTCAGCGCGTCAGCCAGCCCGACGCCCAGAAATGCGGATTCCGCGTCATCGCGCCCTGCTTGAAATTGCCGCAGCGGCAAAACGGCGAGCGTTTTCAGCGTCGAGCCGGAATTCGGCGAAGGCTTATCAATCGCCGATTCATCGTAAAACGCCGGAACGATTTCCGCCGAAACCGCATCGCCCGCCAGATAATTTTTGATTTCCGCCGCGAGTTCCGCGACCGTCGAATAACGCTCATCGACGCGCTTCCGCAAAGCTTTTAGAATAATTGATTCCAGATGCGAACTCAGTTTATCGCCGCCCGGACTTTGGACTTTGGACTTTGGACTTTCGACTTCCTGTTCACAGATAACGCGGGCGATTTCGTGCGGCGCGCGGCTCGGGAATTTATACGGCGGGTGTCCGGTGACGAGCTTATACAGCACGACGCCGAGCGAATAGACGTCGCTCGAGGCGGTTAAATTCTCGCCGCGCACCTGTTCGGGCGAAGCGTATTCGGGCGTCATCATCCATCTGCCGGTGACGGTAATTTCTTTTGTTTGCGAAGATAGCTCGTCGCCGTCGAGCCTGGCGATGCCGAAATCGAGCAGTTTTGCCGTGCCGTCTTTTTTCACCAGAATGTTTGAAGGCTTGATGTCGCGGTGCAGAATGTTCTGGCGATGCGCGTATTCGACCGCCGCGCAGATTTGTTCGAAAAGTTCGAGACGCTCTCTGACGGTCAGACGGTTTTCGTCGCAATATTCGAGCAGCGTTTCGCCTTCGACGTATTCCGTTATCAAATACGGCGAGCCGTCAGAGGTTGTGCCGCCGTCGTAAAGGCGCGCGATATTCGGATGGTCGAGCGCGGCTAAAATCTGTCGTTCCTGGCGGAAACGGCGAATCATAAATTCGTTACGCAAATGGCGATTGATGATTTTCAGGGCGACGCGGCGCTTGAATTCGCCGTCGGCGCGTTCGGCTAAAAAAACCGCGCCCATGCCGCCGCGCCCGATTTCTTTTTCGATGCGATAAGCGCCGATTTTCTGTCCGACTGGCGCGATGGTTTGCGTATTCGCCGGAATGTTTTTGTCAAAAAGCGAAAGCGAAGCGTCAGCCGCCGCAGGCGTTTCGATAAAATCCTGAGCGTTTTCGTCAGCCGCCAGCATCGCTTCGACTTCGCCGCGCATCGCGTCGTCGCCGCCGCACGCCGCGTCTAAAAACTCTGCGCGTTTCGCGGGCGCAAGTTCGACGGCTTGCTCAAAGATTTCGACGATTTTGTTCCAGTTTGTTTCAGACATAGAGAATGTTGGATTCAGAATTCAGGATGCAGGATTCTTGAAGTCATTATCGACACGAATTTGCATTAAATCATGCATTTTACGCTGGAAAACAAAGTTTCCGGCTCAGAAACTCAAGCTTTCGGCTTGGAGGCTGGAGATTCTGACTGAGAAGCTTGAGATTCCGGCTTGGAATCTTAAGCTTCTCACTCGGCGCGGCGAGGCTCTGAGCCGGAAACGAAAGCGTTTTCGGTTGACCAGACTCGCAACGCGATGATTGAAAAGACGAATCCTGCCAGTTCAACTATTAAGCGGATTCGGTTTCCTAATTTCCAACGCTCAACTCCGGCAACAATGTCGGCGGCGGCTAAGTCGCCCGCAATGCTGTGCTGAAACATACTTCCGACGAGCGGAGCCAGATAAAAAGCTAATGCGACAAATAAAACCAGCGAAGTTCCCGCCGAGAGCGCAAGCCAAATTCTTGCCCGTCGCGCCGACTTCCAAGCCGCAATCGCCGCGCCGATTGCCAGGACTACAAACAATGGGTTGAAAAGCGGAAAAAACGGCAAGCCGCCGCTCGTCGGCAGTGCGTCGTAAGCTTTGAGAGATGCGGGCGGCGATGCGCTCCACTTCGGCACGGTCATCAATTCGTTGAAAACTTGTCCGCCGCACCAAATTCCCCAAACGAAAATGGACGCGATTAAGAGCGCAGATGCTAATTTATTTCTCATAAATTTCCCTTTGACCCGGTTTCACATTAAGCGGGCTAACTTTGAATTATCGCGAATTACATTTCCGAATCCGGAGTTATTCGCTCGCCAATTCCTTATAAAGCCAGGCTTTCGCGACGCGCCAGTGGCGCATTACCGTCGAAAGGCTGACGTTCATTACTTCCGCCGTTTCTTCCGCCGACAAGCCGCCGAAGTATCTTAATTCGACGACGCGGCTGCGTTCGGGGTCGATTTCCGAGAGCTTTTGCAAAGCTTCGTCGAGCATTATCAATTCGTTCGCGCGTTCGTCGCGGACGTCGACTGCGCCGTCGTCGAGCGAGATTTGCCCGGCTCCGCTGCCGCGTTTTTCCGCCAGCCGCTCGCGGGCGCGGTCAATCAGGATTCGCCGCATCGCCTGCGCCGTGACGCCGAAAAACTGCGCGCGGTTTTGCCAGTTGACGCGCGTCTGGTCAACCAGCTTCAGATAAGCTTCGTGGACGAGCGCGGTCGTCTGCAAAGTGTGATTCTGCGCTTCGCGGCGCAGGTGGCGATGCGCGATTAACTGCAACTCACGGTAAACTAACGGCATCAATTGTTCCAAAGCATTTCGGTCGCCGCCGCTCCATTCAATCAATAATTGTGTGACATCGGGAGAATTTTGCATTTCGTTTGCCCGCAGACTTGAACAATATAAACTATTTTCGCCTCCGAAGCGTAATTGATTTACGAAGGTTTCGCGAACCTTTTGCCCGTCGGATTTCGCAATAACTTTTTGAGACGAAGTGTAGTAAAATGGCGTCTTATTTTCGGGAGCTATAAAAAATGATAAAAGCCGGAGAAATTTTACAAGGTCGTTACCGCATCGAGAGGCAAATCGGCGCGGGCGGCATGGGCGCTGTTTTTGTCGCCACGGACGAGCGTTTCGGCAGCACGGTGGCGATAAAAGAGACGCTTTTTACCGACGAGAGACTGCTCAAAGCCTTCGAGCGCGAAGCGCGGCTTCTGAACAGTTTGCGGCACACGGCGCTGCCGAAAGTGAGCGACCATTTTGTCGATGAAAACGGTCAGTTTATCGTGATGGAATACATCGCGGGCGACGATTTGGCGGAGATGATGGAAAAACGCGTCGGCGCGTTTCCGCTCGAAGACGTTTTGAAATGGGCTGACCAATTGCTCGACGCGCTGGATTTTCTGCACACGCAGGAAATGCCCGTCATTCACCGCGACATCAAGCCGCAAAATCTGAAGCTCACGCCGCGCGGGCAGATTATTCTGCTGGATTTCGGTCTGGCGAAAGGAAGCGTGACGAACGCCGAATCCTTAACCGCCGCGAAAAGCGTTTTCGGTTATTCGCGCAGTTACGCTTCGCTCGAACAAATTCAGGGCACCGGCACCGACCCGCGCAGCGATTTATATTCTTTAGCCGCGACGCTTTATCATTTGATGACCGGCGCGCCGCCGGCTGACGCGCTGACGCGCGCGATGTCGGTTTTAAACGGCGAAAAAGACCCTCTGATTCCGGCGCATCACCTGCAAAAACAGATTCCGGCGGGCGTTGCGGAAGTTTTAAATCGCTCGATGGCTTTAAACGCCAATCATCGTCCTTCGTCCGCCTTCGCGATGCGCGAGCTTTTACGCGAAGGCGTAAATATTACCGAAGCGGACGAATACCCAACCGTTGCCGACGTCTCTTCGACCGCCAGCCTTTTTACGCAGAAAACGGCGGTGATGGCGGATAAATCGAGCGCTTTATCTTCCGAGCTGAACTCGTCGCTTTTGCCGGTCGCGGATTTGTCCAAACAAACCGAAACGGAAGACGAAACTTCCGTTCGAACGAACGTCATCAAAAGCGATTCGAACCCGAACAAATCCAACACCGAAACTATTCAGCCGCTCGCCGCAATGACCGAGACGCGCGGCAATCGAAAAAGCTTTTTTGCAATCGCCGCGACGGCGCTGGGCATATTGCTCGCGCTCTGCAGCGCCGTTTTGGCTTTATACGTTTTCAAGCCGGAAATTTTCGGGCGCGATGCGACGCCGAACGTCGACAGGCAGTTAAATCTGGCGGACGCGCCGAAAAATGAATCGAACGCCGCCAACGCCGCAAACACTAATCCAATCGTTGCCGACGCGGCGAACACGAACAGCTCGACGGTTAACGCTCCGGTCGAAACGGTGACGACGAAAAAGGAAAATTTACCGAAGGCGGATGAAAAAGCTTCGTCCGAAATTCCGCCCGCCGCGAAAAATAATCCGCGCGGCGCCAAGCCGCATCCGAATCAATCCGGCACATCCGTCAGCGAAAATACGGATGATGACGATGATTCGGACGATGACGGCGAAGTAAAAATGACCGGCAACAAAATCGAAACCAAAGACGTGATAATCGATGAAAAAGGCGTCGTCACGTTTAAAAATCCGAAGCTGAAACCGGGCGCGCGAGTTTATAATGTGCGCCCGATTATTACGCCTAAACAGATGGAACGGATGACGCCCGAACAAAGAGAAAAACTCAGAAAGCTGATGGAAATGCACCGCGCGATGCCGAGATTCGAGCCGAAGCCGCCGCCCGTGCCGCAAACGAAGCCGAATCAGTAGAAGACAGAAGACAGAAGTCGGAAGTCAGAAGTTAGTTAATATAAAATCGTGAATTTGATTTTAATTCAATTAGCTACTGTCTTCCGACTTCTGTCTTCTGTCTTCCCACAATCTTCACATCTTACTTTTAATAATTTCTTCCAGCCTGTCGGTTAATTTGTCGATTTCCGCGCGGTCGTCGCGGTTGGCGGGAAGCTCTATCAGCGGGTGATAAAAAATTTCGACTTTGCCGAAGCGCGGAAATTTCATATCCTGCGCCCAGATTTTATTTGCGCCGCGAATCGTGACGGGCAGAATCGGGACGCCGGCGAGCATCGCGATTTTTATCGCGCCGTTTTTGAATTCGAGCATTTTACCGTCGGAAAATTCGCGCGCGCCTTCGGGAAAAATCACCAGCGTCGCGCCTTCGCGCAAGGCTTTGACGGCTTGTTTCAGAGATTCCTTGCTGCCGCGTTCCAGATTGACCGGAAACGCGCCGAGATAGCGAATCATATCGCCGACCAGAAACCATTCAAACACTTTGTCCCAAGCCATAAAGCGAAACTTTCTGCGAATCGGTATGCAAATCCAGAACGGGTCGAAATAGCTCTGGTGATTCGGCACGATAAGCAAGCCGCTTTCCAGATTTTGCGGAATGTTTTCCGTGTTATGAAACTTGATTCGCCAGAAAAGCTTGCTGATGGAAATCGCGAAATAACGAAGGGCTTCGATGACAACCGGCGCAGGATATTTGTTATGGGTTGATTCTTTCACGCGAAATTAAAGAAAAGAAAATTTTACAGCGTTAAGAATAACTAATTTTCCTTTTTTAAGGCAAAAGGCAAAAGGCAAAAGGCAAAAGGTAAAAGGCAAAATTAAGAAAACTGCTTTTTCCTCTTAACTTTTGCCTTTTACCTTTTTACTTTTGCCTTTTAAACCTTGTCTTATTCAATGCCTTCGAGCGGGAAGAAGCGGTCGATAAATTCGATGTGCAGGCGCGGAATGCTGTCCGGTCCGACGCGCTTGCCGCGCACGATGGAAACTATCGAAACGTTGTACTGCTCGCTGGTGACGCGGATAAACGAGCCGACTTCCGCCGGCAAACTGGTAAAAACCGACGCGCCGCCGACGCTGATGTTTTCCGTGACGGTAAACTCGCCGCCGAGAACTTTTCCTTCTTCGTCCAGCGTTTCGAGCATAATATTGACCGGAATCTGAAAGCGCGAGTGGCGGCGATGTTCTTTCGGCAGATGGCTTTCGTCCGGATTTTTTTCGGCGTTCGTCACCTGCCAGAGCGTGCCTTCCTCGCGATTAGGCTTGATGTCGTAGAGCATCGAAGGGTCTTCGATGTAGCTGACCGGCGGATATTTGCCGATAAAAGCCGTGCCGATAGAGTAAGTTTCGGGCGTGGCGGGATTTTTCCGGTGCGCGATGCAGTTTCTGACTATGCCGTAGACGCGATATTGCGGCTCCATAAAATCGTAACAGCGAAGCTGGCGCGGCAGCGGAATCGTCATCAGAATCAAGCGCCCGCGCTTGACGGGGCGCGGCAGCATAAAGCCCGCGCCGAACGTGGAAATATCGCGCAGGCGCGTCACTTCAGACCAGGAAACGGTCTTGTTGACTTTGTATTCGACGCGAATCGGCAGAGAAAGCCCGATTCTTTGCATTCGGCGCTCGTCTTTTTCGACAGTGGTTGGCGACGGCATATTAGAACCTCAGGTTTTGTTAAAGATTTTGACGAAATTTAAGACTTTAAATTTATGAAAGGAAAACGAGTTAGAAGTTTTTTTTGAACCAATCAGGCAGGTTGCCAAAAAAGGCAAAATCCTGTAAAATAATATACAGTAAAAGTAAGTAAATTAGCAAGTTTTATTTGTGTTTCACGCCTTTTGCCAAACTCACGAACACATTTAGAAAATCAAAAGGAAACTGAGGGAAAGGTTCAATTAAATGGAAACAATTTTAGAACGTAATCAAGTCAACATCGAAGACGAGATGCGGCGCTCGTATCTCGATTACGCGATGTCGGTCATCATCGGGCGCGCCCTGCCGGACGTGCGCGACGGACTTAAGCCGGTTCACCGCCGCGTCCTGTGGGCGATGCACGAGCTCGGCAACACGCACAGCAAGCCGTATAAAAAGAGCGCGCGCGTCGTCGGCGACGTTATCGGCAAATATCATCCGCACGGCGACACCGCCGTTTACGACGCGATTGTGCGTCTGGCGCAGGATTTTTCGATGCGTTACACGCTCGTTGACGGTCAGGGAAACTTCGGTTCGATTGACGGCGACTATGCGGCGGCGATGCGCTACACCGAAGTTCGCATGCAAAAGCTGACCTCGGAAATTATGGCGGACATCGAAAAGGAAACCGTCGATTTTCAGCCGAACTACGACGAATCGCTGGCGGAGCCGAAAGTTTTGCCGACGCGCGTGCCGCTGCTTCTCGTTAACGGCTCGGAAGGCATCGCCGTCGGTATGGCGACGAAAATTCCGCCGCATAATCTGGCGGAGATTCTGACGGCGACCATCGAGCTGGTCAAAAACCCGGACATTACGATTGACACGCTTATCAAGCTCGTTCCGGGACCGGATTTTCCGACCGGCGGCTTTATCTACGGGCGCGAGGAAATTCATAAAGCGTATCGCGAGGGTCGCGGAATTCTGCAAATCCGCGCCAAGGCGGGAATCGACCGCATCGGTCGCGGCGAGCGTGAAAAAGACGCCATCGTCGTCACGGAAATTCCGTATCAGGTCAATAAAGCCCGTTTAATCGAAAAAATCGCCGAGCTCGTTCACGAGAAAAAACTCGACGGCATTTCCGAGCTGCGCGACGAATCGAACCGCGAAGGGATGCGCATCGTCATCGAATTAAAACGCGACGCCGTGCCGCAAGTCGTTTTGAATAAGCTTTATAAACTGACGCCGATGCAGTCGAGCTTCGGCATCATCAATCTGGCGATTATCGATGGACAGCCGCGCGTCATGAATCTCAAACAGATTCTGGAAGCCTTCGTCGAGTTTCGCCGCGAAGTCGTGCGCCGCCGCACCGAATACGAGCTCAAAAAAGCCCGCGCGCGAGCGCACATTTTGGAAGGCTTGCACAAAGCCATCGACGCGCTCGATTACATCATTCCGCTGATTCGCAATTCGCGCTCGGTTGACGAAGCGAAAGCGTGGCTCACCGGAAAATTCGAGACTCTGATGGAAGTCAAAAAATGGCGCGGCGTCGCGGACGATAAAACGCTCGCCGGATTTTTGCAGGATTTGCAGAGAATTATCAAGCGTCTCGCTTTCTCCGACATTCAGGCGCAGGCGATTCTCGATTTACAGCTTCGCCGCTTGTCCGCGCTGGAACGTCAGAAAATTATCGACGAGCTGGAAGCGATTTTGAAATTCATCAGCGAGCTGGAAGCGATTCTCGCCAACGAACAGCTTTTGCGTCAGGTCATCATCAACGAATTGACGGAAGTCAGAAGAAACTTCGGCGACGAGCGCCGGACGCAGATTATCGACGCCGGAATCGAACTGAAAATCGAAGATTTGATTCCCGACGAAGAAGTGGCGATTACCGTGACGAAAGCCGGTTATATCAAGCGAACGCCCGTTGCCATCTACTCGAAACAGGGACGCGGCGGTAAAGGTCGCCTCGGCGCGAAGGCGAAAAACGAGGATTTTGTCGAGCATCTGTTTACGGCTTCGACGCACAATTTCCTGATGATTTTCACCGACGACGGGCAGGTTTATAAAATGAAAGTCCACGAGATTCCCGAAGCCGACCCGTCGGCGCGCGGAAAAGCGCTGGTCAATCTCATCCAGATTTCTTCCGAAAGAAAGCTCGTGGCGGTGATGCCCGTCCGCGATTTTAACGAAGAAATTTATCTGACGATGGTGACCAAGCTCGGCGTGATTAAGAAAACGGCGCTGAGCGAATATCAAAACATCCGCGTCAACGGCATCAACGCCATCAACATCGACGACGGCGACGAATTGCTGAACGTCATCCGTACGGACGGCAAACAGCAGATTTTCGTCGCGACGCACGACGGCATGGCGGTGAAATTTAACGAAACCGACGTCCGCGCGATGGGACGCGTCGCGCGCGGCGTGCGCGGCGTAAACTTGCGCAAAGGCGATTTCGTCGTTTCGGTCTTAGCCGTTTCGACCGAAGGCACGGAAAAAATTCTTTCCATCTCCGAGCAGGGCTACGGCAAGCAGACGCAGGTCAGCAATTATCGCCTGACCAGGCGCGGCGGCATCGGCGTTATCAATATGAAAACGACCGATAAAACGGGCAAAGTCGTCGCGGCGTTTCCGGTTCAGGAAGATTCGGAAATTATGATTATCACGCAGCAGGCGAAGCTGATTCGCATCGGCGTCGATAAAATCCGCGAAACCGGACGCTCGGCGCAGGGCGTGATGCTGATTCGCACCGGCGACGGCGACCTTGTGACCAGCGCGTCTTTGCTGGACGCTGAAGAGGAAGGCGAAGAATAAATTAATCCGAAATTTAAGACGGAGAAATTTAAAGCGTAGAGCCTGAGAAAAGTTTCTCAGGCTCTACGCTTTTTTTATGCTCAAAGTTTTTTTACTGTTGCGGCGTGAAGTTTAAATTGCTGATATTTTCGACAATCGTTATTGTCTGCGGCGCAAATTGATGTTGTTTTGAAATGACTCTGAGAGTATAAATTTCGCTGCCTGCGACGTTTTGGAAGCGGTAATAACCGAACGGATTCGCGTGCGCGAATCGTGTGTTGCCGTCCTGTCCGGTGAGCGTTACGATTGCTCGGGCAGCGCCGCGATTATTAGCGTTTAAAATTCTGCCGCTGACGCTTAAGCCCGACGGCGTCGGCGTTAATCCTTTGGCGACGACGAACGGAGACAAGGAATTTACCTGCCCGCAAAGCTGCCGCTTTCGGAAAGATGAATAAATCGTGCGGTCAACCAGCGTGCCGTTTTCAGCGTGCAAAAGCTTCAAAAGAGCAAACTGCGCCGGGTCGTATTCGCTCGTCGCCTTCACGCAGACCACGCTTTTGGCAAAAGCCGCGGTGGTGGAAATATTGTAAGCCTGCGCGTTCGGCTGAATCGTGTAGCCTGCCGGAACGCTCAATCCGGTCGCGGTCGGGTCAATCGCCGAATAGCCGGTCGTTCCCGCGTTTGTGACGCCGAAAAAATAAAGATTGACGTTTTCGCCGTAGTGGCGGACGAGCGAGCCTGTTGGCGTTGTAAATGAAGGAATAGAAGAAAAACTGCTGTTCAGACCGGCTCCCACCAGCGCATTGCCGTCGCCGACCATAGATTGAGCGGGAACGCTTTGCGAGTTAGCCGTTCCGCCGCTGCCGGTTTGTCCGTAAAAATTGCTTCCCCAAGCCCAAACCGTGCCGTCACGTTTTCTGGCGAGCGTAAAATCGCCTTCAGCCTTTATGTCGACAACGTCGGAAATATTCGCCTGAGTCGGCAGCGGAACGCACAGGCAACCGGCGGAATTCATCGTGCCGTTGCCGATTTGTCCACGGTCATTTCTTCCCCAAACCCAAACCGTTCCGTCCGGCTTTAGAGCGACGCTATGCTCTTCTCCGGCGGCGATCTGCGTCACGCCGGAAAGCCCGCTGACGCGCTCGACTCGATTCCTGTGATTATCGCTCGAGCCGTCGCCGAGCTGTCCGCGGCTGTTCCAGCCCCAAGCCCAAACCGTGCCGTCCGATTTCAGCGCGAGACCGTGAGAATCGCCGCCGCTAATTGAAATGATATTGTTAAAATCAGCATTGGCGGCGCCTTTCTGAACCGGAACAGAACTGACGTAGCCGTTGGTTCCGTCGCCGGAGTCGGTTCCCCAGGTCCAGACGGTGCCGTCGGCTTTAAGCGCCATCGAAGTGACATAACTGGCGTCTATCTGAATGACGTTCGAGATAAGCGACTGTCTCGGCGAATTTACGCAGAAACAGGTGGCGGGCGAAAACGTTCCCATGCCGATTTGCCCGTAGGAATTTGAACCCCAAGCCCAGACCGTGCCGTCGGCTTTCAAAACCATCGAATGGTAACCGTTACTGGCAACCTGAAGGGCATTAGTCATTCCGGCGACGGGCATCGGCGTGAGTGCTTCGCCCTGAGTTCCGCCGTTGCCGAGCGTGCCGTAGACGTCAACGCCGGCAATATGCACCGAGCCGTCGGCTTTCAAAAATAATGTGTGATAAAGACCGCTGCTGATGTTTGTGGCGTCCGGCATCGCGGTTACGGTCTGGGGAATCGGGGCGTTGATATAATTGCCGATACCTAATTCGCCGCTGCCATTATAACCCCAGGCTTTGGTTTGCGCGGCGACATTTGCCGAAAGCGTCAGACAAAAAACGGTTAAAAGAAATGTCGAGATGCGAGCGGGAAGCTTCATAATTGTCGATTCCTCAGAAAGTTTTCGGGCGAAAAATGCGGGCTTCTGATGACAGAATAATTACCGGATGCTCTAAAAAATACAACTCTTTTGCCCCGAACACAAGAAAAATTCATCCGGCGCGCAAAACTGCAAGCGAAATTTTCAAGCCGCTGGTTTTGAAAGAGACCCGAACGCCGTTAATCAATATCAGAATTGATAGCCGGAATATCAGAATTGATATTAATATTTATTATTCGTTTCAAAGAAAAATCTCCCAACTCTCGAAAAATCACCGCTTTAAGATTTTCCTGCATTTGCGGCACGCCGATTGAATTAGAATCCGGCACTGGCTAATAAAAAGGACGAACTACCTTCAGCCACGTCTTTCGCGCGAGACAGACTTAGTTTGAAAACAAACCACCTAAGAAGCAGAAGAAAAACGGAGGGAAACGCCTACTCTTCTTCCAATCTTTTTGGTGAACCACAACCTTAGGAGGACATTTCAAGTGAAAAAACAAACAATCGTGACTTTTTTAGTGTTAATGATGCTCGGAATCTTTTCGATTTCGGCGATGGCTCAAAATACGCACAGCGTCTGGACGAACAATAGCGGCTATTACGTTCGCGACGCGACAAACAGCTGTCTGTATTCTTCGTTTTCGGGTTTTGACATGGCGACTTCGTGGACTGAACCCGCGCCGCCGACCTATCCGGCGCAGGCGCATTTTCGCGGCGTGACGAAGGTTATCGGATTTTCGGCAGCGTGTCCGACAACGTCGTATGACTTTACGCTGGTCAGCACGACCGGCACGACTCCCGACCAGATTACAGGTCGCTGGCGGGTTTATCGCGCCGGCGGGCTGGTCTGTAACAACTGCACGGGCACAGCCTACGGGCTGAGCCAGCCGGCAGGCGTCGGCAATTACTACAAAGTTTACGTTGACGACCCGTTTTTCGGTCCGGCGACGTGGCTTTACAGCGGCTTCATAGACGTTCGCAAGGATTTCTAGTTGACCTCGAACAATCCGGTGCCGGATTATCGTTCGGAGAGTTCAGGACTTAATCCTGAACTCTCTATTTTGCTGAATCGAAAATAAATTAAACGCGTTAGCAAATATCAAAATCCATTAACTCAATACTTTAGCCTCAACTTCAATTTTCTCTCCCAGTCTTCAAAAAATAAACTAAAAAAAATTTAACAATTCTGCGCAAAAAAAATCAAAATTTTACGTCGTTTATCAATGCCGGGATTTCGAGCACTCAGGCAGATGGAATTCCGGACGAGCCTGAGAAATTTTGGTTGAACGTAAGTTTGTTTGCTTAAGCCCACGCGTGCCGCATTGCCGTCGTGGATTTGAGTAACCATCACTATCTTAAATTAAACGGCGCTTTGATAACTCTTTGAGATAAAGCGCGATTTGTGGAAGAACACACACGACCGGGGAAACGGAAGAAAACCGGGGCAAAAGCCTGCAAATCTTCCGGACGCTCCGGTGAACCTAAACAACCTTTGGAGGAAATTTAATTAATGAAAAAACAAACAATCATAACCCTTTTCGTACTAATTATGCTCGGAGCTTTTTCGGTTTCGGCAATGGCGCAAAATACACACAGCGTTTGGACAAATGACAACGGCTTGGTAATTGTCGATGCCGAAACCGGCTGCGACTATAAACAGCTGCGCGCTTTCGATATGGCGACTTCGTGGACAGAACCGGCGCCGCCGACCTATCCGGCAGTCGCGCATTTTCGCGGCGTCTCGAAGGCTTATACTTCGAGCGCAGCCTGCAAAGACCATTTTTATGAATTCAGACTGGTCAGAACCGCCGCGACGACCGTTGATGACATTACCGGTTACTGGAATGTCTATCGCGACAATCTGCTCGTGTGCAACACGTGTAAAGGAACAGCTTACGGGCTGAGCCAACCGGCGGGCGTCGGCAATTACTATAAAGTCTACATCGACGACCCGATTTACGGACCGATGACGTGGCTTTACAGCGGCTATATCGACGTTCGCAAGGATTTCTAATTTTTTAACAAACCCGGCGTTCAATCATTTTCAAAAAAAAAGAGTTCGAGACTTAAGCTTGAACTCTTTTTTTATTTTTCGCGTCGTTTCGCGTTTACTCGCGGGCAAATCTTTCGGGTTTAACTAAACGCGCACGCGCGTCGCGTGAAAGTTGGTTATCCGCCAATTTCCTTTTTGCTTTATCCAGACGACGCTCATTCGATAGCGATTCGCAAAGTCTTTTCCGTCTTTATCTTTGCCGGAAACGAGCAAAACGTAATTGACGACCGCCGTCTTGCCGTAAACGCGGGCTTTGAAATCTTCATACGTCACGATATTGCCGGAAGGCGGCGCGTCGTCGGCTTTGATTTCGTCGAGAAATTTTTTCTTGTCGTAGACGCTTCCATTGGCGGCGACAAAGATAAAGTCGTCGTTGAAAAACCGTTCGAGCGCGGCGATGTCCTTTTTCAATTCAGCATCGTATTGAGCGCGGTGCAATTGCAGAAATTCCTGCTCGACGCGGCTATTCTGCGCGGCGACAGAGAATGTGGTCATCAGCAATGCGGAAATCAGAATGAATAATCTTTTCATAATTTTATTATTTATTTCTCAAAGGCATCACAAAATTGACGAGCGTTTCAATTTCTCCTTTTATTTCGCGCGCTTCAGGCTGTGCGGCAAAACCGAGAGATAATTTAACCTGATGATTGGCGGCGCTCGCGTAACTGCTCTCGGAGCGAATCTGGTAACAATCGCATTCTTTAGCGCGCTTTATCGCCTCTCTTTGTAAAGCCTTTCCGATGCCCTGGCGGCGCGCATTTTCGCGCACGGCAAAAGCGTGAATTTTCGCTTCGTTCAGCGGCAAGCCTTTCAGAAATAACGGCGGGCAATTCAGTTCGGGACCAATCGGCTGAACGGCGAAGCGCAGGAAACCGACGACCTCGTTATTTTGTAAAGCGACAAACAGATGACACTCGGAATTTCGATAATATTCGCCGAAAACCCACGAAGATTGCTCCGGCGCAGCTGTTTCGATGCACTGCACAACTTCCTGCCAGCGCGGGTGCGTCTCGTTCCATTCTTCAATAATAAACGCTTTCGCCATTTTTACAGGCAGCTCCATTGACCGCCGACGACCATCGCGGGCGCGCCGCTGCCGCCAGCCTGGCACGGCGTCGTCGAGCGGCGACAGTTCGAGCAGTAAAGCATCGAGCCGTTCGGCTTGCCTTGCGGCATCTGATTTTGCGGAAAGCTCGGCATCTGGACGGGCGCGCCGAACTGCACGTCGGTGCCGAAAAACGTCGGGTGACCTTTGACGCCTTTCGAGTCGTCGGGTTGTCCGGTCATAAAGACGACGGTCGCGCGGTCGAAAACGCTGGTTTTATCGACGACATTTCCGCTGACCTTCGACACGCCGACGCAGCCGAGCGTCGTGCCGTCGTAGCAGAAACGGTCGCCGGTCGAATAAACGCGCAAGTCCGGTCCCGCCTTGAAAGTGTCGCCCAGATACGTGTTTCCCGTCGAGATAAACGTGCGCCGTCCGCGAAAATCGATTTTCGTGCCGAAGGAATTATTGATAAAAACTATCGGGTAAGAATAATCGCCGTGAAAGGGAAACTGCGGCTCGTTGTAAACGAACGCGTTGTTCATCGCTTCGGCTTGCGACTGGATGACGGTGATATTTCCGCAGTCCACGATATTCAAAAAAGTTCCGCCGATGGCGCCCGCAAAACCGCCGCTATATGTGTTTTGCACCAAAAGCGCGGAAGCGTGCGCCATATAAATCGAGTCGGCGTTTTGTCCGGGCTGGCGTTTCGGATTCATAAAGAAGCTGCCGTCGATTGTCCAGCCGGAATTGCGCGCTTTGACGTAAATTCCGGCGTCTCGATTAAAGATAAACAGGCAATTTTTAACCTTTATATAATCAAACTGCCACGAGAAACTGACCTGCTCCAAGCCGTGAACGTAAATTCCGCGATTCAGAAGGCTGAAGCTCACCTGCTCAAACGAAATGTCCTGCGAAGCCGTGTATCCGCCGACCGCTTCGACGCCGTATGTGCCGTCGTTGCTGTCGGCATACAATTCGAGATTTTTGAGCGCGACTTTGTACGTGCATTCGCCGATGCGAAAAAGCGCGCGCCGCGTTCCGCTCAGGCGTATGCGCGTCGGATTTTTGACGTTGACGTTGTTTGTCGGGTAACTGGTCGGCAGCCCGTTGACGCCTTGAATGGTAATGCCGGATGCGAGCGTCAGCGGCGCGGTGATGACGTAATCGCCTTCGGGAACGTTCAAAACGCCGCCGTTATGCACGGTCATAAAAGCGAGCGCGCTTTGAAAGGCAATTGTGTCGTCCGCCTTTCCGTCGCCGACTGCCCCGAAATCCTTAACGTTATAAACGCCCAGATTTTTCGCTTCGGGCGTCGCAATCCAATCGTAAACGTAAGTCTTGTTGCCGCTGAATATATCGCCCTTAAAAGTAATCCGGTAGCGCGTATCTTCGCCCTCGAAGCACCATTTATAATCGGTCTGGCTCGCATTGGCGATAGCCGTCGAATTACTGCCTCGCCTGACCAGCGCGCCCGTGTTGCTGCCCACGCAGGACTTAACGTTCATCGGCGTCGCCGGATTCAAATCGGAAATAAGAATATCGGTCGTCGGCGGCACGTAGCGCGTCGCGCAAATCGACTGGCGGTGATTTTCCGGCGCGTCGAGAAAAATGTTGTAGCCCTCGAAACGGTTTTGGGCGAAAACGATTGACGAAAAAGACAGGACAAATGTCAGGCTCAAGATGATTTTTTTCATAACTTTTTCCTGGGAGAAATAAATCCGCGTAAATTTATTTTGGCAGATTATCGGCGAAATCTCGAATTTTCCGCAGATAATCTTCCGCGCCGACGCTGGCGACGTTGTTGTGGTCGGCTTCGTCAATCCAATAAGAAAATTTCGGCTCATTGGCTTCGGCAAACAATTTTTCGGCGTGCCGGAAATCGATAAGCCTGTCTTTTCGCCCGTGAATGAAAAGCGTCGGGCATTTAACGTTTTTGATTTTCTTCAGATTCTGAAATTTGTCGAAAGGGAAGACCGGAATTTTGGTCAGCACGCGAAAAGCCGAAACGAAAGAGCTTTCGACGATTAAACCGCCGACGTCCTGATGCGAAGCTAAATCAATCGCCGCCGCGCCGCCGAGCGAGCGTCCGTAAACGATGATTTTCTTCTGCGGAATTCCCCTGGTATCAGTCAGGTAATTTAAAGCCGCGTTGATGTCGCGATAAACGATTTCTTCGGTCGCCGTGCCGCCGCTCGTTCCGTATCCGTGATAATCGTAAGACAGCACCGCGAAGCCGTTTTTTTGAAATTCGCGCATCAGCGAATCGCAAATGCCGATGTCTTCGGCGTTTCCGTGACTGAACAAGATTGTATGCGTCGCTTTCGGGTTTTCGTAAAACTTCGCGGAAATCTTCGTGCCGTCAGAAGTGGTTAGCTTGATAATGCTCGCGTCGTCGCGATAAGTTGAAGGCTGCGGCTGAAAAATCAGACGCTCGGAGAAAAAATGAGCGTAAACAGCAAGTCCGAGATAAAGCAGAAAGGGAAATAATAAAACTGACCACATTAATCTTTTCAGGCTCAAGTCGCCGATAAGAATTTTTTTTAAGGTTTTATTCATCGGCGATTAATCGAACAAGCTCGGCGTACTGGGAAAAAGTCAGAACCGTCTGCGGTAGCGGGCGGTTTAAGTTAAAGAGTCCCAAGTCTCAAGTTTGCTGATTGTTTTAACTTGGGACTTTATACTTGGAACTTCAGATTCCAAAGCTCAACCGCCCGCTACCGCAGGCGGTTCTGACTTAATCGAATAAGCCTGGCGTGGTGCTGATTTTTACAAGCGAATCCAAGCCGAAATGTTCATACGCCAGCCGCGTCGCCATTCGACCGCGCGGCGTGCGGTTGAGAAAGCCGATTTGAATTAAATACGGCTCGATGATTTCTTCAATCGAATCTTTTTCTTCGTGAATCGAAGCGGAAATCGTGCCCAAGCCGACCGGACCGCCGTCGAATTTTTCGATAATCGTCAGGAGCAGCTTTCTATCGACTTCGTCCAAGCCGAAAGTATCGACTTCCATACGGTTCAGCGCGTCCATCGCGACTGCTTCCGTGATGCGCCCGTCGTAATCGACTTCGGCGTAATCGCGGACGCGGCGCAGCAGGCGATTCGAGATACGCGGAGTTCCGCGCGAGCGTCGGGCGATTTCTTTCGCGCCGTTTTCGTCAATCTCGACGTTCAGAATTTCCGCCGAGCGCATGATAATCGTCTGCAAATCGTCAATGTTGTAAAAATCCAGGTGAAAAACGATGCCGAAACGCCCGCGCAAAGGCGCGGTAATCATGCCCGGACGCGTCGTCGCGCCGACCAGCGTAAATTTCGGAAGCTCCAGCTTTATCGACCGCGCCGCCGTGCCTTGTCCAATCATGATGTCGAGATTGTAATCTTCCATCGCCGGGTAGAGAATTTCCTCAATCGCCGGGTTCAGGCGGTGAATCTCGTCGATAAAAAGCACGTCGCCTTCGTTTAAATTCGTCAGGATAGCCGCCAAATCGCCCGATTTTTCGATAATCGGTCCGGCGGTCGATTTCAGCTCCGCGCCCATCTCGTTGGCGACGATTTGCGAGAGAGTCGTTTTGCCGACGCCCGGCGGTCCGAAAAGCAAAACATGGTCGAGCGCTTCGCGGCGCGACAGCGCGGCTTTCATAAAAACGCGCAGATTCTCTTTCGCCTTGCGCTGACCGATGTATTCGGCGAGCCGTGTCGGGCGCAGGGAAAGCTCAAACTGTTTTTCTTCGTCAAAAGCCGTCGCGGTGCGCGTGTCAGTGTTTTCTATGTTTTCCGTCATTTCACAAAATAGAGAAATTTACCCTTTAAAATTAAAATAACCCGATTTTTCGATTTCGTCGCGCTGTTTGAGCAGGCGCTTTTCGGTCGAAGTCAATTTTACGTTTTTAACCGACGGCGGCACGCCGGGCTTCATCTGAAGCAAGCTTGAATAATTCGGGTAGCGCTGCAGCTGCGGATGGACAATTCCGTAATAATCTATGCCCGGCGCGTAAAGCAGTCTTTCCAGAATCGCGTATCTTTCTTTTTTCGATTTTGCCTTTTCCAGTCGCAGCAAATCTTTGGAAATTTCCATAAACACGAAATCGTCAAACGAACTCCAATTACCGATATTGGATTGCCGGATTTTCGCCTCTGTCGATTTCCAGTTTTTATAATCAAAAACAGAATCAGCCGTCGTCGCAAGGTCTGCTTCTTTGCCGACCATCGAGAAACGGTCGAAAATTTTGCTTTCGAGCCGAATCTTATTTTCCGGGCTTCGATTCGGTAAAAGCGATGTTTCGTAAGCGATTATCCGCAATCTTGTGCCGACCGGCAAACGCGACAAATCGCTAATCTGCGGCGCGCACCAGGTCGTCACGCCGAATTTGAAAAATTCCAGATAATCGCCCGCCGGTTCCGGCAGATTAATTACTTCGACGGGTTTAATCTTTATTCCTCTGCCGTCGCCGTAAAACTTGTCGCTGCCGGTCGAATTTTCAAGGTTTACATTAGATTTTATAATCTCCGTATGCCCGACGACCTCGCCGACAAAGACGTAGAGCTTATGATTAAACGCGGAAATCGGCGGTTGCGGCATCTGCGCCATCGAACAGGCAAAAGCAATCGAATTTGAGAGCAGAATAGAAACGAAAACGGCAATCAGTTTTTTCATTTGGTTAATCCTCAGCAAATTCGATGTGCCGGCGCGGCAAATTAGATGTATTTAACGCCTAAAACAATAATCCTTTATGATGCAGCGCCAGAACGTCCATTGTCACGGCGACCGTGCAGTGCAGAAGAAGTCCGAGCCAGATGCTGCCGTTTTTATAACTGAGCCAGCCTAAGAAAATTCCGGCGAAAATCGCGGCGAAGCTTTCCGTCATCGGCTTGCCGAAATGAATCATACAATACGGCACGGTCATCACGAATACCGAATAAAACCCCAAAGACCGTTTCAGACTGTGAACCAGAAAACCGCGAAAAAAGAATTCCAAGCCGAAAAATTGCAGAAAATACAAAAGCTCCCAAACGAAAAGCGTCCAGCCGAAATAAGGCTCGCCATTGTAAACCTTCAAAAACGGATATTTATTGGCGAAGCCGTCGGTCAGCGAAACCAGATAAACCAGCGGCAGCATCACGGCGGCGCATTGCAGATATAATTTCCAGAAACCTTTCTCGATTTTCAGATTCAAGCCGTAATCTTTTAAATCGCGCTTCAAAACGTATTTAATGCCGAGCGCCGGAACGACCGCATAAAACAAAACGACCACGAAAATCCAAAAGGCGAGCGACGGCAGATTGTTTTCAGCGTTGGAAATAAAAAAATCGGCGCTGCCCGCCAATCGCGTCTGATTCAGTAAATCGACAAATTTCTGCGCGTTTCCCAGATAAAAAATGCACGTCAGCCCGATCGCCGTGTAAACCATCGCCGCCAGCGCGTGCCGGTCCAGCACGGAAAAATCTTCTTCGATGGCTTTGTAAATTTCGCGCATTTATTCGTAAAACGTCTTTATCGAATTTTCTTTTCCAGCCATTCAATCATAAAATCGGCGACCTTTCGCCAGCCGCTTTCGAGCATCAAATCGTGCGCCATCGCGGGAAAAATTTTGCAATCGGCGTTAAACGCGTGAGCCGTTTTTTCTATTTTTTCCGGCGCAATCAAAGCATCGTTTCCCGCGCCGACGACAAGCAGCGAAGACGTTTTAATCTTTTGCGGCTGCGGCAGATTATAAATCATCTCCGGCGCTGGGCGATACGATTCTTTCCCGAAACGCGTGATTACCTCTCAAGGTTCATTAGCCTTTCGCCAGAAGCTGCAAGCTCTTTCTGAGAAGCTTCTGCACGCTGATTTCCGTGCCGTCCTTTATCGCCTGTTTCAAGGCTTTCTCCGCCGCGTTGCGCTGGTAGCCGAGATTGACCAGAGCGGAAAGCGCGTCGTCATAAACCTCGTCGGCGGACGCTTCCGCCTGCGCGCTCGTGCCGGAAGCGGCGCGTTCGAGCGCGCTCTGCGCGGTAAATTCGTTGAGCTTGTCGCGCAATTCGATAACCAGGCGCTCGGCGGTTTTTCTGCCGACGCCGGGAATCGAAGTCAGCCGCGCCAGATTGTCCGTTCTGATAGCCGTCACAATCTCTTCGGCGCTCATTCCCGAAAGCATCGAAATTCCTGATTTAGCGCCGATGCCCTGCACCGAAATCAGCTTCAGATAAAGCTGCTTTTCGCGCTCGGATTTAAAACCGAAAAGCTGCAAAGCGTCTTCGCGCACGTGCGTGTAAATACGCAAGGATACGTCCGCGCCTTCTTCGCCCAGCTCATAAAAAGTCGAAAGCGGAATCGTCACTTCATAACCGATGCCGCCGACGTCGATAATCACCGACGTCGCCTGTTTTTCCAAAAGTTTTCCTGAAAGATATGCAATCATTTTGTAATTTTAACCGTTCGATTTGAGTAATCGATTTCCAAAAGCGTGTCAGCCAGCATTTCCGTACCGATTAGAGCTTCATCGGTTTCGCTAACAAAGATGCGTGCCGAAAATTCCTCGTCGAGCCATTTTACATTAGCCAGAGCCGTTTCAATTTCAGCCGTGATGCCTTCAACCAGTTCAGCTTCTTCGCTTCCCACAAAAAACATCGAGTTTATTTCGACAAAATTTCTCGGAAGCAATAGCGAACCGTTAAAACCTGTATCGATAGCGCATTTAATTACGGAACCATTAGTCAAACGTATTTCTAAAACAGCTTCCAGATTCTCATTGACTACGCCCTTTTCTTCAGCCATGAGCCTCCGATTTTATGAGCGTATTTATAACCGACGCGCGCAAAAAAGAATTTTTTGTCGGGTAATTCAGCTAATGCTTTAATCGCCACCTGCGCGCTGTCTTTGTCAAGGAAATACCTTCCCAGGTAAGGCTCAATCGCCACAAATTCGCCGTTGTGTTCCGGTTCGAGCTTCGATTTCAGATGTTTTTCATAAAACTCGATGCCGAGCCGCGTTAGTTCGCTGAATTCTTTTGTCCGCATCGCTTTTCTCCGCTACTTCTGTTTCACACTTGAAACACAAATTGTAATTGATTATTAACTTCGGGGCAACGTTAGTAAAGTTTTTCGCCATCATCACATTTAAGAACTTTTCGTAAAGTTTTTCTCCCCGAATCTCATTTGAGAACTTTTTCACTTTTCAAAATAGCGTTATAATCACACAAGAGTAATGAAGGTTGAAAAAATATCGGAACTGACCACCAATCGCCTGAGCGTTTACCTGCGCTGCCTGACACAACTTTCGGCGGACGGCATAAAGACTATCTCATCGGACGGGCTGGCGAAACGGTTTCATCTTAATTCGGCGCAGATTCGCAAGGATTTGGCGTATTTCGGTGAATTCGGCGTGCGCGGCGTCGGCTATTACGTCGAAAGCCTGCGCGAGCACCTGACGAAGATTCTGGGGTTGGATAAAGAGCATTGCGTGGCGATTATCGGCGCGGGACGCCTCGGCACGGCGCTGACCGATTATTACGGTTTTACGCAGACGAATTTTTCGGTCGTCGCGCTGTTTGACGCCGATAAATCGAAAATCGGGCAACGCGTCGGCGACGTGCCGATTTACGACATCGAAGATTTTGAAAAGGTCGTCGAAAAGAAAAAAATCGACGTGGCGGTGATTGCGGTTCCCGCGCCTTTCGCGCAAGACGTTTTGGAAAAGGTTTCGAAGGCGGGCATCAAAGCGGTTTTGAATTTCGCGCCGACGCCGCTAAAGGCAGACCGCGCGACAAAATTAAAGACCGTCGATTTGACGATTTCGCTGGAGAGTTTATCATATTTCTTAGCGAAGCCTGCGCCGCTCGCGTCGAACGGCGGCGCCGAGAAAATTGTGAAACCTGCCAATGCGCGCGGGCGTAAACAAAAGCAGTAATATTGAATTAAGAACAAGAGGTAAAAATATGCAGTTGAGAGGATTTTTAAAAAGAGCACTTCCGTTTTTGCTAACCTTTTCGCTCGGTTTGCTGGTGGCGAGCTTCTTTGTCAGCGTCGCCGCGCCGAGCTTTAATTTTAAAAAACGCAACCATCGCTGCCGCGAATACCGCGAAAATTCGCGCCTGCAGATGGAAAATCAAAGCCTGCGCGAGGCGAACGAATCGCTCCGGCGTCAACTGAAGGAAAATGACTTGAAAACGATTCCGGCTTTCGAGTTGGACGTTCCGCCGCCACCGCCGCTGCCGAAGATGAAATCCGGTAAAATGGTCGACCCGACCGCGCCGGCGATAATCAGATAAAGAAAAATTTTTCTTTTCAACTTTAGACCGCAGATTAGCCAAATGAAGATTTCGCTTCAATGTGTTAATCTGTGGTTTAATTTTTTGCGCGAGGAAATCAAAATGTGCTGTAAAATTTTCTGGAAAAAGCTCGTTCCCTTTGCTTTGACTTTTCTACTCGGACTGCTGGCAGCGAGCCTTCTGCCCGGAGAAAGTTCCGCGCCTGTAAGTCAGGAAAAAGTAAAAAGTTTTAAAACTGCCGACTCCGGCAATGGAGACGGAACCGGCGGAGATGTAAACGTCGAAAGCGACGGGCGGCGCGGAAGAATAATTCCGCGCTCCGGCACGAATAAAGTGCTGATTCTCTCCACGCCGCGCGCGAATTACACGGATGCGGCGAGACAAAACGAGACGTCCGGCGCGGTTCGCCTGCGCGTAACTTTTCTGCCTTCGGGAGAAATCGGCGCGGTCACGCCGGTCTCTGCCTTGCCGGGCGGCTTAACCGAGCAGGCGATTGCCGCCGCCAAGCAAATAAAATTCGAGCCGGCAACGCGCGACGGAGTTCCGATAAGCGTCACCAAAATAGTCGAATATACTTTTACGCTTTATTAAATATTAATGGACGAAGCTCAGGCGCGAAAACTTATAGTCGAAGTCGGCAAATTGCTCTACGAGCGAAGCTACGTCGTTTCGTCGGACGGCAACATCAGCATTCGCCTGGACGAAAACCGCGTTCTCGCCACGCCGACGATGACCTGCAAAGGTCGTATGACGGAAGATTCGCTCGCCTTGACGGATTTGGACGGCAAGCCGCTGAGCGATAAAAAAGCTTCGTCCGAACTGGCGATGCATCTTTTGATTTATAAAGAGCGTCCCGATATAAAAGCCGTCTGTCACGCGCATCCGCCGCACGGAACGGCTTTCGCCGTCGCCGGTCTCGCGATTGACGAGCCGATTCTTTCGGAAGTGATTTTGACTCTCGGCTGCGTTCCTTTGACCGGTTACGGAACGCCTTCGACCGCGGAATTGACCGAATCGATGCGCCCGTTCGTCGCGCATCACAACGCGCTTTTGATGGCGAATCACGGCGCGGTCGCTTACGGCGCGGATTTGTGGCAGGCATTTGACCGGCTGGAAACGCTCGAACACACGGCGAAAATCGCCATTCTGTCGCGCGCTTTGGGCGGCGCGAATAATCTGCCGAAAGATTCCATCGAGAAGCTTATAAATATCAGGGAAAAAGCCGGTTATCTGACCGACGCGGCGCGCTGTCAGGCTTGCGGTTATCTGGACGAAGCCGGCATTTCGTGCGGTCACGAAACGAAGACGGATTTTAAAACGCAAATTCCAAAAACGAACGGGGCGAAATTTACCTTTACGCGCGAAGAGCTTATCGAGCTTATCAGTCAAGCCGCGCAGTTGAAACAATAGACGGTTTCGGTTAAATTTAGTTTCCGTTCATAAAAAATTCAGGAGCGAAAATTAAACAATGCAAGAAGCATTAGGAATGGTCGAGACGAAAGGTCTCGTAGCAATGATTGAAGCGGCTGACGCGATGGTCAAAGCCGCCAACGTGCAGCTCGTCGGTTACGAAAAAATCGGCGCGGGCTTTGTCACCGCGATTGTGCGCGGCGACGTGGCGGCTGTCAAAGCGGCGACGGACGCCGGCGCGGCGGCAGCGCGTCGTGTCGGCGAACTGGTCAGCGTTCACGTCATCCCGCGCCCGCACGGAAGCGTCGATGATGTTATGCCGATAGGATTAAAGTCGTAAATCGCAAATCGTGAATCGTAAATAGTTTTCTTCCGATTCACGATTTACGAATCACGATTTACGAACAAAAATGATTATCGCACGCATACTCGGCACGGTCGTCTCGACGCAGAAGGACGAGCGCCTGCACGGGAAAAAACTTCTTATCGTTAAACCGGTAAATCTCGACGGCACAGACCAGAGCGGTTATCTGGTCGCGGTCGATACGGTCGGCGCGGGCTTTCACGAAAAAGTCATCGTGGTCGGCGGCTCGTCGGCGCGGCTGGCGGAAGGCAACAAAGATTGCCCGGTCGATTCGGCAATCATCGGTGTCATCGACACGGTTGATTTCATTTAAAGCATCAAGCGCGATTATCGAAGATTTGAAAAGGAAAAGTAACGAACTGTAAATGCAGCTTGCACGCGTCATCGGAACGGTCGTTTCGACCGTTAAAAACGAATCGCTTCACGGGCGAAAGTTTCTGATTGTGCAGACGCTCGACGCGGATTTAAAGCCGAAAGGCAAGCCGCTGGTCGCGCTCGATTCGGTAGGCGCGGGCGTCGGCGAGCTGGTTTTCTGGTGTCGCGGAAAGGAAGCGAGTTTTCCGTTCCGTCGCGACAGCACGCCGACCGACTGCACGATTGTCGGCATCGTCGATTCGGACGAACACGTTTTTAAAGGTGATAACTGATAACTGATAACTGATAGTGGAAGAAAAAAACTATCAGTTATCAGTTATCAGTTATCAGTTAATTCAATGCTTTTAGCCAAAGTCATCGGAAACGTCGTCGCGACGCAGAAAAATCAGCGTTATGAAGGCACGCGCGTGATGCTCTGTCGTCAGATTACGCCCGAAGGCGAAGAAATGGAAAACACTTTGATTGCGCTCGATTCCGTTTCGGCGGGCGAAGGCGACATCGTCATCGTCGTGCAGGAAGGCTGGAGCGCTTCGACCGCTTCGACCGGAAAAGCGGGCGCGGCGATTGATTCGGCAATCATCGGCGTGGTCGATTATATCGATTTATTGCCGGACGAGAAAAAATTATAGAGTGTCCCGCGCGTGTCTGCTCATAACGTCTGCAAAGGCAATAACTTTTTTATTAATCACTTTTGCCGTCACAAATCAAACTAATTTAAACAAGCGGGTAAATCACAATTTAAGGAAATGAGATATGAAAACCTTGCAAGTGTTACTGTTAATTTTTTGTTTTGCCACAATTTCTTATGCCGGTGATAAATGGTTTCTCGACACACCGAAAGATTCGATTGTCATCTTAAAAATTCCGGTCGATAATTTCGGCTTTCAAAAATGGAGCGTTTGGTCTGGGCGGACGAGCTATGCGGCAGCTATCGGACAATCTTCCGACGGCGTGATTACGGTTAAAGGTGATAGAGAATGGCGCAGCAGCGGTTGGGCTTGGATGCAGGAATTTGTTCTGAAAAAAGCCGGTTACGAAAACAAAATGCCGGTCGCCGAGCTTCGCGCCGGGACTGTTAATATTAAGCTTAATTTCGATTCCAGCATCACGGATTTGAATAAGGCATTTAAAGAAGTCGCTTTTGTCGGAAATCTCTATCAGTTTCAGCAAAGCGATTACTATCAGAAAGAAGTAGTTGACCGCCAGTTGCCGCGTATATTTAACGGAAAGCTTTCCAAAATTCCCGGAGAAACTCAACTTAAACTGGTCGAAGCCGTTAAATACGATTCCAAATATATTAAGGGCGAAGAATTTAAGGGCAAATTTTATCTCGTATTGGGCGGCAGTGATGATATTATTTATAACACAATCCAGGTCAACCAAGCTGAGCGTACGGCTAAAACGATTGAAAAGTTAATAAATATCGGAATACGTAATATGCCGGATGTCATAAACACGCCGGATATTGACGGATTAAAAGTCGAGTTTAAGGTCTTTTTCAAAGATTTTCTTCGGGAGGCAAATCCGAATTCCGAAGATTTACACGCGTACTTTTTATTTGAGAACTTAAAACAATTCAAAGAAGCCGATATTACCAATCAGCAGCTTGTTGATAAATCTATCATTCTGGTTAACGGCAATCGCGTACAGGTTTCGTTAACGCAATTTAATTGAAAAGCCGGTAAATTATAATGGAAACGAGATTGGATTTATTTAAACGATTATTCGCTTTGCCTGTTGGGCTACAAATATGACGAACGAAAGCACTCAAAAATTAGCCGAGCGAATCGCGCTGCTCTTACAGCAGGACAGCGAGCCGCCGAAAGACGATTTTTCGGCATTGCAGGCGACGCTCGAAAAAATCAATCAAAGACTGGACAAAATCGAATCTCAATTATCCTCTCCGAATTCAGATAATATTCCGCATTCCGCGTTCCGCGTTCCGCATTCCGCTCATCCGAGCCAGGAAAAATTTGCCATCGACGAAGCCGTCGTCAACGAAATTCTCGAACATTTTCAAAAGGAAAAGGCTTGCACGTTCGAGCCGAACGGCAAGCCTTGCGACCATTGCGCGATGTGCAGCTCGCGCGGTTTCTAGTTTATTGTTTGTTCGCGTCGCGTCGAATCGAATTCGGGTCGCCGATATTCGGTGCTTGACGCGCGCCTTCGTCGGCTTTGAAGAAAGGCTCTTCCTTAAATCCGAACAAGCTCGCCGTAATCACCGCCGGAAACGAATTGCGCGCCGTGTTGTATTTCGTCACCGCGTCGTTATAGTCGAGCCGCGCCGTGTTGATACGGTTTTCCGTGCCCGAAAGCTCGTCCTGAACTTTCATAAACGCTTCGTTCGAGCGCAGTTGAGGATAATTTTCCTGCAAGCTCAAAAGCCGTCCGATAGTTCCGCCGAAACTGTTGTTGGCGTCGATGACGGCTTGTTTTTGCTCGGGCGTTTTATCGCCGTCCGCACCGGCGGGCGGCGCCTGCACGGCGTTTAAAAGCTTTGAGCGAGCGTCGGCGATTTGTCCGAAAACTTCCTGTTCCTGAATCGCCGACATCTGCGCGGCTTTGACCAGATTCGGAATCAAATCGGCGCGCCGCTGCAGGTTGCTTTCGACGTTCGCCCATTTGCCTTTAACGCCTTGCTGCTGCGCGGTTAAATCGTTATAACTACAGCCGCTTGCGCCGAAAGCGACAAGCAGCGCGATGGTTAAAAGAATTGTTTTTCTCATTGTTTAATTTCCCTCCGTAAATCGTAAATTGTAAATCGTAAATCGCTGCTCCTGATTCGTCTCGTTTACCATTGACGATTTACGATTTGCGAACCTTATCAACCGCGTCGATGACGCTTTCGATTTCCCGCAGATATGCGGAAAACAATTCGTTTGCCGAAACTTCGTTCAGCGAATTAGATGCGTTTTTCTCGCGCAAAGCGAGAATTTTTTCAAACGGCTCGCCGTCTATTTTTAAATACCGAATCGTCGCGCCGACCACTTCGCGCTTCGCAATCGGCGGCTCGACGCCGTGCAAAAGCAAAACGGCGCGAAACAAAGCGGCAAAGCTCGAAAGGCTTTCAATCATCAGCAGCGAAAGATTTTCGACCGACGCCGACGCCGGAATGTAAAGCCGCCGCAGTTGAATCAATTTGCTGCGCAATTCGTATTCGGTCTGGTGACGCAGGTTTTCGTCGGAAATTTCCAGATTTTCCAGCAAGTCCGTGCCGTAGAGCACTTTGCGCGCCTTTTCCATCTGGTGAAACTCAATCGGGAAAACGTCGGCGGCGTCTTTCAGTTCGCCGACCGTAAAATAAACCGGCACGGAATGTCCCATCCGCTGCCATTCGCGCATCGGCGCCTGCGCGGCGCGCAAATCCTGCGGGCGAATCTCACGGAGCGCAATCAAAAGATTGTAATCCGAAGCGTTTGCCACAAAATCGCCAGCCGCCGCCGAGCCATATAAAATGACCGCCGCCAGATTCCGCCCGTGCGACGCTTTCAAATCGTCAATCAATGCGTCGAATTGATTTTTTGCAAGACTCATAATCGGGTTTTAAGATTGATTTTCCAATTGGTCAATCCGCTGATGCGCTCCTTTTATCGCTTCAAGTAATTTATCAAGCGCATTATTAGTATTTTGTAATCTGCTTTCGCCTATAGCTTGTGCCTCAGCTAATTCCGTCATTTTGTTTTCTAAATTCGTCGTATTGGCATCTGTTCTAGCCTGCGCTTCAGCTAATTTTGCCATTTTGTCTTCTAAGTTAGCCGTTCTAGAATCAGTTGTAGTTTGTGTTTCGGCTAACTCAACCATTTTGGCGTCAGTTCTAGCTTGTGACTCGGCTAACTCAGCCATTTTGGTGTCCGTTCTGGCTTGCGATTTAGCTAACTCAGCCATTTTGTCTTCCAGGTCTGCCATTTTATCTTCGGTTCTGATTTGCGCGTCAATCAAAGCCGCCATTTTGGCTTCCAGATTCTCACTGTCTTTGACGGAATCTTCCAATCTGTCATCGTGGCTGGCGAGTAAATTTGATAATAAAGCTATAGCTTCCTCAACAGTTTTAACCCGTTTCTCGACTTTTCCGACTCTTTCTTCAATGCTCATAGTTTTATTAAATAAAAGCCAAAATTAATTTTGCATTTACCAATCGCCGCCCGCGCCGCCGCCGCCGAAATCGCCGCCGCCGCCGAATCCGCCCCAACTGTCGCCGCCGGAACTGCCGCCCCAATCACTCGACGAAGAACTGCTTCCCCAATCGCTGGAAGAGCTGTTGGAAACGCTGTTGGCGATGACCGAGCCGACGACCCACGGCAAGACGCTTCCGCCGCCACCGCCGAAGCCGCCGCCGCGCCAGCGATTATTATTGTTCCTGTTGCGGCGCGAGCGACCGCTGAAAATCGCCATTATGACGATAAACGCGATAGCCAGACAGCAAATGCCGCTGAGGCTGCTCGTCGTTCTGATGCCGGTTCTTTCTCTGGTTCGTCCGGTCGTCGGAGCGTTATTGATAGGCGGCGCGGCGACATTTCCTTTCGATTCAATCGTGCGGATATATGCTTCAATCGTGTCGGTCACGCCTTTCGTGTAATCGCCTTGTTTAAAAGCCGGAACGAGATATTGACGCTGTAATTGACCGACCACGCCGTCGGGCAATTCGTCTTCCAAATCCTTGCTGACGTGTGTGAAATATTTACGGTCGTCAATCGCTATGAAAAGCAGCGCCGAAGGATTATCGGTTTCTTTCGAGCCGATTTTCCAGCCGCGCGCAACCGCCAGCGAATAATCGAAAATCGGGCGGTCGCCCGTCGTTTTGACGATGGCGACGGCTAACTCGACTTTCGGATTCGTCCGGTCGCGAAATTCGATAATGCGTTTTTCGAGCGCTTGTTTCGCGCCTGCTTCAAGAACGCCCGCGTAATCCATCACCGGCGAAGTCGGCGCGCCGAGCGGCGATTCGTTGATTGAAAACTCCTGCGAAAAAACATTCAGGCTTGCCAGAAGGCAAACTATGAGCAGCAGAAAGTTCGATTTGGCAAACGAGCGTCGTGTGTTCATTACTTTATAATTACATTTTCGCAAATCACACACGAATACGAAAGTCTCTTTTGCAAAGTTCCTAATTTTCCAAAAGCGCGTGAAGCAGAAAATGCAGCAGAAAAAACAGCGCAACGCCTGCAAAAACCGAGAGGGAAACCAGCGGACGCTTGCCGGCGTGATGATTGACTTCGGGAATTAAATCGCTCGCCGCGACGTAAAGCGTCACGCCGCAGGCAACGGGAAGCGCGTAATTGATTGCAAATTCAATATTTTGTCCGATAAGCAGAAAACTGACGACGCCGATAAACGTCGTCAAGCCGACCAGGGATGTCGCAAATAAAACTTCACGAAAACTTTTGCCCGCCGCCAGAATCATCGAAGCAATCGTGAAGCCTTCGGGGAATTTATGCAGAAAAACGGCGATGAAAACCAGCAGTCCGGCTTTATAATCGACCTGCGAAGCGGCGGCAATCGAGACGCCGTCGAAAAACGTGTGAATCATCAAGCCGCCGATTGCCGTGTAAGCCGATTTGGTCGAAAGCAGATGGTCGCCGTGACTGTGAACTTCTTCGCCGAGATGAAAATGCGGCGCGATGGTATGCTCGAAAAACTGCGTCAAAAGATAGCCGACGAGTAGCAGAGCCATCGGAAAAACGAGCGTTTCGGCGGAAAGAGAGTTTTTATCGGTTTGCCACAGCGAAATCGTTTTCGGCAGAAGCTCGATGAAAGTTACCGCCAGCATAAAGCCCGCGCCGAGCGCGAGCAGGTATTTGAGCGCGGCTTTGAATTTTTGGTAAATGCCCGAAGGCAGCAGAATCAATCCGCCGAGAACATTTGCAAATGCGGCGAAAAGACCTAAAACGACGAGTTCAAACGAACTGAAATTCATAAAAAGAAAACTTTACCGCAAAATTGCAAAGTTGTCAGATGTGAGATATAAAATACTATTAGAAAACCTGACACGTGCCATCAAGAAATTCCAGCCAAAGTTTAAGCAGTTGAATAAAACAAAAATTCTAAAAATATTGCTTGACATGCCTGTGGAAATCTCGTAAGATGCCTTAGAAGTGGTCAAAAATGGTCTAAAGTGGTCAATTAGACGAAAAAGCCAATCCTTGAAATAGTGTTTAAGATAATGGAGAGGTTTTAAGCACTTTCCCCAAAAACCAGAGATGTTACGCGGAAATTATACGGCGCGGATTGACGAAAAAGGACGGTTGAAAATCCCAACCCATTTCCGGCGTAAGATAGAAGAAAAATACGATTCAGCGGAAGTCTACGTAACGAGCTTGACGGGTGAAAGTGTGCAAATTTTCCCGCTCAAAGAATGGGAAATCATCGAGCAGAAATTATCGCTTTTGCCGACAACTGAAAGAGCCAGAACGATTTACGTGACGGGGACGAGCTTTCACGGTCAGGAAAGCGAGATTGACAATCAAGGTCGCGTTTTGATTCATCCTTTGCTGCGGAAAAAAGCCGTGATTTACGGCGAAGTCGCGGTTTTGGGCTATCTGACTTATCTGGACGTTTGGAATATGGAAAGGATTGAGCGATTTCTGTCGGAAAATCCTTTCACGGAAGAACACGGCGCGCTGCTCGCCAGACTCGGAATTTAGGGTGCAAGCTCTTTGAAATCAAACGAGGAAACAACCGAAAATCTGCATCAATCCGTTCTTCTGGCGGAAACTTTAAGTTATTTAGCGCCAAAAGATAACGAAATTTTCGTCGATGCGACGCTCGGGCTCGGCGGACACGCGGAAGCGATTTTGTCGGCGTCGGAAACAACGCAGGTTATCGGCATCGACCAGGATACGGAAGCGATTTCCGGAGCGCAGGCGAGGCTCGAAAAATTCGGCGCGAGATTTAGAGTTTTTCACGCTAATTTTTCGGAAATCAGAAAAGTTCTGGCTGAGGCGCGCGTTGAAAAAGCGGACGGCGTTTTAGCTGATTTGGGCGTTTCGTCTTTGCAGCTCGACAGCGAAACCCGCGGGTTTAGTTTCCGCTTTGATGCGCCGCTCGATATGCGGATGGACGCCGAATCCGGTGACGAAACTGCCGCCGAAATGCTGGAAACGCTTTCGGAATTTGAAATCGCGCGCATTATCTACGAATACGGCGAAGAAAGATTTTCCCGGAAAATCGCCCGCTGGATTGTCGAAAGACGTGAACGCGGCGAGAGCATCAAAACGACGAAAGCGCTTGCCGAACTGGTTGAACGAGCCGTGCCGCGCAGCAAAGGCAATAAAAAAGACAGGATTCATCCGGCGACGCGCACGTTTCAGGCTTTAAGAATCGCCGTCAATCGCGAATTGGAAATTCTGGAAGCTTTTGTCAAAGACTCGGTTGATATTTTGAAAACGAACGGGCGTCTTGCGGTGATAAGTTTTCACTCTCTCGAAGACCGAATCATCAAGCAAACGCTGCAAAAACTGGCGGGAAAATGTTTCTGCCCGCCAAACTTTCCGACGTGCGTCTGCGGAGCCGAAAAAAAAGTTGAGCTATTGACGCGCAAGCCAATCGTCGCAGGTCTTGCGGAAACCGCCGAAAATCCTCGCGCCCGAAGCGCCAAGCTCCGAGCTTGTTTGAAACTTTAGCCGAAAAAGAAAACTTTTAAGCCGATGAAAAAAAGAAACGTTCCCCAAAACAAAAAAACTGCCGCGCGTGTGCCGCGCCGCGAGGGCGACCCGATTCCGTGGCGTTATTGTTTTCTGACTCTGGTTTGCGGCGCAATCCTCGTCGGCGGATTTTTCCTGGCGGCGCGACAGCATTTTACGGCGATTGATTACGGCATCGAGAACGCCAAACTCAGGCAGCAGAGGGAAAATCTCAAATCCGAACAGCAGCGCTTTAAACTCCAGAAAGAAATCGCGCTTTCGCCCAATGTCATCCGAAAAGCGGCGCAGAAAATCGGTTTGAAAGAGATGACGGCGAGCAACATCGACGTTTCGAGCCGCAAGCCCGAAGACAAACCGAAAACGGATTCAGCCGTCAGGACGCCAACCGAAAGCGCGAATAAGGAAACGGCGAAAAACGAAAACAGAGACGAAAAGAAAATAGCGAAAGCGGCGAAAGAAGAAACGAAAAAAGCGGAAACGAAAATCGATAAGAAAAAAGAATCAGCCAGATAAATTTTAAAAATAGATTTTTGGGAAATATGCCGAAACGTCCGACAGTCAAAAAGAAAGGAAATCCGATGCAGACCGCATTTTCACGGTTTTTGTTTATCGTGGCGATTTTCGCGGTTTGGATTGGCATTATCGGCGTGCGCCTCGTGCATTTGCAGGTGACGCAGCACGAGTGGCTGAAAGAAAAAGCTCTGGATTTGCGCCGCGTCGAAAAGAAAAGCAAGATGCTGCGCGGCACGATTTTCGACCGCTCGGAGCGCGCGCTGGCGATGAGCGTCAAAGTTAAATCGTTATTCGCCGACCCGCAGGAAATCCAGGACATTGAAGCAACGGCGAAAACCGTGGCGGGCGCGCTGAAAATTAAGCCGCAGGAAATGCTGAAAGATTTAAAAGAAGCGAAAACGAGCGGCAAGAGATTTATTGTACTGGCGCGAAAGCTCGACGAAGACACGGTTAAAAAATTAAACGAAACGCTGAAAACCGAAAATTTAAAGAAACCGGACGAGCCGAAATACGCCGGTCTGCACTGGCGCGAGGAACAAAAACGACAGTATCCGCAGGGCACACTGGCGGCGCAAATCGTCGGTTTCAGCAACGCCGAAGACATCGGGTCAGCCGGAATCGAGCAATCGCAGGAAGAAAATTTGCGCGGCGCGGTGACGAAAAAATGGCAGGACCGCGACCGGCTCGGGAGAGTTTACGACGAATCGGAAGCCGAAGAGCGCGAGCCGCCGAAAGACGTCTATTTGACGATTTCAAATTCGATTCAATACAAGGTCGAGCAGGCTTTAAAATCCGGCGTCGAGACGGCGCGGGCGAAATCGGGAACGGCAATCGTGCTCGACCCGAAAACCGGCGAAATTCTGGCGATGGCTAATTATCCGACCTTCGACCCGAACAAATTCAACGAAGCCGCGCCCGAAGCGATTTCCAACCGCGCGGTGCAGAATCTTTATTCGCCCGGCTCGGTTTTCAAGCTCGTCACATACGGCGCGGCGCTCGAAGAAAAACTCATCGCGCCGGACAAAATGTTTGATTGCGGCGGCGGCGTAATTAAAGTCGGCGGTCGCGAATTTGCCGATAAACACTGTCAGAAAGCGATTTCTTACACGGAAGCGCTCGCCGTTTCGAGCAATATCGGCGCGATAAAGACCGGACAGATGCTGGGCAAGCAGAATTTCTATAATTACGCGCGTCAATTCGGTTTCGGCGAAGCGACCGGCATCGAGCTTCCGGCGGAAGCGAAAGGACAAATCCGCTCGCCCGAAAGCTGGTTTGGCGATTCTCTGGCTTCGATGTCCATCGGTTATGAAATTAACGTCACGGCTTTGCAAACGGCGGCGGCTTTTGCGACTATTGCAAATGACGGCGTCAGAGTAAAACCGCACATCATAAAAGAAATTCGAAGCAGCAGCAGTAGTGACGAGAAAAATGTTCAGGCAACGGAAGTCGAGCGCGTGCCGGTTGTCAAAGCCGAAACTGCGCGAAACTTACGCCGAATGCTGCGCGAGGTCGTTTTGAAAGGAACGGGCAAACGCGCGCAGCTCAGCGGCTACACGTCTGCCGGAAAGACGGGCACGGCGTGGAAATACGACGCGAAGCTGAAACGGGTGAGCGCGAGCAAATACGTTTCCTCGTTTGTCGGTTTTGCGCCCGCCGATAATCCTTCGGTCGTGATTGCCGTCGTGCTGGACGAGCCGCAGGGCGGAGCGCGCGACGGCGGACAGGTTTCCGCGCCGATTTTTCGCGAAATCGCCGAGAGCGTTTTGCCGGAGCTGAACGTCGTGCCGGACGCGACGATTCAGCAGCAGGATTTGACCGCCGAAAACATTCCCGAAGAGACGGAAATGCAGCTGCCTCCGGCGATGAATAAAGCGGGCGAAAAAACCGACAAAAAGATTGACGAGAAAGGGTTTGGAAAAAACGAAAAGGGTGACAGGACAGCGGTTGAAAAGGGTAATAAGCCATCAGTCGAAAAGAGCGACAAACAACCGAAAGATAAAAAATTGACGGGAGAGAAAGAAAAATTGAAAAGCCCTGAGGCGGAAACGCAGAAAAAAGAAAAGCCGAAAACGAAAACCAAGAATAGTATTGCGAGTCATCGCTTTCTGAAATACAAGCTGATTTACGAAAACATCGCCGCGTCGCGCTGCCGCGAGACGGAAACATTTTTTGAGAGGATAGAAGCCAAAACTTGAAATTGGAAACAGCCGCAAAATATATGAACGCCGATGCGTCCGGCACAAATCCCGCTTTGCTTCAAAACGAGTTCAAAACCGTCGCCATCGACTCGCGAGAAGTGCAGGCGGGCGGCGTGTTTTTTGCGCTTTCGCAGCCCGATTACAAAAACAACTGTTTCAACGGCGATTTTGCAGATTCGCACCGGTATATTCCGTCAGCCTTTGAAAAAGGCGCAGCGGCTTGCGTGGCGCGTCCCGACAGGTTTGCGGAACATCTCGGCGTGCTGGAACAGTTCAAAGACCGGCTTCTTTTCGTTGACGACGCGATTTTCGCTTTGCAGATGCTGGCAAAAGGCGTCTACGAAGAATGGAACAAGCCGGTCGTCGCCGTGACGGGCAGCGCCGGAAAAACGACGGCGAAAACTTTGATTACAGAAGTTTTATCTTCAAAATACAAGGTTTTGACGAATATCAAAAACTATAACAACGGAGTCGGGCATCCCTTGACGGTTTTGCGCCTTTTAAACGAGCCGGATTACGACGTCGCCGTTCTGGAAATGGGAATGTCCACACCGATGAACGAAATCGCGCGTTTGTGCCGCATCACGCCGCCCGACGTGGCGGTCGAGCTGAACGTTTTGCCGGTTCACGTCGAGCATCTCGGCTCGATTGAAAACGTGGCGAAGGCGAAAGCCGAACTCGTCGAAGGAATGAAAACCGGCGGAACCGCCGTTTTAAACGCCGACGATTTTCGCGTCCTGTCGATGCGCAAGTTAAGTAAAGGCGCGAGCATCACTTACGGCATCGAAAGCGAGTCGGACGTGACGGCGAAAAATATTCGTTTTGAGCGCTTCGGCGAAACTCGTTTTGAATTACAAACGCCGAAAGATTCAGCGGAAGTTTTGTTTCCGCTCAACGGCAAACACAACATTCTAAACGCGCTGGCGGCTTCGACGGTCGGTTTTTCGTTTGGAATGTCGGCGCGGGAAATCGCCGCCGCGCTGCACACGGTCGCGCCGCCGCCGCAGCGCGGAGAAATTCTGCGTTTTCAAGCCGGCTTTACGGTCGTCAACGATTCCTACAATTCAAACCCGGACGCGCTGCTTTCGATGGTGCAAACTCTGGTTGACGGCGGAAAATCGGCGCGGCGCAAAATCGTTGTCGCCGGAGAAATGCGCGAACTGGGCGAAAACGCGGCGCAGATTCATTTCGAGACGGGCAGGCGAATTGCGGAAATCGGCGTCGATAAGCTTTTCGGCGTCGAAGGCTTCGCGCAAAACCTGCTCGAAGGCGCGCGCAACGCGGGTTTAAGCAATATTGAATTTTATGAAGATTCACAAGCGGCGAGCGAAAAATTTATTGACGAAATTCAGGCGGGCGATTTGGTTTTAATAAAAGGTTCGCGCGGTGTGCGGACGGAGAAAGTGGTCGAGAAGTTGTTGGAAAAATTTGAACTGGAGAAATAGAGACGCGGCGACGCGGAGACACGGAGACGCGGCGCAGTCCGCAATCCGCAATTCGTAATCCGTAATCCAAACGATGCTTTATTACCTTTTGTATAAGCTGGTTTATCTCGGCGAATGCGCCAACGGCTGCGAATCATATTTTTTCAAAGTGCTGAACGTCGTGCAGTATGTGACGTTCCGGACGGGAATGGTGACGATTACCGCGCTGCTGATTTCGCTGCTGCTCGGCGGCAAAGTTATTAAAAAGCTCGAAGCGCTGAAATTCGGGCAGGAAATCCGCGAAGAAGGTCCCGAAGGGCACCACAAGAAAAAAGGCACGCCGACGATGGGCGGCATTTTGATAATCGGCTCGGTCATCATCTCGACGCTGCTCTGGGCGCGGCTCGACAGCCTTTATCTATGGATTGCGCTGATTGCGACGACGATTTTCGCGGCGGTCGGTTTTGCCGACGATTACATCAAGATTGTCAAAAAACGCAGTCTCGGGCTGACCGGAAAGCAGAAACTCGCGGGGCAATTGGTCGCGGCGCTGGGCGTCTGGTTTGTGCTTTACATGTGGGGCAGTTACCCGTGGAATCTGAGCATCCCGTTTTTTAAAGCGACGGCGCTGCCGAACGGCATTACGTATATCACGCCGTGGGCTTATTTGTTCTTTATCATTTTCGTCCTTTTCGGCTCGTCAAACGCGGTGAATCTGACCGACGGTTTGGACGGTTTGGCGACGAGCGTCACGTTTATCGCCATGTCGGCGCTGACCGGCTTGACGTATCTCGCCAGCGATGCGCGCTGGGCTGAACGCCTGGATTTGACGCACAAGCCGGAAGCGGCGGAATTGACGATTTTCTGCGGCGCGATGGTCGGCGCATCTTTGGGTTTTTTGTGGTATAACGCGCCGAAAGCCGAAGTTTTTATGGGCGATGTCGGAAGTCTGGCAATCGGCGGCGCATTGGGCACGGTGGCGATTCTGACGAAACAGGAATTTCTGCTCCCGTTTATCGGCGGCGTTTTTATTCTCGAAGCGCTCTCGGTGATGATTCAGGTCGCGTCGTTTAAGCTGACCGGAAAACGCGTTTTCAAGATGTCGCCGCTGCATCATCACTTCGAGTTTAAAGGCTGGGACGAGCCGAAAATCGTTTTCCGCTTCGTCATTGCGGCGATACTTTTTGCATTGCTTAGTTTGTCAACATTGAAATTGCGTTAAGGCAGATTCAAACAGGATGGGCAGGATGGACAGGATTATTTTAATAATTCGGCAGCCTGATTGAATTTTAAAAACTGAATCAATGAGTATTTTTATCCTGTTCATCCTGTCTATCCTGTTTGAATATTTGTTTAGAAAGTGGAGCTTGAAGGAAAAAAAACTTTAGTTCTCGGCGCGGGAAAATCCGGCATCGCTTCCGCCAAATTCTTAGCGGCGCGCGGCGCGATTGTCGCTCTGCACGATAGAAAGCCGGTTGCCGAATGGACGGAAGAAGCGCGGTCTTTGAAAGAGCGAAAAGTCGGTTTGATTGACGGCAATCTTCCGTCGTGGCTTTTAGACCAGATTGATTTGGTCGTCATTTCGCCCGGAATTCCGACGAAAACCGTTCCGGCGCGTTACGTTGACCGCAAAGACGGCGAGGTTATCGGCGAAGTCGAGTTGGCTTACAGATTTTTGAAAGGTCGCATAGTCGGAATTACCGGCTCGAACGGCAAAACGACGACGACGACTTTAATCGGCGAATTGCTGAAAAACGCCGGAATTAAAACGCAGGTCGGCGGAAATATCGGGACGCCGCTTTTGAATCTGACCGCGACCGCGACGGATGAAACGTGGTCGGTCGTCGAGCTGTCGAGCTTTCAGCTTGAAACCATAAAAGATTTTCGCCCGAATGTTGCCGTAGCGACGAACGTGACGCCGAATCATATGGACAGATACGATTTTTTCACCGATTACGCGGCGGCGAAACATCGTCTGTTTATGAATCAGACGGCGGAAGATTTGGCTATTTTAAACGCCGACGACGAAGTGACGGCGAGCTGGGCGAGCGGTTTGAAAGCGAATGTCGTTTTGTTTTCCGTCAAAAAAGAGCTGGAAGAAGGCTTATTTCTGCGCGGTCGCGATTTGGTTTGCAGAGCAGGCGGAAAGGAAAAAATCTTAACGACGCGCGATGAGATTTTTTTGCGCGGTCTGCACAATGTCGAAAACGTTCTGGCGGGTTTGGCGGCTGGCTTGGCTTGCGGCGCTTCGCCCGATTCGATGCGCGAGACGGTTAAAACTTTTAAAGGCGTCGAGCATCGCATCGAATTTGTCGCCGAAATTGGCGGCGTGAAATTTTACAACGACTCGAAAGCGACGAGCGTGGACGCGACTTTGAAAGCGCTCGAAGCTTTTGCGGAAGAAGCCGGAAAAACGATTTTAATTTTAGGCGGGCGCGGGAAAAACGCGCCGTATGCGCCGCTCAAAGATTTGATTGAAACGAAGGTCAGAAAGCTGGTTTTAATCGGCGAAGACGCCGACAATATCGAATCGCAGTTGAAAACCAGCGCCGAAATCATTCGCGCCAATTCGATGGCGGACGCGGTGGAAAAAAGTTTTCAGTCCGCCGAAAAAGGCGACAATGTTTTGCTCGCGCCCGCGTGCGCGAGCTTCGATATGTTCAAGAGTTTTGAGCAAAGAGGGGAAGTTTTTAAAACGGAAGTCCAAAGTCTAAAGTCCAAAGTCCAAAGTCAGGTCGGTGCTTAAAGGAGTTTGGTTTATGGCAAAGATTGAAAAGTTTGAAGATTTAGAGGCTTGGAAAACGGCACGTAAGGCGACAAAAGAAGTCTATGAAGTTAGTTCGAGAGAACAGTTTAGTCGTGATTTTGCTTTGGTTAATCAAATGCGGCGGGCTTCGATTTCTGTTCTTTCAAACATTGCCGAGGGATTTGAAAGGGGCGGCGATAAAGAATTTTTGCAATTTCTTTCGATTGCAAAAGGCTCGTGCGGTGAAGTTCGCGCCCAGCTTTATGTAGCTTTAGACCAAAATTATATTGATGATGAAAAATTCAAACAGATTTCAGAGGAACTTTCGGAAACGAGCCGAATTATTTCCGGTTTAATGAAATATCTCCAGCAATCAGAGTTGCGCGGAAGTAAATTCAAGTAACTTTGGACTTTGGACTTTAGACTTTGGACTAGAGAGAATGGCAAAAAAACTCCGCATAGATTGGTTTTTATTCGCGATTGCCGCGACGCTCGCGCTGTTTGGCGCGGTGATGGTTTATTCGGCGTCGGCGATGATTTCATTGCAGGAAACCAAAAATAATCCGGAAGGCGCGAGCCAGTTTTTGTATTTTTACAAGCAAATCGGCTTTACGGTCGTCGGTCTGCTGGTGATGTATCTGGCGACGAAATTTAATTATCGCTGGCTGCAAAACGAAGTGGTCGTTTACGGGCTTTTAATTTTGACGGCGATTTTGCTCATCGCGGTTTTCGCTTTTCCGCCGATTAACGGCGCGCGGCGCTGGCTTCGCGTGCCGGGCGCGTCGTTTCAGCCGTCGGAGCTGGCGAAAATCACGCTGCCGATTTTTCTCGCCTTTTTCCTGACGAAAAACGAGAAAAACGTCGGCAGCCTGCGCGAGACGGCTTTGTGGTGCGTCGCGGTTTTCGGCATTTTGAGCGGTTTGATTTTGTTTGAGCCGGATTTGGGAACGGTTATTGTGCTGGCGGCGATTTTCGTCGCGGTTTATTTCGCGGCGGGCGCGCGGCTTTTGCATATCGTGACGCTCGGCGGAGGCTGCGTTTTGCTTTTCGCCGTCGCTTTGATTACTTCGCCGTATCGACGCGAGCGCGTTCTGGCTTTTTTGAACCCGTGGGAAAATTCCGACGGCGCGGCTTATCAGGTCGTGCAGGGTTTGTACGCCATCGGTTCGGGCGGAATTTTCGGCGAAGGCTTTGCCAAAGGCGAGCAGAAGCTTTTTTATCTGCCGTATCCGCATTCGGATTTTATTTTCGCGGTCGTCGGCGAGGAACTTGGTTTAATCGGCACGCTCGCGGTCGTGCTGGCTTTCGGGCTTCTTTTGTGGCGCGGAACGCGCGCGGCTTTGCTCGCGCCGGAAAGATTCGGGATGCTGCTCGGCATCGGCATCATCACGGGAATCATCGTGCAGGCGCTTTTTAATATCTCGGTCGTGATTTCGATTGTGCCCGCCAAAGGAATTCCGCTGCCGTTTATTTCCTACGGCGGAACCTCGATTGTGACGACGCTTTTTGCCGTCGGAATTTTATTGAATTTGTCGCAGCACGCCGGTTTCGTTTCGATGGAGAAAAACGAACCTGAACAGCCGAAACCAAAGAAACGGCAAAAGGTTTCGAGAACGAGAGCGACCGCTTGATAAAGAGGAATTCAAAGTAGGCTTCGCGGCTGGATGGACAGGATAGACAGGATTATTTAAATGGTTTAACGGCTTGATTGAAATTTAGATAGTGAATTTATAAACAGCTTTATCCTGTTCACCCTGTCCATCCTGTTTGAAAAAACGTATGAAGGTTCTAATCGCTGCCGGCGGAACGGGCGGGCATATTTATCCGGGAATCGCGGTCGCCAAAGAGATTATGCGGCGCAACGCTGAATCGTCCGTCAAATTTGTCGGAACGGCGCGCGGGCTGGAAACGAAGCTTGTTCCCGACAACGGTTTCGAGCTTTTGACAATCGAGAGCGCCGGTTTGAAAAACGTCGGTCTGGCGGGAAAAATCAAAGGCTTGGCGATTTTGCCGAAAAGTTTTTTCGCGGCGCGGCGTTTGATAAGAGATTTCAAGCCCGATGTTGTGATTGGCGCGGGCGGTTATGTTTCGGGACCGGTTCTTTTGATGGCGAGTTTGATGCGCGTGCCGACGCTGGTGATGGATTCAAATGCGCTGCCGGGCTTTACCAATCGAAGGCTCGCGCGGTTTGCGACGAAAGCGGCGCTGACGTTTGAAGAAGCCTTGCCGTTTTTCGGAAAAAAGGGAATCGTGACGGGAAATCCGGTGCGCAAAGAGTTTTTTGAAATTCCGCCGAAAATGAGAGACAGCCAGCGGTTTTCGCTTTTGATTTTCGGCGGCTCGCAGGGCGCGCGGGCGATTAATAATGCGATGGTCGAGGCTCTGCCGCATTTCGAGGCTTACAAAAACCGTCTCGAAATCACGCATCAGACGGGCGAAGCCGATTTTGAAAAGATAAAGCAGGGCTATGCGGACGCCGGTTGGAACGCGGCTGAAGTTTCGGCATACATCAAAAATATGCCGGAGCATTTTGAAAAAAATGATTTGGTAATCTGCCGCGCGGGCGCAACTTCGTGCGCAGAGCTGGCGGCGGCTGGCAAGGCTTCGATTATGATTCCGCTGCCGACAGCCGCCGACGACCACCAGCGCAAAAACGCCGAAGCTTTGGAGCGGGCGGGCGCGGCGCGAATGATTTTGCAGAAGGATTTGACGGGCGCAGAGTTGGCAAAACAGATTATCGAATTGATTGAAGCGCCCGCGAAGATTACGCAAATGGAAGCTTCTGCCAAAAAATTAGCAAAACAAGATGCGGCGGAAGTAACGGTTGATTTAATTGAAGATTTAGCAAAGGGAAATTGAAAGGCAGAGATTTTTGAAAAGAAATTTACAGGGATGACAGGATAAATAGGATGAAGAAAAAACATCTATTATCCCTGTTCATCCTGTTATCCCTGTAAATTTCTTCTTGTGATTCAAAATTAATAAAGAATGTTTAGGCACGTAAAGCATGTTCATTTTATCGGGATTGGCGGTATCGGGATGTCCGGCATCGCGGAGGTTTTGGGCAATCTCGGTTTTATTGTTTCCGGCTCGGATTTGAAAAAATCGCGAAATACCGACCGTCTGGAATTGTTCGGCGCGAAGATTCACGAAGGTCACGCGGCGGAAAATGTCGGCGACGCGGATGTCGTCGTTTATTCATCGGCGGTCAAGGCTGATAACCCGGAAGTGGTCGAAGCGAAATCGCGCTCGATTCCGGTTATTCCGCGCGCGGAGATGCTGGCGGAATTGATGACTTTAAAGCCTTATTCGGTCGCGATTGCCGGTTCGCACGGCAAGACGACTACTACTTCGATGGTCGCCACTATTCTCGGACACGCGGGCATTGACCCGACGACGATTGTCGGCGGCGTGGTCGATACGCTCGGCTCGAACGCGCGTTTGGGGCAGAGCGATTGGTTCGTCACCGAAGCCGACGAAAGCGACCGCTCGTTTCTGATGCTGTATCCGACCGTGGCGATTGTGACGAACGTCGACCGCGAGCATATGGATTCCTACAAGGGAATGGAAGACGTGATGCAGTGTTTCACGGATTTTGTCAACAAAGTCCCGTTTTACGGCGCGGCGATTATCTGTCTGGACGACCCGAATGTGCAGGCGATTATTCCGCACATCAAGCGCCGCCGCGTGACTTACGGATTCTCGGCGCAGGCTGACGTTTCGGCGCACAACATTCGTTATAACGATTCGTTCGGCGCGACGTTCACGGTTTGGAGAGGCACGGAAGTGCTCGGCGAAATTTATCTGCCTGTGCCGGGCAAGCATAATGTTTATAACGCTTTGGGGGCGACGGCGGTCGCGCTGGAACTCGACGTTCCGTTTGAAAAAATCGCGGGCGCGTTTAAGACTTTCAAAAACGCTAACCGGCGTTTTCAGTTTAAAGGCGAAGCGAAAGGCGTGACGGTCGTCGATGATTACGGTCATCATCCGACCGAGATTTTAGCGACGCTCGCGGCGGCGCGAAACGGTTCGGGCGGGCGGCGCACGGTCGTTATTTTCCAGCCGCATCGCTACACGCGGACGCTGGATTTGATGGACGATTTCGCGCGTTCGTTCAACAACGCCGACGTTTTGTTTTTGACCGATATTTACGCGGCGAGCGAGTCGCCGATTGAAGGCATTACTTCGGAAATTCTGACCGGAAAAATCAAGCAGTACGGTCACAAAAACGTGCAGTATATCGGCGACATCGAAACCGCCGCCGAAAGAGTCAGCGAACAATTAAGGGAAGGAGATTTGGTGATTACACTGGGCGCGGGAAGCGTAACGAAGCTTTCCGAGCAGATTTTGGAGAATTTGAAAAAGGACGCGGAGACACGGTGACACGGCGACGCGGAGAAGGCTTGCCGATTTGAAATTTCGGATTTCAGATTATAAAGCAATAATTTCCCCGCGTCCCCGCGTCTCCCAATCTCCGCGTCGCAAAAAAATTATGGCGAAACAAACGCGAAAACGAACAACGACGATAACAAACGCAAAACGCAAGACCGCCGCCGCGCCCGCGCGACGACGAACCGCGACCGGCGCGCGCGGTAAGAGCAAAGCGCCGAGCCGTCTGGCGATGACGGTCGTGCCTTTATTTTTGATTTTGTGCATTTTGACGTGTCTCGGCTTCCTGACGTTTATGGGCTACCGGACGGTCACGGCTTCCTCGTTTTTCGATATGAAAAAGGTCGAAGTGCGCGGAATCAGCCGCGTCTCGCGCGAGGAAATCGAGAAAATCGTCCGCGCTCAGATGGCGAAATCGAGCGTCTGGAACGCGAATGTCGATGAAATCAGGCAGGAAGTCGAAAAGTTGCCGTTTGTGAAATCCGTCGCCGTTTCGCGCGTTTTGCCCGACGGCGTGCGCGTGAACGTGACGGAAAGAACGCCGCGCGCGGTCGTGCGCCTCAGTTCCGGCGATTTCTGGGTTGACGACGACGCGCTGGTTTTAGGCAAAGCCGAAAAAAATGATTTGCAGAACGCTTTTATTTTGCGCGGCTGGGACGAAGCGAAAACCGATAAAGCCTTGAAAGACAATCAGGAACGCGTCCGCCTTTTTCAGAAAATCAAGGAAGATTTGCAAAAAGCCGGTATTGCCGAGCGCGTGACAGCAATAAATGTGACTTATTTGCAGGACACGCAGGTGACGGTCGAAGATTCCGGCGAGACGGTTTCGGTTTTTCTCGGCAGGGAAGATTTCGGCAAGCGCCTGCGCACCGCGCTGGATAATCTGGCGGGCAGAGGCAAGGAAATTGGAATTTTGATTTCGCACGGCAGCAATCCGATTGCACGCTTTCGCGCGAGCTGAATGAAAAGTGAATCGTAAATCGTGAATCGTGAATCGCAACCGGCTGACTCACGATTTACGATTCACGATTCACGATTTACGAAAAATGATAAATCGTTCAATACAGGCAGTTGGATTAGACATCGGCACGAGCAAGGTTCGCTGCGTGATAGGCGAGCCGTCGGAAAAAGGCTTGATGAATATTGTCGGCATCGGGCAGGCGGATTCGCGCGGTTTAAGGCGCGGAATCGTGACGACGACCGATGCGGTTGCCGATTCAATCAAACGCGCCGTCGAAGAAGCCGAGCGCGTGAGCGGCTTGGAAGTGCAGATGGCGACCATCAATCTTTCGGGCGAGCATTTTCGCGGCGAAAATAAACACGGCGTCGTCGCGGTGGCGGGCGCGGGACGCGAGATTTCGGTTGACGATGTCGAGCGCGCCGTCGAATCAGCCAGCGCGATGCAGCTTCCGGCGGGCTGGGAAATTATCGACCGCGTGCCGCAGGAATTTATTATCGACGGGCAGGACGGAATCACGGAGCCGATTGGAATGATCGGCGCGCGGCTCGAAAGCCGCGTGCACATCGTCAGCAGCCCGAGCGCCGGACGGCAAAACGTCGTCAAAGCGATTCACAATTCCGGTCTGGAAATCGAAAAAATGATGCTCGAACCGCTGGCGGCGGCGGACGCGGTTTTGACCGACGACGACCGCGAATACGGCTGCGCGCTGATTAATATGGGCGCGGAAGTGACGAGCCTGATGATTTTCGGACGCGGCGCGGTGCAGCACACGGCGGTTTTTCCGTTCGGCGGAATGCATTTTACGAAAGACATCGCGCACGGTTTGCGGGTTTCGATTCCCGAAGCCGAAAAAATCAAACAGCGTTTCGGCTGCATCGCCTCGTTTCTGATGGACGAAAACGAGCGGCAGGAAATTATCGAGATTACGCCGGTCGGCAGGAACGAAACGCGCGGGCTTTCGAAAGAAATTTTGTGCGATATTATGCAGCCTCGCGCCATCGAATTATTGCAGCATATCGCGCACGAAATTATGCAGGCGGGCGGCGCGAACGGGCAGATTTCGAGCGGCGTCGTTTTGACCGGCGGTAGCGCGATGATTCGCGGCACGGTCGAGATTGCCGAACAGGTTTTCGATGCTCCGACGCGCGTCGGTTTTCCCGACAAACGTCGTTTCGGAGGCTTGGTCGACGGAGTGCAGACGTCCGGCTGGTCGGTCGCCTGCGGGCTGGCGTGGTCGTCGATGCGCTCGCAAATGCGCGGGGCTGGGGCGGGCGGAAGGTCGACAACTAAAAAGGTTGCGGAGTGGTTTGAAAATTTTCGAGAAAAATTTCGTTAATTTACACGAAATTAACATTTCTGGCTGGATTTTTTGTCACAAATCGTTGTATGCTGTTTCGCCGTAGACACAATATCTTGTTAGAATGCACAAAAGCGGTCTTCTCGAACATCACCACGGGTAGTTTCAGTAAAATACTATTTAGGGGAAGCGTGTATCATGTCAACGGACGGTCATAAAATGAATAATAGCGGAATCAAAATCTTTATCGACGAGCCGCCGATTACGGGCGCGAGAATCAAGGTTATCGGGGTCGGCGGCGGCGGCAGCAACGCCGTTAATCGAATGATTGAAGCGGGCATCAAAGGCGTCGAATTCATCGTCGCCAACACGGACGTGCAGGCGCTCAATAACTCAAACGCGCCGATAAAAATCCAGCTCG
>DASVWG010000441.1:0-22403 GCA_036389695.1 Pyrinomonadaceae bacterium
AGATAAACGCCGGACGCGGGAAACCGAGCGCGTTGCCGGAGAGCTGATGTTCTTTCACGCGGGCGAGCCGCATGAAACCATCATCGAACTATTTCCGACAAAAAGCATTAACCTAATAATCGAACACGAGTTTTTGCAGGACAATCTGACGACCGAAAGCTCGGTCAAGTCGGCAGTCGATAGAAATCCGCAGGCGAAATTTATCATGCTCAAAATTTACAAAGAACTCATTTCCGGAGACGGTTTTTCGGATAGTTCGATAAAGATGTTGTTGCTTAATTTAATTCATGCAAACCCTAAAGACGAGTCCGCAAACCCGTTTCCGGGCTGGATAAAAACAATCGCGGAATTAACCCGTGACAAGTGGAACGAATCGCTCACTCTGAAAGATTTATCCGAAGCCGCCGGCGTTCACCCGATAACCGTCTCCAAGCATTTTCCGAGATATTTTTCCTGCACTTTCGGCGAATATATGCGCAGATTAAAAATTGAAAAATCTCTTTATTTCCTTAAAGTTTCCCGCTTTTCTCTGACTGAAATCGCGGTCGAGTGCGGTTTTGCAGACCAAAGCCATTTTATTCGCACCTTCAAACAGCTGACCGGATTTCTGCCGAATAAGTATAAAAAAATATAACCTTCGACAAAATTTTCAGCGAGGCAAATTTCATTCTATTTCTGCCGGTTTTATTTCGATAATCTGATTGGGAAACTCACGCGAGTTTAATCCAATTTTATCGGAGAAAATCACAATGAAAGCCGCAATACTATTTACTTTATTTATCATCGCATTCATGACCGCAAGCAACGCCATCGCACAGAAGAATGTTCAGAAAATCGACGCGCTGGTGAAACAGTATTATGACTACGGGCAATTTAACGGCTCGATTTTAGTCGCCGAAAACGGCAAAATCATTTACAAAAAAGGCTTCGGCATGGCGAATATGGAATGGAATATTCCGAACAGCGCGGACACGAAATTCCGCATCGCTTCCGTCACCAAGCAATTTACCGCCGCGCTTGTTTTGCAGCTTGTCCAGGAAGGCAAAATCAAGCTCGACGCCCATATCACCGATTACCTGCCGGACTATCGAAAAGATACGGGCGGAAAAGTTACCATTCATCAGCTTCTCAATCATACTTCCGGGATTCCGGACTATTCAGATCGTCCCAATTTTTCTACTGAAATCAGCCGTACACGCTACGGGGTTGCGGATTTCGTCAAAAAATTTGTGAGCGACGACCTTGGATTTGAGCCGGGCTCGAAATACAGTTACAGCAATGGCGGTTACTCTATTCTCGGCGCAATTATCGAAAAAGTGACCGGGAAGACTTACGAAACGGTTTTGCAGGAACGTATTCTTAAACCGCTCGGGATGACGAATTCAGGCTACGCGCATAACTCGTCGCTTCTCGAAAAACAGGCAAGCAGTTATGTAAAAACACCTGCCGGTTATGTCAATGCTCCGTATATCGATATGTCGATTCCATACGCGGCGGGCTCGATGTATTCGACCGTCGAAGACCTTTACAAATGGGACCAGGCGTTGTATGAAGACAAAATTCTTTCAGCCGAGAGCAAGCGCTTGATGTTCACGCCCGGACTCGGAAATTACGGCTACGGCATCCGGATTACCGACCAGCCGCTGGGAAAATCAGACCGGAAAACGAAGGTTATCTGGCACGGCGGCGCCGGCGTCAATGGCTTTGCCTCTTTAATTTCGCGAGCGGTCGAGAAACGACAAACCGTGATTATTCTCGATAATGCCGGTAATGCGCGAAAACTCCCAAAAATCACGAATTCGATTCTCGGCATTCTCAACGGACAGCCTTACGATGCGCCGCAAAAATCGATTGCCGAAACGCTTTACAAAACAGCGACGGAAAAAGACGTCGCCTCAGCCGTTGCCGAATACCGGAAGCTGAAAGCGGAAAATTCTCCGACGTATGATTTTTCGGAAACCGAACTCAATACGCTCGGTTATCAGCTTTTGAACTTGAAACGCACGAAAGACGCGATTGAGATTTTCAAGCTCAACGCGGAAATGTTTCCAACGTCGTCAAACGTTTACGACACTCTCGGCGAAGCGTATCTGGCGGACAATCAAAAAGATTTGGCGCTGGCGAATTACAGAAAAGCGGTCGAGCTTGATTCCCAGAACGCAAACGCCCTGCGAATCGTCAAACAACTGGAAGGCAAAGAAACAAAAATCGATTCTTCCGGCTTCGAGGCTTTGGTCGGCGACTATCAGGTCACACCGAAATTAGTCCTGACAATTACCAAAGAAGGCGATAAATTGTTCGGGCAATTGACGGGACAACCTAAACTCGCGATTGAAGCCGTTTCAGAGACGCAGTTTACGATTCCGGCTGTCAAAGCGAATATTTCATTTGAGAAAGATGCTGCCGGAGCGGTCGTCGGATTAATATTGACGCAAGGCTCGCGAACTGTTAACGCCAAGAAAATAAAATAATAAATTCCGTTTTCCGGATTTCTCTGTTCGCCTGTCTGCTGCTCGCCAGCGACAGGCGAACACTCGCCGTTTTAAACTCGTTCGGGAATTTGAAAAAAGCGAAGTATATAAATCAAATAAATCGGCTGTCGATAAATATCGACTCTCATTCAGCTTTCCCGGAAAAATAAAAACATTCCCGGAAACGCCCCTTTTCGAGACAGTCAAAACAGAGTAAAATCTGTCTCAGAAACGACGTTTTCGGGGACAGTTTCAAAAAGTTTATTGGCGTCGTAAAAATTCCGCTTTTGTCCGGCGGTTTTGCGCGATACTATTAAAAACATAAATTTTAGAAATTCCGCATAATTAATTTAACGGAATTTATTTCGGTTAAATACAAAGTTAGACAGCCTTGAGAGTCGGCGGGCTTGAATCCCTTACCCATTTTCCGTTATAGAGTATATAACCGCGCGGCAGGCGCTGCCGCCGAAAAATTTAGCCAATCCAGGAGGTGCGTCTTGAAAAACAAACTCGTGTTCGCTTCAGCTTTAGCATTTTTAGTGCCGGCAGTCGTCGTTCTGCTGCTCCCGCGCACAGTCGCCTGTCAGGAGCAGCCGACAATCGCCAAAGACTCCATTCAGGTGAATGCTTTCACGGTTAATTCCTATCGCGGAAGCTACGACGTGTGGAGCTGGGTGCCGAGGATAAAATTCCGCGTTAATGGACCGCTCGGCAGCGGCAGCCGGCTCTACGTCGAGTTCACACAGCCCGGCGGCAACAGCCCCTGGTTGAAATTCGACTGCGACACCGGCGAGATTCAAAAAGGCTACTGGTGGGAAACCGAGTGCGGCGGACGGCAAGTCGAAGACAAAAACACGACCGCCGTCGGATTGGTCAATTTTGCCGTCAAGCTGCGGAACGAGCTGGCTGGTACGGATTCGACGCTCTTTACCGGCAAGGCGAAAGTGGAAAAGGCACTCTCCAACGAATCCAGACCGAAAGCCGCCAACAAATTCGTCTATTTCGTAAACCACGACTGGAATCTCCCCATCGGCTACATTTACTACACCCGCGACAGCGTCTTCGGCTGGGATTACCCCGTTTTCAACGTTGCTTTCTGGGTGCGCGGCGAAGCGGTCGGCATGGAGCCTCATATCTTCTACAAGGGACAGGAAATCGGCAGGATTTTCTCGGACGGCATACAGGTCGGCAAGCCGGGCTGCGACGCGAAGGTAGAGAACCAAACGACGCATTACGTCAACGACTCGTTGCCGCAGAAGGCGAAGTGGGCGCGCGTCGAATGCACCTTCTACACCGTGAAGAGATGGGATAAAACACAGGGCGGGCAGCCCAACTCCAAGGAGATGTTCATGACCAGCGCGAATCCCGGCGATTATGAAGTCAAAATTCTAAGGGCTAACCGGCTGGCTCGCTCAATCAAATTTACGGTCGGACCTGAAGGAAGGCTTGATTGGAGCATTACCGACGCCAACAAACTCGGCAGCGACCGCGGCATCGTGCCCGTCACTGTCATCGGAGATCAAGACGGTCAGTGGGACAAAACCGCGTGGAAGACCGATGCGTTTTACGGCAACCCTTTGAACGGATTCACGGCTCCGCAGTAAAAAAACTTTCAATTTTTTTTATCTTCTAAAATTTCAAAAGAACATTTCGGATGCTCGCCTTTCCGGCAGTGTTCTTTAATTTTTAAGCCCGTAACTTCGGATAAAAAAACTTCTGCCAGACGGCAAACTTCCGGGTGCTGCGAGACGCTGACATCAAACGGACAGCTTGTCACGCTGAGAATCAACAGCTTATCGTCCTCATTTTTAAGGGCGGGAGCGCCGCCCATAGACTCTAACGCGGCGAGGGCTCGTTTGGCGCGGTTTTCGACCGGTTCATTTTTTTTCGCCGTATTGCCCGCGGCGAGCGAATGCGCGACTTCGCCGAGAATTGCTTCCAACGCCTCCGGCGCCAGCCTTCGTTTTAAAATCGCTAACAGCCGGTTAAATAAAGTCGAATATGCTTTCGGGTAAAGCTGCTCGGCTTCCGGCGTGAGCATGTAATAAACATGCGGCTTGCGTAAGCCTCGCTGCATTCCCCGGCGTTCGACCAGCCCGTCGCGCTCCAGAGTCATCAAGTGGGCGCGCACGGCGTTATCTGTGAGATGGAGTTCGGTTGACAGTTCTTCCACCGTTCCGACGCCCCGCCGCAAAAGCCCTAATACCTGCCCGCGGGTGGATTCAAAAAAATTATTTCCGAATTTAGTGCCTTTCACCGCCTATCCTCCGCGCTAAAGTATAAACATTTTCATTAAAAAACACAATAAGTCAAAAAACACCTTGACTTATTATATTAAAGGTTATAATTTTAGAAAAATCGGAATTGATTCCAAAACCGGGCGAATTTTTTACGGGTGGTAGAAAGATGCTTTTGAATGTCGATAATTTGTTAACCCACGACTCCGGCGAGCCGGAAATTGTTACAGACAATCGGCGCGTTCAGCCGGGGAGCGTGGAGCGCGTCGCCGAAGCCAATTTGCCGACCGAAGCGGGCGAGTTTCGCCTTATCGGCTACCGCTCGCTCGTCTCGGACGAAGAATTTATCGCCCTCGCGCGCGGGAGTTTGCGAGCCGAAAAACCGACGCTCGTGCGAATTCACTCGCAGTGTTTGACGGGCGACGCGTTCGGCTCGACAAAATGCGACTGCGGACAGCAGCTTCAGGCGGCGATGAGACTCATTGCCGAAGAAAACTGCGGCGCGATTGTCTACCAGCAGCAGGAAGGTCGCGGCATCGGCATCATCAACAAAATTCGCGCCTACGCGCTGCAGGACGCGGGCGCGGACACGATTGAGGCGAACGAGCGTCTGGGACTGGAGGTCGATTTGCGCCGCTACGAGCAATGCGCCGAGATTCTGCGCGAGCTGGGTTTGCGGCGCGTTCGTCTGATGTCGAACAACCCGGAAAAGATTCGCGCCTTGAAAAATTGCGGATTAGAGATGGTCGAGCGCGTGCCGCTCGCCGTCAAAATTCATTCGAGTCTGGCGCGTTATTTGAAAACAAAGCGCGCGCGAATGGGACATTTTATAAATTTGCCGGAGGAATTTCAGCGACAGGCGAATTGAATTCCAGCCCGTAAATTTGAACAGGAGAAAGAAATTATGGAAAGCAGAGCTAAAGTTTTAGGACATGCGGCGCACCCTATTTTAATTGTGTTCCCGTTAGGACTGCTGGCAACGGCGGTTGTTTTTGACGTGGTTTATCTCGTGACCGGAACTGAACAATGGTCGGTCATCGCCTTCTGGTTAATCGCCGCCGGAATCATCGGCGGGCTAATAGCGGCTGTTCCCGGGTGGATTGATTGGTTTGCCATCCCGTCGGGCACGCGGGCGAAATCCGTCGGACTTTTTCACGGCTTGGGCAATGTTGTAGTCCTTGTCCTGTTCGCCCTTAGCTGGCTGTTTCGCCGGGATGCGGGAAGCGGTTTTGAGATGGCTGGCGCGCCGGGCACGCTGGCGCTTGTTTGCTCGTTTGCGGGCGCGGGACTTGCGCTTCTGACCGGCTGGCTCGGCGGAGAATTGATTGAGCGTCTCGGCATGGCGGTTCACGACGGCGCGCATCTGGACGCGCCGAATTCTTTATCGGGACGCCCCGCCGGTGAGAACGCAAAAAGCACGTAGACGCGAAAAGCGCTTTGCCGAAACAAATCGACACGCCCGGAAGGCAAGCTGCCGGAAGCCCGTTTGAGCGGCGTTTGAAGTCGTGGCATTTCATTTTACTGAAAGTTCGCCTACGATTTAATCAGAATGATTGAAAGTCTCAAACGTCACTGGCGAGAGTATCTGATGGAAGCTGCGGGGCTGGCAGGATTTGTCGGCGGCGCGAGTCTTTTGACGGTGTTTCTCGAACACCCGGAACTGGCTGTCATGCAAAGCGTTCTGGGCGGACATCCGCTGCTCAGGCGCGTGCCGCTCGGAATCATTTTGGGCGCATATATCGGCGGCGTCGTTTATTTGCTCGGAAAGCGTTCCGGCGCGCACATTAATCCGGCGGTGACGTGGGCTTTTTACCGGCTCGGCAAAATCAATTTCGCCGATGCGGTTTTTTACACTTTGGCGCAATTTGCCGGGGCAATTGCGGCGGCGCAAATTATGAAAATGGCGCTCGGGGATTTTTATCGGGACTCGCCGATTCATTATGTAGTAACGGAACCGGCGAAATGGGACCACAGCGGCGCGTGGGCTTTCGCGGCAGAGTTTTTTATTTCGTTTGTCCTGATGTTTACATGTTTAATTGCGGCTAATTCGAGCCGTCTCGAAAAGCTCGTCGCGCCGCTCACGGGCGTGTTAATTGCGCTTTACCTGATTGTCGAAACGCCGTATTCGGGGATGAGCCTGAATCCGGCGCGCTCGTTCGGCTCGGCGCTGGCGGCGAACGAATGGCGGTATTTGTGGATTTACTTCGTCGCGCCGCCGCTGGCGATGCTGACGGCGGCGGAAATTTTTCGGCTGACGAAGTCTTTTTTCGGCGGTTTGATTGATAAAGAGCAGCCGAGCTATCCGAATTACGAGGAGAATTAACAGATGAACAATGAAGATGAAATCAACAGCAGTAGTGAAGAACAGCGCCCGACGGCTGAGGAAATGCCGGAGTTTGCCGAAAAACTGCCGTATCCGGCGCGGCAGTCGGAGATGAAATTGCAGCCGGATTCGGATTTGTCGAATTACAGGGCGGCGGAAAAGCTGCGCGGGCGCGTCGCGATTATCACGGGCGGCGATTCGGGCATCGGGCGCGCAGTGGCGATTGCCTTCTCCAAAGAAGGCGCGCGAGTTGCCATCGTTTACAACGAAAACGACGAAGATGCGCAGGAAACGCGAACGCTGTGCGAGCAAAACGGCGGCGAATGTCTGGTGATTAAGGCGGACGTGCGCAGTCGTCAGGCGTGTTTCGATGCGGTCGGGCAAACGGTTCGCGAATTCGGCGGGTTGAATATTCTGGTCAATAACGCCGCCTATCAAAAAACGCAGGAAAATCTCGAAGACATTTCCGAAGAACAATTGCGGCGCACTTTTGAAACGAACATTTTCGCTTACTTTTTTATGGCGCAAGCAGCTCTGCCGCATCTGAAAACGGGCGATTCCATCGTCAACACCGGCAGCATCGTCGGGCTGACAGGGCATCCGATTTTGATTGATTACACCTCGACCAAGGGCGCGATTCACGCTTTCACCAAATCGCTGGCGTTTAATCTGGGCAAAAAAGGCATTCGCGTCAACTCGGTTGTTCCGGGTCCGGTTTGGACGCCGAACATTCCCGGCACGATGCCGCTGGAAGAAATCGAAAAATTCGGGCACGAGGTCGCGCTTGGAAGACCGGGGCAGCCCGAAGAAATCGCGCCCGCCTTTGTTTTGCTCGCCTCAAGCGACGGCAGCTTTATGACCGGAAGTTTGGTTCACGTGACGGGCGGCAAAATGTCGAGCGATTAAGATGAAATAGATGGAAGATTATCGCCATGAAAAATTTCGCGAACTGCTGGAAAGCGATGCGGTCACCGAGCCGACGCGGAAAGTTTTGTTCGAGCGGCTAAAGGCGGGCGAGGGCTATGTGCCGCGCTTTTTTGAAGCGCAGGATTACTCGACGCTCTTAGCCGTTTGCGCCGTCCTCGCACCGACGGAAACCGTCCCGTCCCGTTTCGTGCCGAGCGAAATTGACAAACGATTAGCCGACGGGCAGGGAAACGGCTGGCGTTACGCGAAAATGCCGCCCGACACAGAAGCCTTTCGGCGCTGGCTGCGGGGATTAAATGAAATTGCCCGGCAGAAATTCAACCTTGATTTCGCCATTCTTGAAACCGAGCGTCAAAACGAGATTCTGCAACTCGTCCGGCGCGGAGAAATCCGCGCGTTAGTCTGGCAGGATTTTGACTGCAAACTTTTTCTCGAAGAACTGCTCGTCGAATGCGCCGAAATTTTTTACAGTCATCCGCTCGCGCAGGAAGAAATCGGTTACGTCGGTTTTGCCGACGCGCGCGGGTGGCAGAAAATCGGACTGAATCAACACGACGCAATTGAAGTCCAAAGTCTAAAGTCCAAAGTCCAAAGTCAGGAAACGCAAAAGTCCGACGAGGATTTAACAATGCGTCATTACTCGCCGAGCGAAATTGTTGACGCGGTCGTTATCGGCACGGGCGCGGGCGGCGCGCCGATTCTGGCGAGGCTGGCGCAGGCGGGTTTGAAAGTAGTTGCGCTCGAAGCCGGAAAACACTTCGATTATCACAAGTTTGCGACGGACGAGCGCGAGCAGGTCAAACTGTTCTGGCTCGACGAGCGTCTGAGCGCCGGAAGCACGCCGGTTTATTTCGGCAGCAACAATTCCGGCTGCGGCGTCGGCGGCTCGACCGTGCATTTTACCGCTTACACGCCGCGCGCTCAGGCTGACGATTTTCGCCTTTTTTCGGAATTCGGCACGGGGCGCGACTGGTGTTTGTCTTTTGATGAAATTGAACCCTTTTACGACGAGGTTGAATGGTTTCTGGGCGTTTCCGGCGCGACGCCGTATCCGTGGGGCAAATCGAGAAAACGCGGTTATCCGCTGCCGCCTTTGCCCTTGAACGGCGCGGCTCAATTGATGCGGCGAGCCTGCGCCAAGCTTGGAATCGAAACTTCGCCCGCGCCGAACGCCGCGCTTTCACAAAATTATTTCAGGGAAGAAATCGGCTGGCGCGCAGCTTGCACGAATCGAGGCTTCTGCCAGGCGGGCTGCTCAATCGGGGCGAAGGGAAGCACGGACGCGACTTTTATTCCGCTGGCGATAAAACACGGCGCGGAGATTCGGGCGGAGAGTTTTGTCACGGAATTTGAAATTGATTCGCGGGGGAAAATCAAATCGGTCGTTTACACGCGAGAAGGCAAGACCGAACGACAGCTTTGCCGTAACGTCTTTCTGTGCGCCGGCGCGATTGAAACGCCGCGTCTGCTTTTAATAAATAATCTCGCCAATCGAAGCGGGCAAATCGGCAGAAATTTTATGGCGCATCCGGGCGTGCAGGTGTGGGGCGTTTTTGACGAAGAAATCTATCCGCACAAAGGCATTCCCGGCGGCTTGATTTCGGAAGACACGCACCGCCCGCAAAAGCGTTTTGAGGCAGATTTTGTCGGCGGCTATCTGCTGCAATCAATCGGCGTGATGCCGGTCACATACGTTTCACAGCTCGCCCGCGCCGAAAAGGTCTGGGGCGCAGAATTAGGCGCGTGGATGAATGATTACAATCACACCGCCGGAATTAACATTTTGGGCGAGTGTCTGCCGTATGACGAAAATTATCTTGAGCTTTCCGATGAAAAAGACGAGCGCGGGCTGCCGAAGCCGCTTGTGCATTTTTCGCACGGCGAGAACGAAGAAAAAATGACGGCTCACGCGGAGAAGTTAATGCGCAAGATTTGGGCGGCGGCGGGCGCGAAGAAAATGTGGACTTTTCAGCGCAACGCGCACATTATCGGGACTTGCCGGATGGGCGAGGACGCTTCGGATTCGGTCGTCAATAGAGACGGTCAAAGTTTCGACGTTCCGAACTTGTACATCTGCGACAATTCGATTTTTCCGAGCGCGCTTTCGGTCAATCCGGCGCTGACGATTATGGCTCTGGCTCTGAGAACGGCGGACAGATTTTTAGGAAGATTATGAGCAAGAAAGGTTTTCTCGACATTGTGAAACGGGTGCGCGGCGACGGCAATTACGCGGGCGACGAGTTCGGCGGCGGGCGCGGCACGGACGGAAGCGGAATGCCGACCGGCAAGCCGGGAAATTTTATGTTCGCGACCGGCATCGAATGCAGCTACCCGAAAATAAAGAACGGCACGATTCGCCGCGACCTGCTCGATGAGTGCGGGCATTACGAGCGTTTCGAGGAAGATTTGCATTTGATAAAGGACTTGGGCTTAAAGGTCGTGCGCTACGGGCTGCCTTATTACAAAATCAATCACGCTCAGGGGAAATACGATTTCGAGTTTGCCGATGCGGCGATGCGTTTGATTCAAAAACTGGAGCTGACGCCGATTCTGGATTTGATGCACTTCGGCGTGCCGGACTGGATTGGCGATTTTCAGAACCCGGAACTGCCCGTTCACTTTGCGGATTACGCGGCGGCGGTCGCCGAGCGTTACCCGTGGGTGAGATTTTACACGCCGGTTAACGAGATTTACGTGACGGCTCGCGTTTCGGCAAAGGACGGTTTGTGGAACGAGCAGCTGAAATCTGACCGCGCTTTCGTCAACGCGATGAAGCACACGGTCGCCGCCAGCATTCTCGCGACGCACGAGATTGCCGAACGCCGCAACGACTGCATCATCGTCCAGTCGGAATCAGCCGAATATCTGCACGAGGCGCGCGCCGAGCTTTCGCCTGAGACAAAACTCTTTAATAAGCAGCGTTTGATTGCGCTGGATTTGCTTTACGCTTATCCGCCGGACGCCGACGTCTGTCATTATTTGCAGGACAACGGCTTGACGCGCGAGGAATACGACTGGTTTATGGTCGGCGAGCCGCCCGGATACCAGATTATGGGCAACGATTATTACGGGCGCAACGAGCGGATTAAATTGCCTGACGGCAGTTTTTCCACGGCTGAAGACGTGCTCGGCTGGTATCAAATCACGCACGATTATTACACCCGTTACAAAAAACCCGTGATGCACACCGAGACGAACACTTTCGACGCGAAATTCGCGCCGACCTGGCTCTGGAAACAGTGGATAAACATTTTGCGGATGCGGGGCGACGGCGTGCCGGTGCTCGGTTTTACCTGGTACAGCCTGATTGACCAGGTCGATTGGGACTCGGAGCTGGCGGAAAAAAAAGGCAGCGTCAACGAATGCGGCTTATACGATTTAGACCGCAAGCCGCGCCCCGTCGCCGGCGCATACCGGCAGCTTCTCAAAGAATACGGGCAGATTACGATTGTTCCGCACGGCGAGGTGTTTGAGATGACGCGCGAACCGGCGCGCCTGAAGGTCGAAGTTTAAGGAATATGGAAAATCCGTAAAAATCTGATGACGATTTATGAGTAAAAAACCGTAGAGATTGACAACTTATGCGTAAATTTATTGACAGATTATGCGTGAGTTGAAGCTGTAAGTCTTTGATTTTAAGTTAAAGTTAACGACACTTTACGGGTAAATTCACAGTCCTTTCAGCAATCATTAACAGGAAAGGCGAGGGATTGTTCCTCGCCTTTCCTGACGGAATAATTTTGAGGCTGACTCGCCTTATTTATATTTATCGAAAGATTCTTCGATAGTCTCTTCGCCCGCAAAACCGACTCTTTTTCTGATAACCTTGTTTTTATCCTTCTGAACGTCGATAAATTCCATATAGAGCTTGTCGTCCTCGCCGAGACGCAGCCAGCCGGGGACGCTCGTTTTGCGGTTCAGAAATCGAATCATCGCGCCGCCGTCCTTATCGGCGACAAAATGCAGGCGCTCGCGGTTGCGGTCGTCGCCTTTGCCCGGCGGCGCGTCAAAGCCCATGCCCATCTGACCGTTATCCATCAAGCCGACGCCGAATCGCTCGTAGCCTTCGGGGTCGAGGATAATCATGCCGTGACCCGGGCTGATGCGCTTTCTGCCTTCAACCGGCGGGTCGGGAACCGGCGCGCCCACGATGACGCGCTGGCGATTCTGGTCGTCAACGATAATCACGCCGCGCGTTTTCAAAACCGGCAGAATCTCGTCCGTTTTGCCCGGAGTCTTTTGCGACTGCGCCTCGACGCGCCAGTATCCGATAGCCGACTGTGCCAGCAAACCCCACACGCCGACGACCAGCATCACCAATAGAATCTTCGTTAAGCGATCTGTTTTTTTCATCTTCGGTTTTTCTCCCTTTTTATAATTGAAATTAACTTACGGCAGCGACCAAATACACTTTCCAATCAGTAAGGCGCAAACCGCGCTCTTGAAGTATCACTTCGAGTTAAAATCCGCAGAGTAGTGTAGAGAAAGCTTCGGTAAATGAATGAAATTCAAAAATTTCCGGAAAAGATAAACGCACAGCCGGATAAAGAAGATTAAAAATAAAAATTACGCTCTCAAAAAAACGTCTCTTTTCGAGACAATCGAAACAGGTGCTGAAGAAACCCCTTCCAAACAATGTTCGGAAGGGGTTTGTCGACGGCTTTTTAGATTCACGGGTTTTTTGAACTATTTGCTTGTCCAGACATTATCTTTTGTGTCCGAATCCGGGAATCTGCCGAACGGGTCCAGAATTATCTGCTTAATCGGGCGTTTCCCAAAATCGAGCGTAGCCCCGAAATCGCGGTCTCCATTAAACCAGACATCTTCATTCCATTTCACGATTGCCGTTTTATCGTCAATCATTTTTGCATTCGGCATCGATTTAATCTTCTCGGTTCCACCGGCGAATTCGACTTTGAGAACGACGGGTGAAGGCATTTCGCCTGCCTGGTGGATGGTGATTTGTGTTTTTCCTCCCCGCGTCGCAACGTCTTTGATTGAGCCGTTAACCGACTCGGTGGTGAAAAGCCAGTAATACCAAAACCAGTTTAAATCGCGCCCCAGTTCTTTATTCATAAAGAACGTAAAATCCCAGGGCGACGGATGTTTGAATTTCCACGTTTCCACATACTTTCGGATGGCTGTATTCATCGCGTCGTCGCCGACTATCCCGCCGAGCATCGAAAACATCATGCCTGTTTTGCCGTAGGTCTGAAAGCCGTAGAATGTTCCTCCGTAGTTGGCATTCCACATCATCGTCGGTTCATCTTCGATGCCGCTGATTGAGCCGTAACTCTGCCCCAAACGGTCGAGGCTAAAGGGTTTTCCCCTCGCATCGGCATCTGAAAGGATATTTGAATAATTATTAAAGCCTTCGTCCATCCAGCCGTAACGGGTTTCATTCGTTCCCACCATCATCGGAATCCATTGATGAAAAGTCTCGTGGTCGGCTGCGCCCTGATTTGAATTGATGACCATCGGATATTCCATTCCGGCGCTCGGTCCGTCTTGCAGCGTCAATTGGGGAAAGGCGTACGGTATCAGGAGCCTGGAATAAAATTCGAGGGCGTGGCGGGCATTTTTTCCGGCATTTTGAAAAAGATTCGCTCTTTCCGGCAGGTAAAACATATGAACCGGAACGTAACCCTTTTGCGGAATATTGGCGCGGGTGGCGCGCCAGACGGTCTGATTCGATGCTGCCCACGCAAAATCGTTGACCTCTTCCGCCAGGAAATGCCAGACGTTTCTTTCGCGCGGCAGTAACGCTTTGCCGACGCCGCGCTCGCCTTCTTTAATAATCATGACCTCTTCATCGGTCTTGAGCGCGGCGGCAAGCCGTTCGCGAACAAAAGGCGCGAGTGCTTCCGAGGCATTTTGCAGCACGCCGGTTCCGCTGACGAGCCATCCCGCCGGAACTTCAATCTTGACGTTGAATCTCCCGTAGTTGTTATAAAACTCCGAAGGACCGAGATAAAGGTTTGTATCCCACCCGCGCAAATCGTCGTATTTTGCCAGACGCGGATACCATTGAGTAGGCTGGAAAAGCCTGCTCTCCCAGCGCTGCGTCATTCGATGCCCTTGACCGCCTTCGCCGCCCGGCAGTTTTGTGCTCCAATCAATCTCGATGGTCGCCGCGCTGCGCGCATCAATCGGCTGTGCGAGAACTACAATAGCGACGGTTTGATCCAAGCCAAAGACGAATGATTTTTCAATCTTCTTCAACTGCCCCTGGAAGAACTGACTTGGCGGGCTCAATTTCAAATCAATTTCAGTCCCGTTAATTTTAATTCGGGTGACAACCATTCCTTCGGTCGTTTCGGCAGGAACGGAAAAACCGCGCGGAACTCTCGGACGATAAATATTATGGTCGAGACGCAAAACAATGCGGTCCAGTTTATCCGGACTGTTGTTATGGAGCGCGATCGTCTCGCTTCCGGTGATGGTTTGCGTTTCGGGATTGAGAACGGCATTAATCGAGTAATCGGTTTTTAGCTGCCAGTAATTAGGTCCCGGACGACCCGAGGTATCTCTGGTTCCGCTTTTGTAAGCTTTTTGAATTGAGTTTGTGAGCGGAATATTCCGGCGTACCGCGCGTTTTTGTAATGCTCCCGAATCATTAAGAATTGTTGTATTCAGAGGAGTTTCAGCCGTCTGCGCCTGTCCGAAAACAATGTAACAGTGTAAAAATAAAAGCCCGATAATAATTTTTAGTTTCATAAGAAAATTTTTTCGAAAAACCTTTCCAAGATTGCCCGAAATTTCAGAAAATTTTACAATCGCATTCAATTGAAATTTTACTTTTTTAATTGGAATTATCAACCTTATTTCCGATATATCAAATGAATTATCGAGTTATTGAAAATAACGGCATATTTTTATGTCGCTCTTTTCGCGAGCTCGGTTGATTTTTCTATATAGTCATAATGCCTCGTTCAAAACGATTTATTTTGAAAAGCATCTCAAAAGCGGCAGTATTTCCAAATGAAGAAACGGAGAGAAGACGGCTTTGCCGCCCGGCAGTTCGGTATCTCGACGGATAAGCCCGTCGCGGCTGATTATGACGGCGACGGAAGAACCGGCATAGCCGTCTTTCGCGGCGGCGTCCGGTATCTGCTTCGTTCGACGGAGGGTTTTACCGGCATTCAGTTCGGAAGAAATGGGGATAAGCCCATCTCTTCGGCTTTTGTTCCTTAAAAGCTCATCTTAAAAATTGCGAGGGTCGGAAGATTTCACTGATATTCCGTCCCTCTTTTAGTCTTAAAAACGACCGCTTTTGAAGAAAGCTCACTCGACGCTCAGATCAGGTATCTTGACGATCATTCCGCCGTGTTCCTTAAAGCTCACAGTGACCGAGCCGACCAAATCTATTTTGATTGAGATCGAGCCTGTGCCCTCATAGCGAAAGTACGCATCAAGTCCTCGGTAGCGAACGACGCCGCCCCACTTCATCTTGGTCCACGGGAGTTTGTCATTCGTGTATTTGTCCAGTTTTTTGTCGGCGAGGTCAAGAATAAGGATGTCGCCCATTCCCGGCACTTAAATGGTATGATGCCCGCTCATGTGTGGAAACTGGGCTGGGCTGGGAAATATCCTGTTGCCGCCGTCAACAAAAAATCCTCTCAGGTATTCGCTCGTTATTGTTATGTCAAACATACAATTCTCCTTTCCAAAATATGGCTCGATAAGTAATTTGATTTGCTCTCATCGAGCGTGCGCAAAGTCATCCTCTTTCAAATCTGCGCAGCAGCTCAAAAGCAAATGACGAATTGACTGTGCAACCCATTGTCACGGTTTACAGCCAAGCCCTTTCCAATGGATTGTTTGTTTTCTTAAGCTGAGGGATTTCCGCCCGGCGTGAAATGCCGCTTGCCGAAAACACGGCAAGATACAACCGGCAATCAGAGAGCGGATACCTTGGTTCCCGTCACTTCGAGCATTTTCATCTGCTCGATTCAAGGGCAAGTAGAACGCTGCCGTATAGGAGCGCAAGCCGATTTTCTTAATAATCTTTCACCAGTTTTGGGGAAACTAATGTAGAATTTCACCGCTTGGTTTCAGTCACTGTCGGTTAGTTCGTTTTGAATTTTAAGTTGGCTTGGCAAGGATTAAAATCTATTTTTAAAAATTTGTCAATGCTGTTTTTCCGCTCTTAGCAAAAAATCTTGCGGGCAACCCCGTCACCCTAAAGCAGTTATGAGCATTTTCGGATTCAACGATTAATATGCGGTATGGACGACAGGCAATTGACGGAGCCGTTAATATTCCCTGTTATTAGTTAGATAAGGGCGGCAGAATAAGCTAAACTATATTATAATACCATTACCCACTTCCGTCTTTATCATCAACGGCGTTCGGCTCAAATAAAGCTCACTATCACGCAAAAGCCGCGTCGGAGGAAATTAGTATGATTAAAAACGCTGCACGAAAATTTAAAGCTTCCGGAACGTTCGGTTTCGCCACGGCTGTCCTTGTCCTTGTCATTTTTGTTTTTTCGCCGTCCGCTTCGGCAAAAATCCAGCTTGACCATACCTTTCTTCCGACTTTGGCTATGCTGCGCGGCGGACCGTCGAGCGTTCTGGTTTTGCCGGACGGGAAGCTGCTCGCCTTACGTCACTCTAATCCGGTAGTCACATACTACCCGCCGCTAAACGTCACGCGGTTTAATGCCGACGGAAGTATTGACCAGATTTTCGATATTGTTGTCGAACGCGCCGAAAATAGCTTAATTCTGCAGCCCGACGGGAAATTTCTGGTCAGCAGCCGAACAATTCTGGTGGGCGGCGTCAACCGCGGCACTTTGCTGAGATTTAACGCGGACGGGACGCTCGACAATTCTTTTAACGCGAGCTGGATTTCGGGCGCGGGCAACGGTCTCGTCCTGCCCGACGGCAAAATCGTCATCTCGGTCTCCTTATTAATTCAGGGAGACTTGCAGAACAAAGTCGCGCGGCTAAACCCGGACGGGACGCGCGATGAGACGTTCGCCATGACCGATGGAGGCATCCCGATGGTTTTGCAGCCGGACGGGAAAATTCTCGTCGGCACCAGTCGATACGTCGGAGACTACATCCGCAGACTTAATCCGAACGGAACTATTGACACGGTTTTTGCCGCCAACACCAGCCCCTTTTCTTACGATGCTTACCTTATCGTCCTGCAGTCGAACGGAAAAATCGTCATCGCCGCCGAAAACTATTCGAGCGTCATCCGCCTTAATAGCGACGGAACTTTGGACAATAATTTCCCGGCTCGTCTAACTTACGCCGGTTACGTGGTCTTCGGGATGGTTATACAGCCTGACGACAAAATTCTCATCGGAGGCAGCGGCGCTTATAACACCAACTCAACTATGAAAAAACGCCTGACCAGAATCAACGCGGACGGCACGCCGGACACGACTTTCGACGCGATGACGAGCGAGGCATCCGGCTTCGATATGCTGCTGCCGCTGGCGCTGCGCCCGAACGGGACGATTCTGGCGAGCGGCAATCTGACGCAGGGCTCGGTTTCGCGCCTCGGGCTGGTCAGTTTGACGAACAGCGGCGCGATTGACACGAGTTTCGCCAGTAATGATTGGGGCAGATACCCGGGCACTGTGAATAGATTTGCTAGTTATCCGGGCGGAAAAATTATGGTCGCCGGGACTTTCGTCGAAGCTAACGGTTTCCCCAGCCCTACGGTTGCCCGCTTGAATCCGGACGGAACGACCGACACCAGCTTCAGATTTACGGAACAAATCGTGAAAATCGATGAGGGCATCAATTACGATTTATTGCAGTTTGCAATCGCAGTTCAGCCGGACGGTAAAGTTTTAATCAGCGGGAAATTTCGTTACAACGGGCAGAATAATTACGGCATCTTCCGGGTTAATCAGGACGGCAGCCTCGACACGTCCTTCACGCCGCAGACTATAAGCCCGCCGACTTCGAGCGTGTATTCGCTGGCGCTGCAGCCGGACGGAAAAATTCTGGTCGGCGGCGGTTTTCAAAATTTCGGCAATTCGGGACGCCGGAGTTTTGTCCGGCTGCTGGCTGACGGTTCGGTAGACACTTCATACGGCGTGACTTCGACAGCAAACTTCGTTCAAAAAATGATTGCCCTGCCCGGCGGAAAAACTATCGTCGTGGGCGGCGGCTTAACGGAAAACGGAAACACGCGGAACAACGCCCGCCTCAACGCGGACGGCAGCCTGGATTTATCTTTTAACGTACCGGCGGAAGCCGGAAGTGTTGTCGGCGTCGCGCCGGATGGCAAGCTGGCTTCGGTCAGTTTTATCCAGGGCGGAGAGTTTTACTTTCCCAAGTTTTGGCGGCTGACGGCGGACGGTGCCGTCGATCCTTCATTTTCGCCGACGTTAATTTATACAACTTCGTTTTCCGGTGCAATTATTCTGCCAAACGGCAAGCTGATGACCTGGGGAGGCGGAGTTGATATTCTGGGGCTTAATGGAGGAATCGAGGCGCATTTTTCCAATTTATATTTCAGCGGTCAACCGGTTATTACGCCGGACGGCAAAATGCTCGCCGCCACTGCGTTGTCTTTTTCCGACGGAAGCTTTCGCAAGTTCGGAAGATTTCTGCTGAACAGCGCGGACTTTGATTTTGACGGCGACGGCAAAGCGGACACCGCGATATTTCGCCCGTCCGTCGGCGAGTGGTATGTCTCGCGCAGTTCCGACGGCGAGTCTTTGGGCACTCAGTTCGGCGCCCAGGGAGACTTAATCGCGCCTGCCGATTTCGACGGCGACGGGCGAACCGATATTTCCGTTTTCCGCCCGTCGGATGGCGGCTGGTATCGTTTGAACTCTTCAAACAACACCTTTTCGTCTCTGCAATTCGGATTAAGCGGCGACGTGCCCGTGCCCGCCGATTTTGACGGGGACGGCAAGGCTGACATTGCGGTTTATCGCCCGTCTGCCGGCAGCTGGTATCGCATCTATAGTTCCTATAGTTACAACAATCAGTTCGTCGCGACACAATTCGGAACAGCGGAAGACAAACCTATTGTCGCAGATATGAACGGCGACGGGTGGTTCGATTTGTGCGTGTTCAGACCGTCAAACGGCTATTGGTATCACCTCACCAGCTTTACGTACAATTTTGGTGCGAGACAGTTCGGAACAGCGGAAGACAAACCCGTTGCGGCGGATTACGACGGCGACGGGAAAACCGATTTAGCCGTTTATCGCCCGTCGGTCGGCGATTGGTATATGGTCAACAGCAACAGCTCTTCTTTTACCGGAATACATTTTGGAATAACTGAAGACAAGCCCGCTCCGGCTGATTATGACGGCGACGGCAAAGCCGATTTGGGAGTTTTCAGACCGTCGCAGGGCATTTGGTATTTATTGCGCTCGACGCAGGGCTTCACTGGCATCCAGTATGGGACGACCGGCGACATCCCGGCTCCGAATGCTTTCGTCAGGTAAAAACCGTTTCCGACTCATCTTCGAGCGGCGGAACTGGAAGTTAAGCGGCTTTTCAATTCAATGTTTCTGTCTGGAAAAGTTGTTAAATTGTCTCAATTAACTTTGAATATTGCCGAAAGAGCGCGAGATTTACACTGGTTACACGGAATTAATTTAAGCGGCGCGGACTCTATTCACGTTGCGTCTGCTTTACAAACAGGCTGTAAAGAGTTTTTGACGTTTGATAGAAAGAAAAGTCGAAGTCCGATTGCTATGGAGAAGGAAATTGCTAAATTAGGTTTGCGAGTTATTACGCCGTCCAAAACTGCTTGTTTACCGAAAGACTATTTACAACATACAATCCCTTATCCGAATGACGACGATGACGACCGAAGAGAACTTGATTTGTTATGAAAGCAGAAGTAAAAAATAAAAAAGGCGTGGCAAGAAAAACATCTCGCAAAGACGAGCCTGTAATTATACCGCTTGAATTTGAAGAAGCACTTGAAGTGCTTTTAAAAACAAAACCGATAGACAATAAACAAATTGAAGAAAAGAGCAAGCCGAAAATAAGAGGTGAATAATGGCTGAACCCGTTAGTGAATTTGTGAAAATGTCGCTTGATTATTCTGTTCAATCTGCCCAACAGTTAATGGCTTTGGCAGTTGGCATTTTAGCACTCTCGGTTACTTTTATAAAAGATATTGTTAAGGAAAATGCTAGATGGTTCTGGCTTTTAAAATTGTCTTGGGTGCTTTTTTTAATGTCTATAATTTTCGGTCTATATGTAATGATGAACACATCCTCGCTAATTAATGAGCTAGTAATGTATCCGGAATTGCCTTCCTCAATTTCAGATGTGATAAGAATTAATAAAATGCATTCATCCATGCAATTTATAGCATTTGCGCTTGGTTGCGGAAGCTTACTCTATTACGCCATGGCTTCGCTTAGAAATAAGAAAATTAAAAATTCAAAAACTGAAACAGATTAATTATTTGGGTTTGCGAAAGATATAATTCCCAAAACAATCTTAAAAGGGTCATTTTCGAGACCGCGCCGTCTTTCCGATGTTTTCAATATTCTTTCACTTCCGACTGTGCGAAAATTAGTGTTTTCGCACCTCTTTATAATCTTTTGCCATTCACAACCGTTTCTCCTTAATTTTCCTTCGTGAAAATCCTCTCCCGACCGCTGCGCCTGAGAATCAACTGATTTTTCGCGGCGTCGAACTCCATGACGATGCCCGCGCTTTCGATTCTGAATTTATCCTGCGCCGTCGCTTCGAGCGGGAAAGAAGGCTGTCCGGTCGGCTGCGCGAAAAGCGTCTCGCCGTCGCGGGTGATGGTAAATTTCACGGGAACTCCGGGACTCGAATAAACGCCGACGTATTTGTCCAGCACTTCCGCGCTGACGGCGAGCGCATCGAAGGCGGGAATCTGAAACGGTTTATTGTAGTAAATGTCGATAATGCCGCCCATAATATTGACTACCGGGTAAACTTTCCCGTTCGCCGCGTAAGCGACCGCCAGCTTTTCTTCCGGCAGGTAAGCCAGCCACGCGCCGAAGCCGTCGACGCCGCCCGTGTGCCCGTAGAAGGTTTTGCCGGCAAATGTAAAAGCGTCCATTCCCAACCCGTAGCCGTCCTTTATCGTTTTCATCGACGCGAGGCTCTGCTTCGAGATTATCTTCCCGTCGAACAGCGCCTGAATGAACCTGACGAGGTCGCCGGGCGTCGAAATTAATGCGCCCGACCCGAAAAGAATGCTGATATGGGTTTCGGGTTCCTGTTTCCAGTCCAGAAAATACTTGTAGGAAAAACTTTCGTTTTTGCCGGCATCGATGTTTCCGGTGCCGGCGTATGTATCCTTCAGCCCGATTTTCGAAGCGATTCTTTTCCGCAGGACTTCCGCGTAGGACTTGCCGGTTAGCTTTTCGACGATAAGACCCAGAATGGTATAGCCGGAATTGCTGTAAGCGTACTTTGCGTCCGGCTCGAAATCAGGCTTGCCTTTGGCGATAAGAGCGAGCATTTCATCCTTCGTTATCGGAGCCGTCCTTTTCGGTCGAAGCTCGCGGTCTTCGGTTATGTCGTGGATGCCGCTGCGATGCGCGAGTATCTGCGCGATAGTAATTTTCGAAGCGTTCGGAATCTGCGGGAAGAATTTGTCGAGCGTGTCCGAAAGCTTTAATTTTCTTTGCTCGACGAGCTGCAAAACGAGCGCGGCGGTAAACATTTTCGTGATTGAGCCGACCCGGAATCTGGTCGCCGCAGTCAAAGGTTTCTTTTCCGTTCCGTTAATCCGGCTGTAGCCGACGGCGCGGGCGTAAAGAACGCTGCCGTCACGGGCGACGACCAGACTGCCCATCGCCTTGTTCTTTTCGGCGAGCCGTTCAAAAAACTGGTCGAGCCTGGCTTTGTCGAGCGTCTGCGAAAAGGCGGCGCTAAACAACGCCAGCATTAGTAAAAATGCGGATAATATTTTAATTTTCATAGTCCCTGATAGGTCGCGAAGGCGTGATTCCGGAGCTTCTTTGCCGATTGCCTGAATCTTCGCCGTATTAAATGGGAATTTACACCAAGTTGTTTTATTTGTCAAGAACTTTACATTATAAAGCAATTTCGTATAAATATTTGGAAGACGAATTTGAGACTCGTTGTTTTAACGTTTAAGCTCAGCCATTGTCGGGCGCATCATCGGGTAAGGCATCTGACGATTGAATCCGCCTGACAATCTCTTCAAGACAGGGAGCGTATTCTCCATCCGTCGAGACTTCGATTGTCGGTATATCGAACTTCGGCGCCGTATAGCTGGCGGGAAGTAAAAATTCGCCCGTTTTCCTGTAATGGACGACACGATTATCGCTGTGATAAAACTCGCGGTTCGGATTGTCCAAACCTCTCTGGAGATGGCGTCCGGCGGCAATCATATCGTCAACCGAGCATAGAACAATCACTGGTGAAGCTAATTCGAAAATCTGCGGCATTCTCGGCTCCCAGACCTTGTGCTGAAACGCCGCCTCGATGACAACGGAGA
>DASVWG010000442.1:0-7550 GCA_036389695.1 Pyrinomonadaceae bacterium
ATATATTAATGCCAAAGATTTAATTTTCAGCATAATTTTTCCTTTCCGCCGGTGGCGGCGAAATCTACCGGCGAAAGTATTTTTTACAGCGAAGCTAATTGATGTCTTTGCCCGCTTTCAGCTTTTCTATCATCGCCTGAACCGCTTTTTTATTGGCGTCGTTCGGCGCTAAAGCCAGAGCTTTGTTGGCAAACTCAAGGGCTTTCGCGTAATCGCCGTTGGCGGACAAGCCTCTCGCCATTCCCGTCAGCGTGATAAATTGATTGGGGTTTTTGTTGTAATTAAACTGAAAAACTTCCAGCGCGGCTTGCGGCTTCTTCGCGGCTAAAAGCTGTCTGCCGAATTGCTGAAGCTCGACGACGCTGCCATACGGCAGAGCGTTTTTGATGACCGCCGCCGCCTCGTCCGCTCTGCCGAGCTTATCGAGAATCGCCGCTTTGGTCGAAAGCGCGGGAAACGAAGTCGGGTCGCCCGGAAACTGCTGCCCGCTCGCCCGCGTCGCCCATTCGAGTCCTTTTTCCAGTTGATAATTATTCTGCAATGTCCAGCTCGCGGCGATGTTTAACGACTGCGAAGTAAAGCTGCGCGGGTTTTGCGATTCGGCAACGAAAGCCTCGAATTGCTGCTTCAAATAATCCACTTCGACCTTGAAAGGTATCGACAGTTTTTCCCACGAAAGAGCGATTACCGCTGAGTTCGGAGTTGAATCTGAAAACTCGTATTTCAAAAACTCGACGCTTTTCTCAAGCGGCTGAGGTTTTACTTTGACGCGCAGCGCATCTTCTTTTTCGTCGTAAAAAAACGAGCCCCACGCGTCCGACCTTTTGGAAAAAATAATGATGCTTTCTGCCGGTTCATACGCGATAAAGAAACCGTATTTTCCTTTCGGCAGCGGTTGACCTTCGATTTTGACGTCGTTATCAAACTCGATGACGGTGTTTTCGTTCGCGCCCGCGCGCCACGGCGCGGGATTGCCGCTGCCGAAGCCCTGGTCGACAAAGCCCTTGTGAACGACTTCGCCCCAGATTTTACCTTCGCGCCCCTTGACCGCCGGGCGATGATAAGTAATCGTGACCTGCGTCAAACCGACTTGTTCGGAGACGACGGCTTTTTTCGTATAGCCATTCGGAACCGCCGAGTTATACGGCACTTGTGCCTGCAACGGAACGGCAAACAAAATGATTGCCAGTAAAAATAAATAATTTTTCATATTTTTGAATTGAGAGCGTAAACAAACCGCGAAATAATTGAATTTTTTATGCCCGATGTAAACCGAATCAAAAATCATCTGAAGCTCCGACTATATCAAAGATTATTCGTCTTCCGATTGAATTTTAGATGTTCCTTTTTTAATAAAAGAAGGTAATGAACCTCGGCTGCTGACGAATTCATTACCTTCCGTCCGGGATTCGGCTTTAGAAAACAAATCTAAAGCCGAATCTCTGATTACGAAGCGCCCGGAAGCCCGTTTGTTGAAATTAAACGACTCCGGATTTTAGAATTCATTGTTTTATCTAAATTCCAAAACCTCCTCGCTGTAAACAGGCAGCCCGACTTGCCGTTCTTCAGGTATTTGTTCTGCGGGTCTCTGGTCGCCGGTTTGCCCGAAATCAACGTGACGTGACGTTTGCGTCGCGCTTTGAAAGATGTGCCAGGTATACGGTCCGCTTCCGCCGGGGATGCTTTGCCGGGAGACAAAATCGGTTTTGCCGTCGCCGTCATAATCACCGAACAGAGGAAAGAAGGCATTCGTAGCACTTCCCCACGCTATATAATACATCTGTCCGTCGGAACTTCGGCGGACAAAAAACGTGCGTTTTCCGTTCACGCCGCGTTGTACCATAGCGTCTTGTTTACCGTCGCCGTCAACGTCAATCTGGAAGAAAAAGAATGGACCCTCGTTAGATAAGCCCCACTGAAATGCCTGCAATTGTCCGTTAGAGCTGTTGCGTATATACCAGAAACGCAATCCGTTTTCGGCGCGGGTAACGCATAAATCAGCTTTGCCGTCGCCGTCGTAATCACCGACTGCCGGAGCATCATTGGCTGTTCCCCAATATTCATAGCGGGGATTGCCGGTCGAGCTTTCGATGATGTACCAGACGCCGGTTGCGCGGCGCATAACCGCGACGTCCAGCTTGCCGTCGCCGTCATAATCGGCGGGAACGAATGCATCTGAGCCGGTAGGCGCAAACTGTCCCCAAGTTAGGGTGCGTACTGAATTGGTTTCGCTTTGCAGGATAAACCACGTGATGACGTTGTTTTCATCGAGGTTCCACGCCACGCGGTCGGCTCTGCCGTCGCCGTCGAAATCGCCCAAATTATTGACAATCCCGGGCATGTCGTCAAGTCCCCTGCCGACCTCAATAGAAGCAGTGACATTGTTTTCCAAACTGTTTAATGTATAGAACGTGAAGTTTGAAGCGCGAAAAACGACGAGGTCCGTGCGCCCGTCGCCGTCATAATCGGCTGGTATATTGGCTCGTTTGACCTGCCCGCGTATCTCGCCGCCCGTAAAATTAGCGGTGTGAATGTTGATGTACCATTTATTTGAGCGCAGCTCGGCGACCTGCGCGGGCGTCGTGTTAAAGACGAGCGGACCGATGGTGCCGGTTGTGCCGCCGGTAAAAGAAAAGTCGAAACGAATCGGACCGCTGACGCCGACCGGTCCGTTATCGTGAATGTGCGCTCCGACCACATTTGAAGATAAATTTCGATACCTGCACTCGACCGAAACCTGCGTTTCTGTGGCGTTAAGCGTGACGAAACAAGTGCCGCTGCCGGGCGAATTGTTCGCCGGCACTTCCTGTCTGCCGTTTAAGTAGACGGAAAATTGCGGCGCCGCCGCCGCCGTTATCGAAAACACCATTGCCGACAAAATGATTGCCAGCGTTAAGAAAATTTTTCTTTGCATCTTACTTTGTACTCCTTAAATTTTGAACTGCTGTAATTTGAATTCAATAAACCGAGGTTGATGTTTTGACCTTAGAGGTTATTTCTTTAAGCGATTCACGTTTATGAAGCAGCCATTCGGTCAATGTTTTTAATGATTCAACTCGATTTCCAACCGGTTTGAGATTTTTCAGATTTTCTAAAATAAGCTCCGAAATCCTCAAACTCTTTTTGCTCTGAGACAACTATTTATTGATTCATCTCATCTTTTTTATTACTAAAATAGGCATAAAGATCTTAGACAAATCCGCGGCGCTTCCAGATTTTGGTAGCGAAAGTGAATGCGCCGATTTTCCATCATCGAACGAATCGCTTCGACGCTGTGCCCGCTCAGCAGCGCCGCTTGCTGAAGCGGCAGCATACTGACTTCTCGCCCGCAATCAGCGCACCAAGCCCGCACGAAAGTTCGCTTTCGTTTTATGATTAAGGTTTCGCTGGTTTCAATAAAAACTTCCGTCCGGTTTTTTGCCATTTATTTCCTTTTTCTAAATCCAGCCGCCGCGGATTTGTCTAAAACGTTTGAATATTTCGAATGAGGAAAACCAAAGTGCAGTTGTTGCTGTTGTTGTCACCTAACTTCTCAAACCGCAAATTGTTGACGTCTCCCTCATCCGCCACTAACAATAAGAAACTTTCGTCTTGAAAGTCTTGAAAGTTATGTGAAAGTTCGTTTGAAATTTTTATGAAAGACTTTTCAAATACGTTATGAGCAACAAAACACTACTGTTTTTCAAATTCGACGATTTTTGTCTGGACATCGACGAGCGATGCCTGAGCTTTCAAAATCAGCCGGTTTCGCTGACGCCGAAGGCTTTTCAAACTCTCGTTCTATTGCTGCGCAATCAGGGAAAGGTGGTTGAAAAGGAATGTTTTCTCAATGAAGTCTGGGCGGATACGTTTGTCGAGGAAACGACGCTGTCGCAAAATATCCTGACCTTGCGAAAAACTCTGAGCCGCTTTCAGAAGGACAAAGAATTTATCGTCACGGTTCCGCGTCGCGGTTATCAATTTGTCGGCGAGGTGCAGGAAATCGCGCGCGCCGAAGAAACAAACGAAGAAACAGCCGAAGAAATATTTGTCGTCGAAAAACACACGCGGACGCACGTGGTCGCCGAGCAGCGCGAAATCCACGATTCAGCCGCGACGAATTCCGAAACTGGCTCGGACAAAATCACGGTCAATTCACGCCAATTACTTTTAAAAAACGGTTTTTCATTACGGAAGGCGATTCCGGTCGGTTTGCTGGCGCTGCTGGCTTTTACCGTCGGCTACTTCGCCTCTTTCGGCTTTGAGTGGAAGCGGAGCTTTGCCGAATCGCAATTTAAAAAATTTCGGGTCGATAAGATTGTCGCCGATGCCGACATCCGAAACTCCGTGATTTCGCCGAACGGAAAGCATCTGGCGCTGGTGCAGGTGAAAAACGGCGTTCAATCGCTGTATCTGCGGCAAATCGAAAACGGCAACAGCGCCGAGATTGTTCCGCAAATCAACGGCACGTTTATCGGCGCGGCTTTTTCGCCCGACAGCGAGCAGATTTATTATTCCGTCAGCGAAAATCCCGAGCCGAAAAAATCCGCCGGCTCGACGCTCTATAAAATTTCCGTGCGCGGCGGCGCTTCGCGGGAAATTCTCCGTAATATAGACAGCCCGGCGGCGATTTCGCCCGACGAAAGCCGTCTCGCCTTCGTTCGCCGCGACCGCGACAGCCGGGAAACCGCGCTCGTCTTGACGGACATCGAAGGAAAAAACGAGCGGATTCTGGCGGCTCGCCAACCGGAAAACGGATTTACAAACAGCGGCGTTTCCTGGTCGCCGGACGGAAGACTGCTTTCCGCGACCGTTTTTCAGCCTGAAAATAACCGGACATCGGTTCAAATCGCGGTCGTCGACGCCGAAACCGGCGAGCAAAAAACGATTTCACACGAAAACTGGATTTCGGCAGGTCAAACCATCTGGCTCAAAGACGGCAGCGGAATTTTCGCCGTCGCTTACCGCGCAAAATCGCCGGGCTTAAACGACGAGCTTTGGATTGTTTCGTATCCGGACGGCAAAGCGCGCCTGGTAACCGAAGGCATCAACGGAAGTTACGGCATCAGCTTGAATGCCGAAACGAATTCGCTCGTCGCCGTCGAATCGAACAAATTCGCCTGTTTCCTGACCGCGCCGGTCGATAATCTATTTAAAAACACTCACGTTCTGACGACCATCTCGGACGAAAGCCCGCTGCCGTTCGGCGCGGATTGGACAAACGACGGACGAATCGTCTATTCCGCGACGGACGACGGCAGCGCGGACATTTTCACCATCAGCGAGGACGGCAGCGAGCGAAAACAATTGACTTCCGACGCCAGCGCCGAAATCTCGCCGAAGCTTTCCGCCGACGGACGCTTTTTGATATTTATGTCGAATCGCACCGGGCAGATGGACGTCTGGCGCTCCGACGCCAACGGCACGAACACAAAACAGCTCACCACGCAGGGAAACGTTAAAGATTCGATTATCGCGCCGGACGGCGAAGCGGTTTTTTATCTCGTTCAGGATTCCGAAAGCGCGGACGAAACGCTGTGGCGGGTTTCCATCAACGGCGAAAATCCGGTCAAGCTGACTAACCGGACGACCCGCTCGCCGCGTATTTCGCCCGACGGGAAAACGATTGCCTGTTATATTTCAAATCCCGCAACCGGCGCGATGATGCTCGCGCTCGTTTCAGCCGAGACGGGCGAAGTCTTAAAATATCCGGCGACGCCGCAAAACGACTCGATTCCTTTTCTCGATTGGTCAAAAGACGGCGAAAGCCTGTTTGTCGTGCTGCAAAGGAAAAAGCCTTTCAGCCTCTGGAAAATTCCCTTAAACGGCAGCCCGCCCGAACAATTGCGCGAATGGGAAAACGACGCGATTTTCCGGCTCGCCATTTCCAGAAACGGCGAAAGAATTTTTTACGAAGTCGGAAACCAATTAAACAGCGTCGTGCAATTTCAGAGTCTGGATTGAGATAGAAAACTTGGCTGGCGATAGAGAATTTCGTGAAAGCACAATGTTCCGGCGCATCTGATTACATCAACTCGCGCCGGAACGACCAAATTCCGCATTATAATTTCCGGTTTGGACGGCAAACTTACCGAACGAAATTCCGTTTAACCAATCTTCTTAAAAACTTTGCCGTTTTTCATAACAAAAGCGACTTTTTTAAGCGTCAGAATGTTATCGAGCGGGTTTTCCGGGGTGGCGATAATGTCGGCTCTTAACCCGACTTTGATTGCCCCGCGCCGGCTCTCGACTCCGAGCAGGCGAGCGGCATCAATCGTCATATAGCGGACAAGGTCTTTGTTGGCAACACCGGCTTCGATAAAACTATCGATAATGGAAAGCGCCTGCTCGCCGCGAGTGTCGTCCGGCACGTCAAAAAACGCATCGGAGCCGTAAGCCATCGGCACGCCTATTTTGTATGCGCGTTTCAAGCGGTCAACGTAACCTTTATGAAATTCCACCGCCTGCTCGTGCGGCAAGCCTAAATATTCACCGAGCTTGACGGTAAATTCAGTGCCAACGAGGACGACGTTGTTTCGTTTGGCGATTTGCAGAGCTTCGTCCGACATCCCGATTCCGTGCTCGATGGAAGCGACGCCCGCTTCGGCGGCATTGCGCGCGCCACGGTCGGTTCCGCAATGAGCGGCGACTTTTAATCCGGCATTTTTCGCTTCTTCGACAACAAATTTTATATCGTCAACCGAATAAATATACCGCTGGTCGTCAACGACGATTTTTATCACGCGCGCGCCGTATTGAATATTTTCGCGAACGGCTTTTTTAAGCTCGTCGCGCGTATCCGCATACAGATATTCAGGCTCGCCCAGCCCGAGCCGCTCCGCCTGAATCCGGTATTGCCCGCCGAAAGGAGCGATGATTCGTCCGGCGGTAATCATTGTCGGACCCGGCACAATGCCTCTTTCCAGCGCCTGCGCCAACGATACATCGGCGTAATTTCCGCTGTTTCCGACATCCCGAATAGTCGTGAAACCCGATTCGAGCATCGAGCGGGCATTGGCGACGCCCTGAATCGCGCGGTAAGCCGTCGGAACCGTTACTGTATAAAAAAGCTGCGGCTGTCCGGCGGGCAAATCCAGACACATATGCGAATGCGCGTCGAAAAGACCCGGCAGAACCGTATATTTTGAAAGGTCGATGACGTTTGCGCCCGGCGGAATCTGAACATTGCCGCCGATTGCTTTAATCGTCTGGTCTTCGACCAGAATAATCTGATTGATTGATGTCGTGCCGGTTTCGGGGTCAACCAGTTTTCCGGCTTTGATAACCGTAATTTCCGCGTGCCCGGATACGGCGAGGAAAAACAACAGGGTGATGACTAAACCGTAATTATAAATATTTTTTGCAGGTTTCATATATTTCCTTTTTTAAATTATTTCAGTTCTCAAACGCTTAAACCCTTATAACTTAAACGCTTTTATACTGCCTTTCGGATTTGCAATCGTAAATGCCATGGCTTTTCCGTTATTTTCAATCGCAAACTCAACCCTCAGAGAAACGCCTAAAGTAATGTCGTAGCTCACGAATTCTTCCGGCGACTGCTCGCGAAAGGG
>DASVWG010000443.1:0-3071 GCA_036389695.1 Pyrinomonadaceae bacterium
AGAAAAACGACCGGATTATCGTCGCGGATTGCCGATTTCAAAAGACCTTTCGCATCGGCGGCGGTCGAAGGCATCACGACTTTCAAGCCGGGAAAATTGGCGTAAAAAGCTTCGAGCGCCTGCGAATGCTGGCTGGAAACCTGGTAAGCCGAGCCGTTCGGACCGCGAAAAACAATCGGAACTTTAAACTGCCCGCCCGACATATAAAGCATTTTCGCCGCGTGATTGATGATTTGGTCTGACGCCAAGATAGAAAAATTAAACGTCATAAACTCAATCACCGGGCGCAAGCCAGCCATCGCCGCGCCGACGCCGACGGCGGCGAAACCGAGCTCGGTAATCGGCGTGTCAATCACGCGCTTGTCGCCGAATTCCTTCCAAAGCCCGCGCGTCACCTTATACGCGCCGTCGTATTCGGCGACTTCCTCGCCCATTATGAAAACGTTTTCGTCTCTGATAATTTCTTCGCGCAGCGCCTGATTCAGCGCGTCGCGGATTGTTAGTAGTGCCATTATTTTTAATTAAACTTTGTAACTCACTTAGCTAAATTACATTAGGCATTTTACAACTCGGTAGAACAAGACCGCGTAATAATCGCCTTTAATGCACCTCGTTCACCTGCTTTCATACCTCTATCTGTAAATGGATTTACGAATACAGCGTCCTTCATTTCTCTTGCTTTTTCCATAACGAGTTTGCCATTTTCTGATTTAATACTAGCGGCAGTTGCAAAACGTATAAGCCTTTCTTCACACTTAATTTCATAACCTTGTGCAATCATCATAGGCGCGACTGACTTTGGCGAAAGAGTAGATATTACAAAGGCGCTTGTTATACCGTCTTTGGTTATATTGGATTTAAGGTCAAGTTCATAAGTGACGGTAAGATAAGGTTCGTTACTTCTGTCAACGTAAACCTGTTCCATATTACGCCCATCAAGAAAATTTGTCTGAGCGTTTACACAAACCGCAGAAACAATAAATGCAATTACGATTATTGTTATGGCTCTCGTTATCATTTCTATCTCCTAGCCTGCTGATTAAGCGTAAACATCGGTAAACAATTCTTTCGCGTCGGGCAGCGGGCTTTCGTCGGCGAATTTTAGGGCTTTTTCGACCGCTTCTTTCGCGCGGTTTTCGAGTTCTGCAAAATCCGCGTCGGCGAAAACTTTCGCTTCCTTCAAGCTGTCTTTAAATAAAACAACGGGGTCGCGCTCCTGGTATTTCTTGATTTCTTCGGTCGTGCGATATTTTCCGGGGTCTGACATCGAGTGTCCCATGTAGCGATAAGCACGGATTTCCAGAAGCGTCGGCAAACTTTCAGTTCGAGCGCGTTCGATGGCGCGTAAAGTCGCGTCGCGGACAGCCATCACGTCCATGCCGTCCACGAATTCGCCGACCATTCCGTAGCCTTCGGCTTTTTTGGCGATATTCGCCAGCGACATCGCGCGTTTCTGCGACGTGCCCATGCCGTATTGATTGTTTTCGCAGATGTAAATTACCGGAAGCTTCCACAATTGCGCCATATTCAGAGATTCGTGAAACATTCCCTGATTCAGCGCGGCTTCGCCGAAAAAGCAGAGCGTCACGTTGTCGGTTCCTTTATATTTTTGGGCGAAAGCCATTCCGGTTCCGACGCCGATTTGCCCGCCGACGATGCCGTGTCCGCCAAAGAAATTATGTTCTTTCGAGAACATATGCATCGAGCCGCCTTTGCCTTTCACGACGCCGCCTTCTTTGCCGTATAGCTCAGCCATGACGGCTTCCGGCGTCATTCCGGCGACCATCGCCTGCACGTGGTCGCGGTAAGCCGTAATCACGTAATCGCCTTCTTTGAGCGCCATCTGCGTGCCGATGGAAATCGCTTCCTGACCGATATATAAATGACAAAAACCGCCGATTTTGCCGATGCGGTAAACTTCGGCGCATTTCTGCTCGAAATATCTGCCCAGAACCATCTGGTAAAACATCTCTCTGAGAAGCTCTCTATCGGTATTTTTGATTGCCGCAAGTTGCGATTTCCGGCGTTTTACGTATTCGGTGTGCGCCTGTTTCGGGTCAATCGTGTCGGTAATGCCGTTTTCGAGTTCGGCTTTTCTTTTCGTCGCCGCATTATTGCTTCCGTTGCGGGCGGTCTTCCCGTTTTTCGTTTCTTCCTTCTGGCGAGCTGCTGTTTTTGGCAAAATCAAAACCTCCGTGCCGCAGATTGCGTAAAATCTACGGGTTTTTGTAAAGATTACAATTCAAATCTTTCTTAAAATTATACGCAAAAGACGAGCGAATGTGCAAAACGTTTATTTGTCCGTCGATAGTTGACATTTTCGGGTTGTTAAAGCGACTCGGATTGATGCTAAAATCTTGTTGGATTATGCCGAAACTGCCTCTGAAAATCTTATTTTTAATTTTGCTTCTGCCCGTTTTCGCGCTCGCCCAGAACCCGACGCGGTGGAGTCTGGAATCGGACGCGAAAGGGAAATCGCTGAAAAGAAGCGAAAAATTTAAAGCCGTGCTCCGCGCCGAAATCGAAGAAGGCTGGCATCTCTACGCGCTCGAGCAACCCGAAGGCGGACCGATTCCGACGACCGTCAAAGTCGCCGACGAAGCTCCTTTTATATTGGAAGGCAAAGTCACGACGCCCGCGCCGATTACAAAATTCGACCCGAATTTTAATATCGACACGAAATTTTTCGTGAATCAGGCGCAGTTTAATCTGCCTTTGCAGGCGAACGCCGACACAAAGACGGACGATTTGGCGATACACGTCCGTTTTCAGCTTTGCAACGACACATTCTGCCTGCCGCCGAAAACGGTCAAAGTTACGTTTACCGGATTTGAAGATGTTAAAAAGCAATCGGCAATCAGCGTTCAGCCGTCAGCAGAGAGCAATTCGCAATCAACAATTTCAACTCAGATTGATGAGCAAAGGACAAAGGACGAAGGACAAAGGACGATTGCCGACAACGGGCTGACGACGGATTTCTGGTCGTTTATCTGGCTCGCCGTGACGGTCGGCGCTTTGTCTTTGCTGACGCCGTGCGTTTTCCCGATGATTCCGATTACGGTTTCGTATTT
>DASVWG010000444.1:0-11409 GCA_036389695.1 Pyrinomonadaceae bacterium
AATTCAAAGCCCGGAAAGCGCCGTTCGAGCTTTGGATGATATACCACGCGCCGTCGCGGAAGACAGCCAAATCAGTTTTACCGTCGCCGTCGTAATCGGCGGGCGCGAGCTTATCCGAACTGATGCCGAACTGCGCAGCGTTAAATGAATTATTCGCGCTGTTGAGCCAATACCAGTTGCCGTCGCGAAAAACCGAGATGTTGTCGCGACCGTCGTTTTCAAAGTCTGCGTAAACACCGTTCTGGAAAGTCGTGTTTTGCTGCGACACGGCGGCGCGGTTCGCACCGCTACCGATTAAGTTTATTCTGCCATTGGGACGCACGAGAAGGTGTCCAATTTCGAGCGGGACGACGGAGCCGTTGTAATGCGTTACGAAAACTCTCAGCCTGCCGCGCCCGCCCGGCGAGAAGTCGATGAGGTCTACATTGCCGAAAGATTTGTCGCCGGAGCCGTCCGGGTTAAAACGCACCTCGCTGGTGCTGCTGACATTGTCATAACCGATGATTTTGCCGTCCGGCTGAATCGCTTTGACGTATAAAGTTGATGCTCCCCAACTATCGAACGTTCTGTTGTATTGAGCGATGCCGCCGCTTCCGAAACTTGTGTCGAGCGATAAATCGCCGATGTTGAAACGAGCCATCGTCGGCTTTTGGCGTCCGCCCGGAACTCCGCTGAAGTTTCGGGCAGAACCGGAGACGAGAACCTTGCTTCCGTCTCTGGTCAGATGAACGGAAACGGCGCGTTCGGTGAAGAAAGTGTCGAGTAATGAAAGATCGGTGATGTGGCGCACGGTTTCCATCTGACCGGCAGCCGTCCAGCGCGTCACGACGAAACGCGTTCCGTTGCCGCAATTATTTGGATTGGTTATCGCGTCGAATCCGACGGCGATAATTCGCCCGTCAGGCTGCACGCGCACGGCTGAGAACTGTGTCGGCGCAAGCGAGCAGCCCGCAGGAGCCGGCGGCGCAATCCAGCGCGCGATACCATTGCTGCCGAAAGTCGCGTCAAGCGTGCCGTTTGCATTTAAGCGAACAATCATCGCGCTGAATCCGGTGGTCGTCGAGGAATTGGTGGTATTGCGCGTTATACCGACGAGAACGATTTTGCCGTCGGGCTGAATCGCCATATCGTAAAAAATACCTGCTGTCTCGCCAAAACGCCCGTCAGAGCGAAGTCCGGTTTGAAAAATCGCTTTGCCCGGGTCAATCGGAATCGAACAAATCTCATTCCCGCAGCTTACAAGAATCGGGAAGCCGCCGAAAGACGAGTCGAGCGTGCCGTTCGCGTTGTAGCGCACGACGCAGGCATCCTGTCCAAACTGCGGCGACGGAAACGGAGCAATCTGAAGCACAGTGCATTGACCGGCAAAGAGGATTTTGCCGTCCGGCTGCACTTTCAGAATTTGCGGCGTGTCGTTGCCGGGAACGCCGTCGAATTGGCTGTGAAAATTGGTGCGGACAAATCCGTTCGTCCCGAAAGATGTGTCAATCGCGCCCGACGCGGTGAACTTTCTCAGATAAAAGTCTCCTCTCAAATCATTGTCGGCGTGCCGCCCGCCGGCGATGATGGAGCCGTCCGGCGCGTAATCGCCCGTGAAGAAAATCGTGTCGAAAGTGTCCGTCGCCGGGGCGGTCGGGTTTTGCGGGTCGATGTAATAGCCGAGCGGCGCGGCGAACGTTTTATCGTAATCGCCCACAAACGTAAATTGAGCCGAAGCCGTCTGAAAGCTGCCTGAAATCATCAGGAAGAACAAAGCCGATACAATTGAACTTAATGTTTTTTGCCGAAATTGGTTATTTTTCATAGCTGATTTCACTGTTAAAATTCTCCTTTTGCCCAATAGGGCGCAAAGCGGCGGCGAAACAGCCCACAAAAAAGTGATTTTTGAAAAAAAAATCCGTATAATCCGTTTTGCCTTCACATCAGCCGAATGAAAGAGCCGTCGCCAGAGGTCACCGTCTTGCTCAACGCCGTCAGCGCGGGCAGCGAAAGCGCGCCCGAAAAGCTGCTCGAGATGGTCTATGACGATTTGCGCCGGCTGGCAGCCGCTTATATGCAAAATGAGCGCGCCGACCACACGCTGCAGGCGACCGCGCTGGTTCACGAAGCGTTTGTCCGGCTTATCGATTGGAAAAATGTTTCGTGGGAAAGCAAAGCGCAGTTTTTCGCCATTGCGGCGCAGGTGATGCGGAAAATTCTGATTGACCACGCCCGCGTCAAAAAAGCGCAAAAACGCGGCGGGCAAAAAATCGCTCTGGACGACGCCGTCAGCTTTACCAGCGAAAAGGAACTTGATTTACTGGCGCTGGAAGAAACCCTGCAAAGCCTGGAAACGATTGACGCGAGACAGGCGCGCATTGTCGAGCTCAGATTTTTCGGCGGGCTTTCGATTGAAGAAACAGCGCACGTTTTAAACATTTCGCCGACGACCGTCAAGCGCGAATGGACATTTGCCAAAGCCTGGTTTCAGCGCGAGCTGAAAAGACAATAAGTTAACTCTCCATCTTTTTTCTGGACTGTTTCCCCGATTTTTTACGCCCTATTTGCTGAGGCTAAAATATGAAAAATCAAGATTGGGAAAAAATCAAAGACCTTTTCGCCGAAGTTTTGGAACAGCCCGAAGATTTGCGCGCCGATTGGCTGCGCGCGACCTGCGGCGCGGACTCCCGGCTTTTTGACGAAGTAAACTCTTTGCTCGCCGCTCACGACGAAACGGAAAATTTAATTGAAAGAAATGCTTTCGATATTGCCGACAAAACTGCTTTGACCGGCGAAGATTTCGCCGGAAAACAGTTCGGAAATTATCGCATCATCCGTGAAATCGGGCGCGGCGGAATGGGCGCGGTCTTTTTGGCGGAAAGATGGGACGGCGAGTTTGAACAGCGGGTCGCGCTGAAAATCATTCGCCAGAGCTTTGCCGATAAGGAGCTGGAAAAGCGTTTCCGCCGCGAACGTCAGATTCTCGCTTCCCTTAACCATCCGAATATTGCCCGGCTTCACGACGGCGGAGTTTCCGCTGCGGGCGAGCCTTTTCTGGTGATGGAATACGTCGAAGGCGCGCGCATCGACCGGTTTTGCGAACGCGAAAATCTTTCGACCAGAGAAAGGCTGAAACTTTTTCTATCGGTTTGCAGCGCGGTTTCGTTCGCGCACCAGAATCTGGTCGTGCACCGCGATTTGAAACCGTCAAACATACTGGTCACCGCCGACGGCGCGCCGAAACTGCTCGACTTCGGCATCGCCAAATTGCTCGACGACGAACACGCCGACGAGCGCACGCAGACCGTTTATCGCGCTTTCACGCCCGAATACGCCAGCCCGGAGCAAATCAAAGGCGAAAAAATCACGACGGCGAGCGACGTTTACAGCCTCGGCGTGCTGTTGTCTAAATTAGTGGAATCGGAATCGCCTGCTCTGACGGGCGAAAATTTAATGCAGCCGCCGATGCCGAGCGCGGGCGGCAATACCGCTTTCAAATCGAACTCGACCAAACCCCAGCAGTCCACAAAGACCAAAAATCCAAAGCTGACGGGCGAATTACAGGCGATTATCGAGATGGCGCGGCGCGAAGAACCGCAGCGGCGTTTCGCTTCCGTCCAGCAATTCGCCGACGACATAAACAGATATTTAAACGGCTTGCCCGTCACCGCCCAAAAAGACAGCTTTACTTATCGCGCGACAAAATTTATCAGTCGCAACCGCATCGCGGTTTCTGCCGCGCTTTTGATTTTTCTGACTTTAATCGGCGGCATCGTCGCCACCGTCTGGCAGGCGCGGCGTGCCGCTGCGAATCAGGCGCGGGCGGAAAAAAGATTCTCGGACGTGCGCGGTTTGTCAAACGCGCTTTTGAACGACATCGCGCCGAAAATCGAACGGCTCGAAGGCGCGACCGAAGCGCGGCAGGCGCTCGTCACGCAATCGCTGAAATATCTCGATTCGCTCGCCGGCGAATCAGCCGACGATTTTGTTTTGCAGGCGGAACTGGCGGCGGCTTACGAAAAGGTCGGCGTTTTGCAAGGTGATTCGCGCAAACCGAGCCTGAGCGATTTTCGCGGCGCGATTGCGAGTCTCGAAAAAGCGCAAGCCGTTCGTCGGCGCTTACTGGAAATCAATCCGAACGATGCGGAAAACCTCCGGCTGCTGGCGGATAACCTGCGTCTGCTCGCCATCAGAAGAATGGCGCAAAGCGACGTTGAAGGCGGCTTTAGAGACGGCAAAGAAGCCTTGCAGATTTACGAACGGCTGGTTGCTGAAAACCCCGGCTCGCTCGAATTACAAAGAGCGCTTCTCGAAACGCGAATCGAAGAGGCGGCGAGTTACAGCAGCCTGAACAGAGACGCCGAAGCCATTCCGCTGCTTCAGCAGGCGGCTGGCAAAATCGAAGAGCTGCGCCGGACAAACCCTGACGACACGGAAACCGGGCGAATTTTTGCCAAATGTCTGGCGGCTTTGGGGCTTGCGCTTTCGTGGGAATCTCGCCAGCCGGAAGCCGAAGCGGAAATGGCGCGCGCCGTCGCAATCGCCGAATCGGTCGTCGCTCGTTTTCCGAACGATACGAATCTCAAACTGGAGCTCTGGAAAGTTTACGATACGGCGAGCAGCATTTATGAGCAAATTGACGACGCGCGGGCTTTCGAGCTGAGCGAAAAAGCCCGAAAGACAGTCGAAGAAATTATCGCTGCCGACCCGGCTGACGCGCAGGCGCGGCATAATTTGTCGAAAACTTTTTCGCGGCTCGGCGTTTCGGCTTCCAATCTCGGAAAGCACGTCGAAGCTATCGGCTTACTGGAACGAGCAATGGCAATCGTGCTCGAGCTGCAGGAGAAAGACCGCCTGAATCGCGGCTATGACCGCGACGTGATTGTGCTTTATACACGAATCGGTTTGGCGCGGATGAAGGAACGCGACTTTGCGAGCGCGCTCGCGGCGTTTCAAAAAAGCGCGGAGCTTTATGAAAAGCAGCTCGCCAATGATGCCGCTAACACAACCGTCCTGCGTGATTCGGCGATTGCTTACAGGCACGCCGGATTAGCTCACAAAGAGCTTGCGAAAACCACCAACCCGCAAGCTCGTCAAACACATCTCGCAGGAGAAAAGGAAAATTATCAGCGAGCATTGGACGCGCTGTTGAAAGCTCAGGCTCAAAAGGCTCTGCCCGAATATAGTCGCAAACTTATTGAAACATACCGGAAAGACATCGCAGAACTCGAAAAAATCCGTTAAGCAAACCTGACCGATACAAAATCAGGCAAACTCAATTAAATTCAAATTTAAGTCTGAAAATCCGTGTGTCGAAAGTTCGATTCTGTCCCCAGCCGCCATAAACATTGAACAAAAGCGCATCCGAAGATGCGCTTTTGTTTTCCGATAACACATTCAAATCTTCATCTTTTTCGGTCTCCTATCGCTCTTGCCCGTCTGCATCTTTGATTTTAGACAATCCTGTCGCGCAATGCTTTGCCGACGGCTTCGGATTTTGAATGAACTTGCAGCTTGTCATAGATATTTCGCATATGGAACGAAACGGTCGTGTAGCTCACGCCCAGAGTTTCGGCGGCAGTCGTATAATTATGACCTTCAACAAGCATTTTTAAGAGCCGCGTTTCGTGCGGCGTAAGATTGTAGTCGGCTTTTTCCGGCGGGCGCACGTCGCGAAAAATATTAATCACGCGCCGCGCTACTTCCGGCGACATCGGCGAGCCGCCAGCCGTCGCTTCGCGCAGTGATTCGAGCAGCTTCGCCGGCGGCGTTTTTTTCAAAAGATAACCGCTCGCGCCCGCGCACAAGGCGTTGAAAATGCGCTCGTCATCGTCATAAACGGTCAGCATTATCAAAAGCAGGTCGGGAAATTTTTCTTTCAGCAATTTAATGCCTTCGATGCCGCTCATGCCGGGCAAACCGATGTCGCACAGAACAATATCGGCATTTTCCGGTTTGATGCGCGGCAGGGCTTCTTCCATCGAGCCGAATTTCGCGGCGCAGATGAAGCCGTCCGTGCCGCCGACGAGCATCGCCAGCCCGTCGCGAATTTCGCGGCGGTCTTCGATGATGGCAACTTTTATTTTTTCCTCTTTGAAAGCGAATTCAGTCATAAACCTTAGCGGGGCGGAACAATCTTTATCATAAAGCTTCGGGCGGCGCTCGCGCCCCGTTTATCTGAACGGGTAAATTTTCAAGGCGACGACGCATCGCCCGGCGCGAGTGAATTAAGCGGCACGCAAATTTCGAGCGAAGTGCCGCCGCCTTGTGCGGCAATGCTCGAATTTATTTTCATTTCGCCGCCCAGGCTTTTTGCGCGCTCCGCCATACTGGAAAGCCCGTGCCCGTCAATGCGATTTTCGGAAAAACCCGCGCCGTCGTCGCGCACCGTCAGGTGAATTTCGTCGCCCTCAATTTTGAAAACAATCTCGGCTGAACGGCAGGCGGCGTGTTTGACGACGTTATTGACGGCTTCCTTGAAAATTAAAAAAAACTCGCGCCGCAGATTCGCGCCGAGCGGCAAATCTTCGCGCAAATCCGGCGCGTCAAACGTAAATTTTATTTTGCGCGGCGTAAAAGAATCGGCGGCGAAGCGGCGCATTTTTCCGACCAAATCCGAAAGATGGTCTTTCTGCGGATTAATCGCCCAGACGATGTCGCTCATCGCGTCAACCAATTCGCGCGAGGAAGCAGCGATTAAATTCAAAGCTTCCCTGTCGCTGTCGCCGCCGTTTTTCCGATTGCCGTTTTGCTGCAGGACTTCCGAGAGAATCGAAATCTGCGTGAGCGACGAGCCGATGTCGTCGTGCAAATCGGCGGCGATTCTTTTTCTGACCAGTTCGAGCTCGCGCGCTTTTTCGGCGCGGACTTTTTCCAGATTTTCTTCCGCCGTTTTCTTTGCCGTAATATCTTCCATCACCAAAACGACTTCGCGCAAATCTCCCGCGTCGTTTTTGACCGGATAGGCAAACGCCAGAATCCATTTCACCATGGCATCGGCAGGGATTTCAACGCCCGCGCCGTTGGCTCGCGGGTCGTAAGCGGTCGGCTCGAAGACAACGAATTCGCCGGCAAAGGCGCGGCGCAGTTTTTCGGCGACGCCCGACTGAACGATTTGCGGGTCGGACAGAAAATCCCAGGCTTTAATTTGCTCGAAAGTGATGCCCCAAAATTGTTCATAGGCACGATTGACCGAGCAAATCCGACCGTCGGGCGCGAATATTACCGTTCCCAGAGGAGATTGTTCCAAAAGGCGGCGAAAGCGGGTTTCGGAAATTTTGATTTCGTCGAAAGCCGATTCGAGCGCGCGAACCTTAGCGGCGCGATAGCGTTCAAACGCCAGCAGAACGCCGCCCGCCGCTAAGGCGCAGAGCACAATAAACCAGCCCTGCTGCCATGTCGGGCGCAGGATTTTGAATCGCACGACTGCCGGAGCTTCGCTCGTTAAATTTTCGGCGTTGACGGCTCTCACCATAAACTCGTAATCGCCCGGCGCGAGCTTGGCAAATGTCAGCGCGCGCTCGGCGGTCGGCTCGCTCCAATCATCGTCGCCGCCCGTCGCGCCCGATAAACGATATTGAAAGCGTACCTGGTCGGCGGTCGCAAAGCCGATGCTGAAAAAATTAACCTGCAGATTGTTTTGCCGGTGATTAAATTCAGGCAATGAAACTTCCCTTTCTCCAAGTTCGGAAACGGGAAATGCCGTGTCGCCGACGCTTACGCCGCCGATGAAGACGCTTGGCGCAGCGGGATTGGCTTCGTCATCCGGCGGCACAAAGCGAATCAGCTCGTTGTGCAAGGTAAACCACAGCGCGCCGCTCGCGTCCTTGCCGCAGAGCCAGACGAGGCTTCCGGGCAAGCCGTCAGCCTGCGTATAAATTTTGATATTTCCGGTTGCCGGCTCAATCCGGTCAAGCCCGCGTCCCGTGCCGACGTAAATTCTTCCGAAACGGTCTTCGGTCGCGCACGTCGCCTGATTGCTCGACAAGCCTTCGCCGGTCGAGATATTCACGAAAGCAGGCTTTTCGGCAGCCGGATTGTCGACGCGGAACACGCCGCGCCCGGCGGTTGAAATCCACAAACGTCCCGCGCCGTCGCGAAAAATGTCATTAATGGGTTCTTCGGGAAAACCGTCGGAAGCGGTGAAAAGCTCGAACCTGCCGCCGCGAAATCGCGCCAAGCCGCCGTAGTAAAAACCGAGCCAGATGTTCGCGTCCGCGTCTTCGGCGAAACTCATTGCGCCATTGCCGGACGGCAATCCGTCGTCGGCGCTCGTATAACGGATTATTTTATCCGTCACGCGTTCCCAGCGCTGGAGGGAATCTTTGCCGAACGTCGTCATCCACACGTCGCCGCGCGAATCGAGAAAGGCATTGGCAACGTCGTTGGAGTATAAGCCGTCGGCAGTCGTGTAAACTTTCAGCGGCGCGGTGCGGGCTAAATCCGTGAATTTTTTGACGGGCGGATAACGCCGCATGCCTTCCGGCGTGGGAATCCACCATTCGCCGTCGGCGGTTTGAAAATCAATCGGATTTCTCGTGTAGTTGCGCGTCTTGAGCCCCGCCGGCTCGACGGTTTCAAATTTTCCGTCGGCGAAGCGCGAAATTTTACGCTCGCCGCGCGTGATGTAGAATTCTCCGGCTGGACTCGTATAAAGCGACGATATTCTTTCTGAAGAAACAATTGTTTCCGCCGCGCCGCCTGTGCCGCCGCGTTCGCCGGTTCCGCTCTCCGTCCAGTCGAATTTAACGAAACCTCTCACGGACAATTTCCAGGCGCCCTGCTCTGCCGTGCCGAACCAGAGATTGCTGCCCGCATCTTCGGCTAATGACACAAAATTTCCGTCTGCCGCGACGCGGAATTTCGGCTCGCCCGCCTGCGCGTCTGGTAAAAATTCCAGCGCGTGATAGCCGTCGACGGCAAAAATTTTATCGTCGCGCGTTTGCATAATGTCGATGATAAATTTTTCATTCGGCAAGCCGTCGGCGTTTTTGTATGTTCTGACCGGAACGGGCGGACGGCGGCGGTCGGAAGGCACGGCATAAACGCGGATTCCGGACGGTGTGCCGCTGGCTGTCGCCCAGATTTCCTTCGTCCGGCGGTCTTCCAAAAGACTGCTGCCGCCCTCGTCAGAGACTTTTTCAACCCGACCCTCATCGGGCGACAGGCGAAAAATTCCGAAGTTCGTAATCGTCCAGACGAAACCCTGCGCGTCCGTTTGAAAATCGGTAAAAACCGTGCCTTCCTTCCACCACTCGGATTCGATTTTCGTTCGCCAGACCCAATCGTCGCCCGATTTCTCGATGAGAAATACGCCGTCCAGAGTGCCGACGTAAATTTTCCCGTCCGGCGCTTCGCCGAGCGCGAGAACGGATTGTTTGAGCCGGTTTGTAAACGGCGCGGGCAGCGGCAGCAGACGAAACATCGGCGGCGCATCTTCGGTTTGCTCGAGCCTCGATTCCAGCACGTTCCAGCGATATGCCCTGCCGTTCGGATTAAAAACGCTCAAGCCGCCGCGCGTGGCGACGAGCAGGTCACCCGCGCGCGTTTCGAGAAAATCATTGACTTTACGATTCGGCAAGCCTTCGTTTTGCGTGTAATTTTTGAACCTGAAACCGTCAAATCGAGACAAGCCTTCGGCGGTGCAGAACCACAAGAAACCGCGCGAATCGCGAACAATACGGTTAATGCCGTCATTCACCAAACCGTCGGCGGTGGTATAAATGCGAACCGGCAGCCTTTCAACAGGCAGCGCGGAGCCGAGCAACAGAAATAATACCAGCAGCGAGCAGAAGTAAAGTCGTTTTAATTTCATCAAAGGCTTATACGGCAGCGCCCGGGCGAGCAAAAATGCTTCTTTGCATTTATCACAAAACGCCGCGCAAATAAAACGCCGGAAGGCGAAATCAAGGCGCGGATATTTCTTCGGCGACAAAATCGACATCGTCGCGCTCTTCAAAAAGATTGACGACCTGCATCGGAGCGGCGAAGGTAAAGCGTTTTGCCGAAGCAAACAAAATGTAAGTTTCGCCTGCCGGCAACGCCGTAAAACGGTAATAACCGAAAGCGCTGGAAACGGCGGAGCGCGTTGTTCCGTCAGGCAGCGTCAGGGTGAGGCGGACGTTTCTGATGCCGCGTCCCGTCGCTGTCATTACGCGCCCGCCCAAATCGACGGCGGCGGCTGTCGGCGCGAGCGGCGCGCCGGTCCAAAATCCGGGTTGCAGCGTGAACGGCGAATTCTGCTGCCTGACGCCGACGGCGAATTGTCCGATTGCGCCTTCGACGGAGAAGTTGCCGCCCGCGCTTGCCCCGGCGCCGCTCGTTCCGCCATTGGCGATGACAGATTTTTCCAGTTTGTAATTGCCGCCTGAAGCGATTTGCGCTGAAGCCGTGAAATGTAAATTGTGGACGGCGCAAAGAAAAAGCAGAGCGCCGAGAAAAACACCGGCGGCTGACGTAGGATTGCCGGTTTTCCGATTATTATTTATCTTTTTCATTTTTCCTCCCGGCAGATGTCGGCTTCGCGGTTCGCGGCGCAGACAAGCTTTTTCAGCGCGTCAATCGTCTGCTGCTGATTTTTGATTTGCTCGTTTTGTTTTTCGATTTGCGTCTGCTGCTGCTTAACGGCATTGAGCAGAACCATTGATACGCGGTCGTATTTGACGCCTTCGACTTCGCCTTTTTCGTTGTAGGTGACGAGCAGAGGATTAATCGCCGCCACATCTTCGGCGACCAGTCCGAAATCGGCTTGATTATTGGCTCGCCAATTAAAGGTCACGGGCTGAAGCAGATTGACTAAATTAAGCCCGGAAACAAACGGCGCGATGTTCGTTTTATAGCGACGCGAGGATGAACAGGGCGAAATCTGATTCTGCGCGTTGCGGCAAAGCTGCTGCAAACCGCCCGCTCCGAGTCCGGGAATAACAACGGTTTCCGATACCGTGCCGAGAACGATCGTGTGACTCAGCGTGGCTTTCGCGCCCGTGCCGAGAGCGGTCGAATAATTGATGCCGACGTTGATGTCCGCGCCGAAGCCGAGCAGCGTATTATTGCTTTCGGTCGTCGAAGTGCTGCCGGTGTTAAAGCCGGCGAAGACGTTATTAGAGCCGGACGTAAAAATGTTTCCGGCGGCGGTGCCGAAAAAAGAATTGTTGCTGCCCGTCGCTTTATTGCCGCTTTGCGTGCCGAAAAAAGCGTTGCCAAAGCCGGAAACGTTGGAAGAACCGGCGCTTTCGCCAAAAAAGGCGTTGCCGCCGCCGTCAAAATTAGAATTTCCGGCTTGATAACCGAAAAACGAATTCTGATTGCCGGTCGTATTCGCCTGCCCGGCTCCCGAACCGAAAAACGAATTGAAGCTGGAGTTGGAGTTCAGCCCGGCGAACGCGCCGTAAAAGGCGTTATCGTTGGCGGTCGTGGTCGCCGGACCGGCGA
>DASVWG010000445.1:0-4346 GCA_036389695.1 Pyrinomonadaceae bacterium
TGCCGAGCTTGTCGGCTTCGGGATAGACGAGAACGCGCAAACCTTCCGCGCGCAAATCATTCGCCAGCTTTAACGATTCGCCCGCCGAATCTTCGTTCCATATTGTCACCAGAACGTCTGCCGAAGCGTCCTGCAAATCAGCCGGAAACATATTTCTTTCAGTCATCACGACGATGATTCGCTCCAAGCCCAAAGAAAAACCGCACGCCGGAATCTGTTCCTTGCCGAACATCCCGATAAGCTCGTCATAACGCCCGCCGCCGCCGATGCTGCCCGCAAAATCGCCGCCCGTCAAAACGATTTCCATAATCGCGCCCGTGTAGTAAGACAAGCCACGCGCAAGGCTTGGGTCTATCACTATTCGGTCTGTTAATTTAGATAGGCTAAGGAGTTTCAATAAGTCTGAAAATCCTTCTCCTTCAACATCTTCATTATTTGATAAAAATTTGCCTAAACTTTGCAGCCTTAGTAAGTTTCCGTGCATATATATCAATTCCTCAAAGCGTTTTGCGCTTTCAGCAATTCCAGTAGCTGCTTTTTTTAATCTACTTCCGGTTTTATGGGAATCTTCTTCACCAAGTTTCGCTATTACTTTATCGACTTGATTGTTTAGCTCAAGCGAGAGTTTAGCAAATTCTTCTACCACGTTATTATTTTTGGAGATTAATTTCTCCTTTTCAGCTAATTGTTTTTGAAGAGCAATTAGCTTTTGGGTTGGTGACTTTCCTAACACTTCCTTTAAATTGCTTTTAATGAGAGATTCAAAGAAAACCAAAAGTTTTTCAGCCGCGTTAGGACTAATTCCGCGCTGAAGAAATTCCTTTTCAACTCCTTCTCGTCCAATTTTGTCTAATTTATCAAGAGCTACTAATGCATCTGTATGTTTATCTATTGGCACGCCTGCCACATTTAAAATATCTACTAAAAGTTTTCTGTGATTTACACGAACCTCAAAATCTTTAAATCCCAATTTCTGCAAAATCTCCGATGCAGCGGAAAGAATCTCCGCTTCGATAATCATAGAATTTGAGCCTATCGCGTCAACGTCGCATTGAAAAAATTCGCGGAAACGCCCGCGCGCGGGTCTATCGGCGCGCCAAACAGGCTGAATCTGGTAACGTTTGAAAAACTTCGGCAAATCGTTTTTGTGATTCGCCACGACGCGCGCTAAGGGCACGGTTAAATCGTAGCGCAGGGCGAGGTCGGCTAATTCTTTATCATTAACGTCGAGCTTTTCGCCGCGTTTGAGGATTTTGAAAATCAGTTGATTGCCTTCTTCGCCGTATTTGCCCATCAGGGTTTCGAGGTTTTCGACGGCGGGCGTTTCGAGCGGCTCGAAGCCGTAGGATTCGTAAACCTGCTTGATAATTCCGATAACGTATTCGCGGCGCCTTACATCAACGGGCAAAAAATCGCGCATTCCGCGCGCCGGTTTGGCATTGCTCATTTTCTTTACTCCTCACTACAAAGATTTTTCAAAGAGAAATTCACAGGGATAACAGAGATTTACAGGGATAAGAAGAATGATTTTTATTTATCCCTGACAATCGCTGTCATCCCTGTGAATTTCTTTCTCTGTAGTTCATTTCTTTACTCCTCAAGGTTTCGCTCGGCAATCGAAGCGAAATTTTCGTAGTTGTCGCGCAAACTGTTAATATCGTCGAACAAAAATCTGTCGTTATTCAAAAAATATTTCTCGTCGTCCGGCGAATATTTTTTCTGAAAATCCGGAATCGTTTTTTTGACTTCGGCAAATAATTCTGCGGTTGCTTCGCCCATTTCAGTTTCCAAACCGAATTTCTCGAACTGGTTCCAGCGAATCTGGGCGGCGTGGTGCGCGGTCAGAATGGCGATGACGATGACGTTTTTGACGTTTTCGAGAATCTGCAAAGCCTGTCTGCCGGCGGTCGCGCCCATCGAAACGTGGTCTTCCGTATTTGCCGATGTCGGAATCGAATCAGCCGACGCCGGATGGACGAGAACTTTGTTTTCGGAAACCAGCGCGGCGGCGACGTATTGCGTAATCATCAAGCCGGAATTGATATTTCTTTCGTCGTAAGTCATAAACGGCGCGAGCAAATCGTTGGTCGCGGGGTCGTGCAGCTTGTTGATTTGACGCTCGACGAGATTTCCGACTTCCGAAATCGCCAGCTTCAGATAATCCAGCGCGAAGGCGAGCGGCTGACCGTGAAAATTACCGCCGGAAAGCACTTCGTCTTCGTCCACAAAAATCAAAGGGTTATCGGTAGCGGCGTTCAGCTCGTTGGCAAAAATTTCTTTCGCGTGGTTTAAGGCTTGCAGGCTCGCGCCGTAAATCTGCGGCATACAGCGCAGCGAATACGAATCCTGCGTTTTGCATTTCAAGTCAGCCAGTTTTTCGGGGAAATCTTTTTTCTTTTCGACCGAATCGGTTTCTTCAATCTCGATTTCGGCGGTTTTCGACTTCGCTCTGAGAGCTTCGCGCGAGATGCCGATGAATTTCGAGTTTTCCGTAAACTTCCGAATCCAGCGCGCGATTTCCGCTTGCCCGGCGTGTCGGCGAACCGCGTGAATTTTTTCGTCGAAAGCATTGCGGCGCGCGCAGAATGCTTCGAGCATCAGCGAAGACGTAAGCGTCGCCAACTTTAAAAGCCTCTCGAATTCGTAAACGGCAAACGTGCCGAGCGCCGCCATCACGGTCGTGCCGTTGTTTAAAGCCAAGCCTTCCTTGTAGCTTAATTCGAACGGCTGCAAAAGACTGTCTTTCGCGTCTTTCAAATCGGGAAATTCGTCGGCTTGAAGGCGTGCAAAAAATTCGGCGGTTTTGTATTCCGCGTCTTTGTATTCGACGTAGCCTTCATTGATTAAAGGCAGCGCCAGATGCGAGAGCGGGCATAAATCGCCGCTCGCGCCGAGCGAGCCTTGTTCGGGCACGAGCGGGTGAATCTGGTAATTGAGAAAATCGCGCAGGCGTTCGAGCGTATCGACTTTGACGCCCGAATAGCCTTTGACCAGCGTGTTCAGGCGAATCAGCATAATCGCCCGCACCATGCGGCGCGAAAAATTTTTGCCGACGCCGGTCGCGTGCGAGCGCAGGAGATTGATTTGTAATTCCTTGGCGTCGTCCGGCGAAATAATCCGGTCGGCTTTCGCGCCGAAGCCGGTCGTGACGCCGTAGACGACGGCGTTTTCCGCGACTTTGCGAGCGATAAAATCACGGCTTTGCCGGACTTTTTCCAGATTGCCCAGTTCGACCGGCGCGTTTCGGCAGGCGACTTTGATAACCTCTGCAAAAGTCAGAGCGTCGCCCGTAATGATGATTTTCTCCATATTCGCTTGTGATTCGTCGTTTTCGTTAGAGGAGCGAATCAATCCAAAATGTTTATTCAACTACGATTATAATTGCGCCCGGCAATAACAGCAAAAACCGCGCTTGTGACACACGGCTCTGATGTAGCGCTGGCGTCCTCGCCGGCTGTCGTGAGGGCATCCTGCCCTCACATCATTTTGTTTTCATTCAACGTTGAATAAATTTTAATCTTAAACGGCAGGCAGGATGCCCGCCGGACAGCCGGCGAGGACGCCAGCGTTACATCTCCACTTACCACTTTTTGAAAGTGTAGCCGACGTAGAATAAATTCTGGTCGAAACCCGGATTGATGTTGCCCGTCGAAGCGTTTGAGATGTGATGAAACTTGAAGCCGAGCGTGAAAGTTCTGCCCGCATCGGTCAGAAAATCGACGCCGCCGCCGCCCGCCAAAGTGAAATTCAGATGCTTGCCGTTGCGGTCAGGAAAAACGAGGCTGCGGTCATCAGGAATCGTTTTATTGAAAATCAGCAGACCGGCATTTGCCGAGATAAACGGCTGAACTTTAGCTTTGCGTCGAAAATGCATCTGAAAGCCGACCGGCGTTAAGCCGAAAGCGTAATTCGTCGTGCCGGACGGCTGGACGACGAAAGTATTCGGCGCGGTCTGCACAATCGGGCGACGGTCGTAATTGATAACCGCGAGCGGAATAAAATCAATCGTGTATTTGATGGCGACGCTGTCGAAGGTAGCGATGCGGCGCGAATAGCGAACGGCGACCTGACCGTAAGACGACGGACGCGAGCCGCCGAAAACGCGCGGCATATCGGGCGCGAATCCGCCCCAGACGGAAAGCTCGTTTTTCTCGTCGAAATCACTCGTGCCGGAAGTTTGTGGCGACGACGGCGACGTCTCGACGAGACTTGCTTCGGTCGAAGCGTTTTTCGGCTCGCTAACGCTTGAATCCTGTGTAAAGACGACTGATGGGCAAAGGGCAATAATTATAAAAAGACAGACGGCGCAGGCAAAAGCGGTAAAAAATTTTCGCATTAAAGTTTCT
>DASVWG010000446.1:0-9025 GCA_036389695.1 Pyrinomonadaceae bacterium
CGAAGCCAAACGAAATAATACAAAATCGCAAATCCAAAATCCAAAATAAAGATTATGCCACGTTCAGTTAAAAAAGGACCTTTTATTGATTTAAGCGTCCAGAGAGTTTTGAGAAAAATCAGCGAAGGCGGAAACAAACCCCAGGCGATTAAAACCTGGTCGCGCCGTTCGACAATTACGCCCGAAATGGTCGGCTTGACCTTCGGCGTGCACAACGGCAAACGTCACGTTCCGGTTTACGTCACGGAAAATATGGTCGGACACAAGCTCGGCGAGTTTTCACCGACCAGAACTTATAAAGGACATCCCGGAACCAAAGCGGAAAAAGCAGCAAAACGTAAGTGATAACTGATAACTGATAGTTGATAATTAAAAACAAAAACTATCAGTTATCAGCTATCAACTATGAGTTAAATTATATGGAAGCGATTGCAAAAACAAAACATTTAAAAGGTTCGCCGCGTAAAGCGCGGCTCGTGATTGATATGATTCGCGGCGTGAACGTTTCTCGCGCCTTAGCGATTCTGAAATTCACGGACAAGCGCGCGGCTGACCCGATTGCCAAAACGCTGCTGTCGGCGATTGCCAACGCGACGTTTAAGGCGGAAAAACAAAATATCGCCATCGACCCGGACGATTTGTTCGTCAAATCGTGCTTCGTCGATATGGGCGCGCACAAAAATCGTCGTCGTATGCGCCCCGCGCCGCAAGGTCGCGCCTATCGCGAACAGCGTCATTATTGCCATATCACGATTGAGGTTTCGAGCGAAAAGCCGGACGAAGGCAAAGTGAGAAACGCGAAAATCACCGGCGAAGAGGAAACGAAGAAATCCGCTTCCAAGCGAGCCGCGACCAAGCAAACCGACGCCGGCGAGAGAACCGCGAAAGCTTCGGCTAAAAAAGCCGATGAAGTGAAAGCAGCTCAGGCGACTGCGGAAGAAGGCAGAGTTGAAGAAGTAGAAACCGCGACGACGGCGACGGCGACCGAACAAACTGTTGAAGAGACAACGACGACAGCGACAGCGAACGAGCAAACGGCTGAAGAAACTTCACCGAAAGCGACGGAAAGCTCGAAAGCCGTTGCCGAAGAAGAAACCGAAGGCGACGCCGACGCGTCGGACGCGAAAGATACGGCGACGCAGTTTCCGGAAGAATTAAACGAAACCAAGCGCGCCGACGATAAGCAAGAGGACGTCAACGAACAACTGGAAAGACAGTAGAGAAATTTTCGATTTTAGCTTTGCGATTTTCGATTTGGAAAAACAATTAATTTTCCTTATCCAATCTAAAATCTAAAATCAAAAATCAAAAATAAAGGAATTATGGGACAAAAAGTTCATCCATACGGCTTCCGGGTCGGATACAACAAAGACTGGCATTCGCACTGGTTTGCCAAAAAGGAATATGCCGAGTTTCTGGCGGAAGACATGAAGCTGAAACGCGAGCTGAAAAAGCGTTTCATGGGCGCGGGCGTTTCGCACATTGACGTCGAGCGCGCCGCCAATCGTTTGAAAATCATTATTTACACGTCGCGTCCCGGCATTATCATCGGGCGCAAGGGCACGGAAATCGAAAAGCTCAAAGAGGATTTGTCGAAGAAAACCGGGCGTGAAGTAATCATCTCGATTCAGGAAGTGCAAAAGCCGGAGCTCAACGCGCAATTGCAGGCGGAAAAAATCGCCCAGCAGTTGGAAAAACGCATCGCGTTTCGCCGCGCGATGAGAAAAATTCTGGAAGAATCGCAGCGCTTCGGCGCGGAAGGCGTGAAAGTGATGTGCGCCGGACGCCTGAACGGAGCGGAAATCGCGCGCACGGAATGGAGTTTGGAAGGTCGCCTGCCTTTGCACACCTTGCGCGCCGACATCGATTACGGATTTGCCGAAGCTTTGACGACTTTCGGCATCATCGGAATCAAAGTCTGGATTTATCGCGGCGAGATTCTCGACCCGAACGCTTCGATGGCGCGCGGCACGACGACCGACCCGATGAAAGAAGTGAAAGTAAAAGACCAGGGACGCGGACGCGGGCGCGGAGACCGCGACGGGCGCGGACGCCGGGACAGATAGGAATTTTAGATTTTAGATTTTAGATTTGCGATTTGGGAAAAGGAAAATTCTTTTTAATTTTTTGCGCAGCAAAATCCTTATCCAATCTAAAATCGGCAATCCTGAAATCGAAAATATTTAGAGGTTATTCATTATGTTGATGCCGAAAAAGGTCAAGCACCGCAGAGTAATGAAAGGTCGCAATCGCGGCGTTGCGTCGCGCGGCGACAAGTTAAACTTCGGTGACTTTGCATTGAAAGCTCTGGAAGCGGGCTGGATTACCGACCGCCAGATTGAAGCGGCTCGTATCTCGATGACGCGTCATATCAAGCGCGGCGGAAAAGTCTGGATTCGAATGTTTCCCGACAAGCCGATTACGAAAAAACCGGCTGAAACGCGTATGGGCAGCGGCAAGGGCGCGCCCGACCATTGGGTGGCGGTCGTCAAGCCGGGACGCGTTTTGTATGAAATTCAAGGCGTGACCGAAGAACTGGCGCGCGAAGCGATGAATCTGGCGGCGCAGAAGCTTCCGATTAAAGTGAAGTTTGTCACGCGCGCCGAAATGGAAGGAGGCATAGTCTAATGAAACGCAAGGAAGAATTAGAACAGCTTCACGGAATGTCGGTTGAAGAATTAAAAGAACAGGCTGACAGCTTAAAAGAATCGCTCTTTCGCTTAAAGTTCAGAAAAACTCTGGGCGTCGGCGAATCGGTCAGCGCAATCAAACGTGAAAAGAAAACTTTGGCGCGGGTTAATACTCTGATTCGCCAATTAGAAACGAAAAGTAATTCGTAAATCGGAAATCGTAAACAGTAAATCGCTGTTTCTATTGACGATTCACGATTTACGATTCACTGGAAAAAGAAATGCCAAGAAAGAAGACAGACGAAGAAACAGTTGAAAACGGCGCGGAAGCGACCGAAGAAACGGCAGCGACGGAAGACGCGGGCGAAGCGGTCGAAGCGCAGGGCGCTGGGGACGCGGAAAATACGGAAGCAACCGAAGCGCAGCCGAAGAAATCCAAGAAAGCTAAATCTGAAGATGCGGGCGCAGACGCGGGCGACGGCGGAGGCTCAATCGTCGATGCCGTCATCGGAGCAGTCGCTTCGGCGGTTGAAACGGTCGCGAGCGGCGTCGCCGACACGGTCACGAATTTGGTCAGCGGCTCGGGCGACGATAAAACGGAAACCAAGCACGGAAAACGCTCTGAAAGAATCGGAATGGTGACTTCGGATAAGATGACGAAAACCGTCGTCGTGCGCGTTGACCGTCTGGTCAAGCATCCGAAATATCGCAAATACGTGCGCAAACGCAAACAGTTTATGGCGCACGACGAGCTCGGCGCGACCATCGGCGATAAAGTTCGCATCATCGAAACCAGACCGCTCTCGGCGCGCAAGCGCTGGCGCGTCGTGGAAATTGTGCAGAAAGCAGCGAAATAGAGACGCGGAGACGCGGAGACACGGTGACAGGGAGAAAAATCCCCGCGTCTCCGCGTCTCACGCTCGCCCCGTCGCAAAAGTGAACGGAGTGAACAATTATGATTCAGATGCAGACCTCTTTAGTGGTCGCAGACAATTCGGGCGCGAAACGGGTTGAAATGATTATGGCGATTGGCGGCTCGACCGGCTCGACCGCGACCATCGGCGACAAAATCAAAGTCACCGTCAAGGAAGCCGCGCCGGACGGAACGGCGAAAAAAGGTAAAGTTTACAACGCCGTCGTCGTCAGAACGCGTAAGGAAGTGCGCCGCAAGGACGGAACTTACATCCGCTTTGACGAAAACGCCGCCGTGCTGATTAAAGACGACGGCTCGCCGATTGGAACGCGCGTTTTCGGTCCGGTGGCGCGTGAGCTGCGCGACAAGAATTTTATGAAAATCGTTTCCCTGGCGCCGGAGGTAATTTAAGCAATGAAGGAAGTTAAAAAAGGAACAATCCGCTCGAAAATCAAACGCGGCGACACGGTTGTTTTTATCTCGGGCAGAGAATACAACCGCTACGAAAAATCGACGAAAGGCGGGCAGGAAGAAGTCAAACGCGTTCCGCTGCGCGGCGAAGTCATCGCCGTCGACCCGCGTCGCGGCAAAGTAAAAGTCGAAGGCGCGCAGATTATGAAGCGCCACCGCAAAGCCGTGCCGCAGATGAGCATCGAAGGCGGAATCATCGAATCGGAAGGCTGGGTCGATATTTCAAACGTCGCGGTCGTTGACCCGAAAACCGGAAAACCGACGCGCGTCAAATACGAAACCCGCGACGGCAAAAAGGTGCGCGTGGCGAAAAGCGGTGAATTAATTCCCGAGCCGCCGCGCCGCACGAACACGAAAAAGAAAGATAACGATAACGAATAATTTTTGAAAGTTTGGAAACGCAGTTCGATTTTGGATTTTAGATTTTGGATTTTGGATTTGTGATTGAAAAGGAATTGATTTAATTTTTCCAATTTTAATCCAAAATCCAAAATCTAAAATCCAAAATTACGTGAGACCCAAACGCTAAAATAAAACAATGGCAAGATTAAAAGACAAATATCGTAACGAAATCGCTCCGGCGCTCGCCAAAGAATTTGGCATCGAAAATCCGATGGCGATTCCGCGCATCGAAAAAGTCGTCGTCAATATGGGATTGGGCGAAGCTATAGCCAACGCCAAGATTCTAGACACGGCGACGGAAGAGCTGCGCGCCATCACCGGACAAAAACCGGTCGTGACGAAAGCGAAAAAATCAATCGCTTCGTTCAAGCTGCGTCAGGGAATGAACATCGGCACGATGGTCACCTTGCGCGGCAACCGGATGTATGAATTCTTAGACCGCCTGATTTCGGTCGGTCTGCCGCGCGTCCGCGACTTTCGCGGCGTTTCCGCCAAAGCTTTTGACGGACGCGGAAACTACACGCTCGGCATTCGCGAGCAGTTGATTTTCCCGGAAATCGATTTTAACAAAGTCGATAAAACACGCGGAATGAATATTTCAATCGTCACGACGGCAGAAAACGACGAACAAGCGCGTGCGCTTCTGAAAGCGATGGGAATGCCGTTCAGACAGTAAATAGCTCAAAGCTCAAGGTTTAAAGTTCAAAGTTAATGACGAACGCCTTAAACCTTAAACTTTGAACCTTGAACCTTAAACTTTGAACCTTGAATTTAGAATATGGCAAAGATTAGCAAAGTCGTTAAAAACGAAAAACGCAAAAAGATGGTGACGCAGTACGCCGAGCGCCGCGCGGCGCTGAAAAAAATCATCAACAATCCCGCTTCGACGCCGGAACAGGTTGACGAAGCGGTGATGCGGCTCTCGAAGCTGCCGCGCGATGCCAGCCCGATTCGCGTGCGCAATCGCTGCTCGATGACCGGACGCCCGCGCGGATACCTGCGCAAATTCGGCGCTTCGCGCGTCGCGCTGCGCGAATTAGCCTTGCGCGGACAGATTCCGGGCGTGGTGAAATCAAGCTGGTAATTTTTTTTGACTGCGACAGGCGCCGAGGCAATCAAGCCTGCGGCGAACCATCGCAATTTTTATACGGAGTAGATTTAAAAAATGACAGATCCAATCGCCGATATGCTTACGCGAATCCGTAATGCGATACAGGCAAAACACTCGCGCGTCGATATTCCCGGCTCGAAGCTGAAGCTGGAAATCGCGCGCATCCTGAAAGAAGAAGGCTATATCAACAACTACGTGACGAAAGGCGAAGGCGTCAAATTCGCCATCCGCATTTTCCTGCGTTACGATGCGAAAGGCGCTTCTTCAATCACGCACTTGAATCGCGTTTCACGCCCGAGCCGCCGCGTTTACGTCGGCGCGACCGAAATCCCGCGCGTGCTCGGCGGTTACGGAGTTAATATCATTTCCACCTCGAAAGGCTTGATGAGTGGAAAAAGAGCGCGCCGCGAAAATATGGGCGGCGAAGTTTTAGCAGAAATTTACTAGAGGGATGAAGGATGAGGGATGAAGGATGAGTAAGAGCGATGAGTAAAATAATTATTCATCCCTCATCCTTCCGCCCTCATCCCTAAATAAAAGTTATGTCTCGTGTTGGAAGAAAACCTATTACGATACCGTCGGGCGTGACCGTGACGATTCAGGACAGCGAACTGGAAGTGAAAGGTCCGAAAGGAACTTTGAAAACTCCGATTCCGTCAGGTATCAACTTTAAAATCGAAGACAATACGCTGGTCGCCGAACGCCAGAACGACGACCAGGCGGCGTTTCACGGACTGGGACGCGCGCTGGCGAATAACGCGATTGTCGGCGTTACCGAAGGCTTTAGAAGAGAAATGGACTTAGTCGGCGTCGGTTACAAAGCCGAGGTGCAGGGCAAGAAAATCGTTTTCGCGCTCGGTTACTCGCACCCGATCGAGTATCCTTTGCCGGAAGGCATCGAAGCGAAAGCGGAGAGAGTGCCGGCGAAAACGACGATTGTCCAATATCAGTTGACGCTGACTTTGACCGGCATCGATAAACAAAAACTCGGACAGGTCGCGGCTGAACTGAATCGCCTGCGCAAGCCCGACGCATACAAAGGCAAAGGCGTGCGCTACGCCGATAGAACTTATAAATTGAAACCCGGCAAGACCGGCAAGTAATTTGCGATTGTCGATTGCCGATTTGCGATTGGATAAGGATTTTAAATTTAATTTTCCGCTTCCAATCTAAAATCTAAAATCTAAAATCTAAAATCAGGAAAGTTATGGCAAACAAAGATAGAGCAGGAATTCGTCGCGCCGTTCACAGCCGCATTCGCAAGAAAGTGCGCGGAACGGCGGAGCGCCCGCGCCTTGCGGTTTTCCGCAGCGTAAACCACATCTACGCGCAGGTGATTGACGATATTAACGGAAAAACCTTAGCGTCAGCCTCGACCGTCGAGAAAGATTTGAAAGGCTCGACGGGCGGAAACGTCGAAGCGGCGCAGAGAATCGGCAGAGCGGTCGCCGAGCGCGCGCTTGCCGCCGGAGTATCGAACGTCGTTTACGACCGCGGCGGTTATGTTTATCACGGTCGCGTCAAAGCTCTGCTCGACGCGACGCGCGAAGCGGGCTTGAACAAAACGGAAGCTGCTGAGACACAGGAAGCAGCAGAGTAACGCCGGCGTCTCGCCGGCTGTCGTGAGTGCGTCTCGCGCTCACAATATTTACAGATGCGCGGAAGCAAGATGCTTCCGTGACAGCCACCGGGACGGTGGCGATACAAATAGAAGCAATGAAAACAAATAACCAACGCATCTCGCCACAGGGTTTGATTTTGAAAGACCAGTTGATTTCGATTAATCGCGTCACGAAGGTCGTCAAAGGCGGTAAAAATATGTCGTTTGCTGCGCTGGTCGTCGTCGGCGACGAAGAAGGTCACGTCGGTTTCGGCACCGGAAAAGCGAAAGAAGTTCCGAACGCGATTAAAAAAGCGGTCGAAGCGGCAAAGAAAAATCTGATTAAAGTGACGTTGATTAACGGCACCTTGCCGCATCCGATTATCGGCAAATACGGCGCGGGACAGGTTTTGCTCAAACCGGCGGAAGACGGCACGGGCGTCATCGCGGGCGGCGCGGTTCGCGCGGTTTTGCAATCACTCGGCGTGCATAACGTGAGAACGAAAATTTTAGGCTCGAACAACGCGCACAACGTCATTCGCGCCACTTTCGACGGCTTGACCAGAATGAAAGACCCGGTCGAAGTTGCGCGCCTGCGCGGCAAACAGGTGGAAGAACTTTTGTAGTTGTAAGTTGTGAGTTGACTGAAAGTTGACTGAGTTTTCTTTAACTTCAGTCAACTCGGTCAACTCAGTCAACTTTCAGTCAACTTTATTAAAGCAATGGCAAACAAAACAGAACAAGAAAACAGCGGCGGAAGCATCAAGATTCAGTATTACCGGAGCTCAATCGGCTATTCGAGCAAACAGAAAGCGATTGTGAAAAGTCTGGGCATTACCAAACTCAACCAGACGGTTGAGCGCCCGGACACGCCTTCGATGCGCGGAATTGTCGCCAAAGTTCCGCATCTTTTGAGAATTGTCGAATAAGATTCGTGAATCGTGAACCGTCAATCGTGAATAGTTAAATCCCGTAGAACCGGGAAAAAATACGATTCACCATTTACGATTCACGATTTACGATTTACGAGGAAAAGAAAATGGCTTTAGGATTAAATAACTTGCGTCCCGCACCGGGAAGCACGCACAAAAAGAAAAGAGTCGGGCGCGGTCCGGGTTCGGGCTTGGGAAAAACTTCGGGACGCGGGCATAAAGGACAAAAATCGCGTTCGGGCTATTCGAGCAAATCCGGTTTCGAAGGCGGGCAGATGCCCTTGCAGCGCCGTCTGCCGAAACGCGGTTTTACGAATATCTTCAAAAAACAATGGCTCGAAATCAGCCTCGCCAAGCTGGAAGAAAATTTTAACGCCGGCGACGAAATCACGCCGGAAATTCTGCACCAGCGCGGCTTGATTAAAAAAGCCAAGCACGATTTGGTGATTTTGGGCAACGGCGACATCAGCAAAGCTTTGAAAATTTCGGCGCACCGCTTTACCAAAAACGCGAAAGACAAAATCGAAAAAGCCGGCGGCACGATAACGGAAATCGTCAAGGAAAAAGCCGCCGAAGCGCAAGGCTAGGCGCGCGCAGACTTTTTTGTCAGTCGAAAACACGCTAAACTGACCGGGAAGTAATTTTTCAATTCTAGAGGAATATAATGGATAAGTTTTTTGCCGCGCTCCAAAATATGTTTAAAGTGCCCGAGCTGAGAAGCCGGATACTTTTCACGCTTGGAATGCTGGTCGTTTATCGTTTCGGCGCGCACATTCAGGCTCCGGGAATTAATAAAGCGCAGCTTGAAAGAGTCTGGAGCGACGTCAGCGGAACCTTGCTCGGCGTGCTCGACCTTTTTTCGGGCGGTAATTTCCGCACGATTTCCGTTTTCGCGCTCGGCGTCACGCCTTATATCACGGCGTCGATTATTATTCAGCTGATGACGGTGCTTTATCCGGCGCTGAA
>DASVWG010000447.1:0-1695 GCA_036389695.1 Pyrinomonadaceae bacterium
TGTAGGTTAAATCGGATGGTAGATTTTTTTCCAATTTTTATCTTTTTGTTTTTCGTCGCTTTCTTCGTGATTTTGGCGACTGTCCTGAAAGTAATGCTGCCTGCTTTTAAAGAAGTCTGGTTTCCGGCAAAAAAAGATAAATCGGAATTGCCGGCGGACGATTTGACATCTTTAAATAAAGACTATGAATGTGACCATTGCGGCGCAAAACTGGATAAAAACGCTGACGTTTCGCCGAGCGGGGACGTAAAATGCACGTATTGTAATAAATGGTTTAATATCCACCGCAACGATTAATGAGAAATTTCAAACAGCAAAAATCAAAATTCAAAGAACAGGCTTCGCGGCTCAGACCGAAAACCGAAAACCGTCTGGCGGCGGACAACGAACAGCGAGTTGCGAACGTTATCTTCGGCGTTTTGCCGGTTCTGGAATCTCTGCGCGCCGGAAACAGAAGAATCGAGAAAATTTTCGCGGCGGAAGGCGCGCACGAAAAACGCTTGCAGGAAATTTTTGATTCGGCGCGGCGAGCCGGAATTCCTTTTCAAAAAATTCCGCGCGCGGCTCTGCAAAAATTTGTCGAGCCGGGCGCAAATCATCAGGGCGTCGTCGCGTTTGTCGCGGCGGCGGAATATTTTGACGCGGACAAGTTGATTGAGGAAATCGTATCGCGTGAAAATCCGCTCGCAGTGATTCTGGACGGCGTGGAAGACCCGCGAAATCTGGGCGCGATTTTGCGCACCGTCGAATGCGCGGGCGCGGACGGCGTTTTTATTCCCGAACGCCGCGCCGTCGGCTTAACGGAGACGGTCGCGAAATCTTCGGCGGGCGCGACCGAATACGTGAAAGTGGCGAAAGTCGGAAATGTGAATCGCTTGATTGACGAGTTGAAAGAGAATAACATCTGGGTTGTCGGCACGAGCGGCGAAGCGGAAATAGATTACACTGATTGGGATTGGACGCGAAAGTGCGCGCTCGTTTTGGGCGGCGAAGGCAAGGGCTTGCATCGCCTGACGGCGGAAAAATGCGACGTGCTGGTCAAAATTCCGCTGCTCGGGAAAATAGAATCATTGAACGTTTCGGTCGCCGCCGGCGTAATTTTATATGAAGCGTTTAGACAGAGAAATTTGCGACACAAAGACGCGGAGACGCGCGGACGCGGAGACGAAACAAAGGAAGCAAATGACGAGTAGGCTTCGCGGCTTACAAAGGACGAAGGACTAAAATTTATGTTTTGCCCGAAATGTGGAACACAAAACCCGGAAACCGGAAAATTCTGCCGCGCTTGCGGAACCGATTTAGGCAATATCACCTCGGCTTTGAGCGGGAATTTGCCGCCGCCGCAACCGCCGCAGCCCGCATTTTACGTTGACCATCGAGGCAGAGTGAAATCCAACGACCCGACCGATATTTGGAGTCAAGCCGTCAGAAGCATGATTATGGGATTAGGTTTTCTCGTCGTTTCGATTGTTTTGCTGATAACTAACGTCGCCAACGGTAATAAGTGGTGGTGGGCGATGCTTTTTCCCGCTTTTTCGATGCTGGCGGTCGGCGCCTCGCAAATGGCGAGAGTTAAGCGGATGGAAAAACAAAAAACAGGCGGCGCAGCTTTTACCGAACAAGCTCAGTTTGCGCCGCATCAAGCAAATCTCAATTTGCCGCCGCCGCAGACCGATTACGTCAAACCGCCGCAAA
>DASVWG010000448.1:0-6078 GCA_036389695.1 Pyrinomonadaceae bacterium
ATAAAGTTCTCGGCGTAAAAGTAACCAACGAACATCGAAGAGCATTTGACGGAAAGAATTTAGCTCCGCAGGAACTCGACGAACTGCTGAGGCTGGGGATAAATTGGAATGCGCCGGGCATAGATGAAAAAACAAAGGATATATTTCGTAGGGATGGCTGGGTACTGGGATATACGACCGAAGAGCCAGGTAATATTGACGCAGTTATGACGATTTACATCAATGACCCTGATAATCTGGATAAATCCTTAAATGATTTTGAAAACCGAGTGCTGCCTCAATTAATTGAAAAATCTCATATTACAAGCATTTATGAAGTTGACGGTCACCGAATGTCGATTCATTATCTTTTACGAATCAAGAGTTCTATCAAACAGCTTTTTTCATTTATATCCGAGGTGCACGCCGTCGCGGCTTTAGACAAATTTCCGATAAAAACCAACACATTCGTAATTGTGAAGAAATGGGGTTCTTTGGATTTGAAGAAAACCTTATCGCACGATATTCCTGCTGTAGTGGAGGCTTATATTAAATCTGATATGGCGCCTTTTCTGGAGAAAAACGACCTTGAAAAACTCGAAAGTTTAAGCAAGGAAGAACAGCAGAAAGTGGTCGAAGAACACCGTAATCTAAAAACAAGCTTTCGTTTTCTGGAAAGAAAAACCTTTTTTGATAATGCAGATAGAATTAAACAAATGAATGAATCACTAACGGTTGGAATGGCGAAACAGGATTTAAGATTGCTTGCTCTACCGCACGATGAATTACAGGGACGAGTCGAAACGCTGCTGAGAGATTTGGTAGATAAAATTGTAACTCCTGAATACTTAGACCAAATAAGAGATATTGTAAATGTCCCGAAAGGAAAAACAAAAGATGTGCTGACTTATGCCGAACTGCTAAAAATAGCAATGCAGGCTATAAAAGACAATCTACTTGACCCTGCGATGTTAGAAGATTTACAAAACCTATTCGCTAAAACAAAGGATGTCAGAAATGCGGTCAAACACAGCGATTTTACCAGATTAACGATAGATGGAATGATACAAGCCTTAAACCAATATTGTGCATTTTTAATTAAGTGGGACGCCGAACAAAATTTAAACTAACTCGGATTTGAAATCCTGACATCTGAACGATTTAGTTTACTTTAAAACGGCGATTACTATTTCTCTGCATTAAGTTTCTTAAGGTTTAACCGGTTTTGCCTCTAAAGTCAGCAAAAGCGGTTACTTTACAGGCAAGCATACCAGGTCTTGTTTTGAAAAATCATAAAACTGCTAAATCTTGCATAGCAAATTCGACTTTACGGGCGAATCGAACTTTATAGGCAAAGCCCGCGTGGCATTCATCGCTTCGAGATGTCGCCAATGCGCGTGAATCGTTTCCTCCGGCGGCAAACCAATTTCGGGTTATTCGCCGGACATTTCTTCAAAACGATTTAGTCTCCGTTTTCAAATCCTTCTTGGTTGCTTCCGACATTTTTGATGGAGATTCCTTTGATAAAAATTTAAATACAATTCGATTTTACTCAAAAACCGGAAAGAAAAAAATCTTGACAAAATTTATCGGCTGAAACTACGCTATAAATCGGATTCTTAAAGTCTCTCAAGTCCTTCGTCCCGGTCATTCAAGCTTATGGAAAACGTCAAACTTCTTGTCGCGCTTTTTTATCGCCCGTTGTCGGCGATGAGCGACATTATCGATAACGGAAGCTGGTTTTTTGCCGCCGTTTCGGTTTTTCTCGTTTCGGTCGCTTTTTTCGCGAGCGTCAATTCGAAGCTGGAAACGGCTTATCACATTCCGAATTTTTACGAGTTTTACCAGCCGAATCGTTCGACGGCGGACGAAGATTCGGAAGCCGCCGAAGCGGAATATAAAAAAGCCGAAGCCGAATATAACAAGGCGATGGAAACGCGGCAGATAGTTCCCGTTGTCGGCGATAACTTCTTTCGATTCTTTTCTTTCGAGCCGAGCGCATTTTTTCAGCCGGTTTTGACGCTTTCGATATTTTACGTTCCGGCGACGATTCTTATTTTGTGCATTTTCGGCAATATCGGAAATTTCGGCATTGTCATCAGGCGCGATTACGCGGCGCTGGCGACTTGTTCGATGATGGCTTGGACGGCGGCGCATCTGCCGTTTGCAATTCTGGGAATCGCGCTTTATTCGCAAGCCGTTTCGCCGCTGGTTTATTTCGCTTTCTGGCTGGCGAGCGGAATATTTTTCGGCGTTCTGATGATTTTCGCGCTGCGCACGGTGTTCGGCGCAAATTACGGCGCGGGCGTTCTTACGGTTTGTCTTTCGTGGCTCGCTTTCAGCGCGGGAATGTATGTTTTCCGCTACGTTTCGCCCGTGTTTTTCTCGCCGTTTCTGCTTTTTTACGCTTATATGTATTTCGGCGGCTACCTGCGCGGCGAGGTTTCGGGCGTCGGCAACGCCTTCCGGCAAAAACAAAATTTCAAACGGTTTCTGCACAACGCCACCGTCAATCCGCGCGACGCCGACGCGCACGTTCAACTGGCTTTGATTTATCTGCAAAGAAGACAGGAAGCCAAAGCTCTGGAACATCTGAATCGCGCCGTCGAGATTGACCCGAACGAGCCTGACGCCAATTACGAGCTCGGCAAAATCGCCAGGCAAAAAGGCGATTTGCAGCAAGCCTTAAATCATTTTTCAATCGTCGTCGAGCAAAACGACAAACACGCCCTGAGCGAAATCTGGCGCGAAATCGGCGCGACTTATCTGGCGGCAAATATGCTGGCGGAAGCGCGCGACGCGCTGGAAAAATACGTCGAGCGCCGCTCCGCCGACGCCGAAGGCTTATATCATCTCGGCAAAGTTTTAAAAGCGCAGGGCGAAACCGAGCGCGCCCGCGAAATGTTCGAGCAGGCAATCGAATCGGCGAAAACCTCGCCCGATTATCGCCGCCGCGAGCTGCGCTATTGGGGTAAATTAGCGGAGAAAGAAATTTAGCCACGAAAGAACACGAAAAAGCGCGAAAGAAGAATTAAGAAAAATTTAGCCACGAATAACACGAATTATTATTTATTTACTTTCATTCGTGTTATTCGTGGCTAAATTTTTTTCGTGTTTTTTTTGTGTTTGTTCGCGGCTAAGCTTCTCTTTTATATTCGACCACAAATCTTTTAATTGGCACATCTTCGTCGCCGGGCATTTCTTCAAAATACGTCGGCTTCAGCGCGTTAAATTCAAAGCGCGACAAATCTTTGCGCGATAACGCCCACGGCAATTCCAGAGGTTCTTCGTCGTCTTCGCGCCCGCGTGTGACGACTACGATTTTGCCGTTCGGGGCGACGAAATTGGCGATTGAATCGATGACCTTTTCGCGCATTTCGAGCGGCAAGGGCTGAATCGTGTAAACTTCCAGCACAAATTCAAAGTCGCTTATCCAGCCGCGCGGCGGAGCGAATAAATCGGCGACGTGAAAATCGATACCGGTTTCGGCGTGGAGTTTTTTCGCCCATTTAATCGCCGTCGGCGAAATGTCGAAAGCCGTGACTTTAAAACCCAAATCGTGCAGAAATAAAGCGTCGTCGCCGAGACCGCAGCCGACGACCAGAGCCTTGCGCCCGTCGCCCCGCAAATTCGTTTTTTCGGCGAACCTGACCAGATATTTGTTCGGCTCAAGGTCTGCCCACGGGATGTGTTCGTGATTGCCTTCGGCTTCGGCGTAAAGCGCGTCAAACCAGCCGGTGGCGTCGCCTTTTTCCAAAAATTCGGCGGCGAGCTCTTTCGTATGCTCGCGTACGGCGTCAAGTTCTTGTTTTTCCGGTTCAGGGGTTTTCATTGTGTATTTATTCTACGCTTAAAGCGCGCGGGCGCAAAAATGTCTTGCAAGATAATGCGGCATCGGCTATGATTCAACAGGCTTTTCCGAAAGCCCGCTTCTCATTTATCAAGCCGGTTTGTCCAAATCTATCTAAAATTGCTTAACCGCAAATATCCCAAATTTCAGGAAGGAAAACTTATGCCCTATAAATTCCAAAAGCTTCGCCCGGTAAGCTTGATGCTTATGTTTTTTATCGCGTGCGCTGTTTCGGCTGCCGCGCAAACCACCGCGTTCACTTATCAGGGACGCTTTACTGATTCGTCCGTCAGCCAGCCGACCAACGGCACTTACACGATGAAATTCCGGCTTTATGACGCGCTTACGGGCGGCAATCAGGTCGGCAGCGAGCAAACCTCGTCCGTGACGGTCACGAACGGCATTTTCACGACGACGCTCGATTTTACCATCGGACCGTTTGCCGAAGGGCAGGCGCTCTGGCTGGAGATTCAGGTCGGCACGACGACGCTCACGCCGCGCCAGAAAATTCTCAGCGCGCCTTACGCGATTCGCAGTATCAGCGCGGGCGAAGCCGATTTGCTCTCGGAAATTTGCAGCCCGTGCGTGACGAGCACACAGATTATTTCGCTCGAAGGCTCGAAAATAACCGGAACGGTAGCGAACGCCACCAATGCGACCAATGCCACTAATGCAACGAACGCGACGACCGCTTCGAGCGTCACGACCGGCGCGGGCATCAGCATCGTTGCGGCAATCAATGCGGGCACGGCGACCATTAACACCGCAAACGTGAGCGGCGACGTCGAGCTTGCGCCTTCGACGCAGCAGACGGCGACAACCACGAACAATCTCATCAATCTGAAGCTCGTCGGCGCGCGCAACCTCGGCACAGGCGGTCAGGACTCGCTGCTCTCGCTCAGCGCCAGCGGGACGTACTGGTCAGGCGGCTTCACTCAAAACTTCGACAAGGAACGCTTCCGCGTCGAAAATGACGGCTCGATTCTCGCCGTCAGCGACTACAACAGCGGCTGCTGCGGCGGCATCCCAACGGAGGGCTCAGGCACGCGCTTCATGTGGTTTGGCGCGAAAGCATCGCTCCGCGCCGGCAGCATCGACGGTACGCAGTGGGACGACGCCAACATCGGACTCTACTCGACCGCTTTCGGCGAGAACGTGCGCGCGCTCGGCGACAATGCTATCGCGGTAGGCAAGAGTACGGTCGCGGCTAACACCGGCACGGTAGCTCTCGGCGAAGGACACACGGCGACCGGCGCTAACTCCATCGCGCTCGGCTACGGCGCGTCTACCTCGACCTCCGCCGGCGCGCCGCGTCTCGGCACGTTCGTCTTCTCAGACCGCTCCACGGCGTCCACCTGTCCACTCTACAGCAGCGGCAGCTCCGTTGACAGCAACTGCCAGTTCCACCCGACGGTCACAAACTCGTTCAACGTCCGCGCCGTCAACGGCTCTTTCTTCTACACGAATACCGCGCTGACGACGGGCTTCATCTTCAACAGCACGACCGCGACGATGACGCTCGGCAACAGCAAATTAACGATGGCGAGTGACGGCTCGACGACGCTAACTTCGAACTCCGGCGGCACCGCCGGCGTCACGCTTTCGGCGGGCGGCGGAGCGTGGAACAACCTTTCCGACCGCAATGTGAAGGAAAATTTTGCCTCGGTCGATTCGCGCGAAATTCTGTACGGCGTTCTCAGCCTGCCGATTTCCACTTGGAATTACAAATCGCAAAATCCTTCAATCCGGCATATCGGCGCGATGGCGCAGGATTTTTCGTCCGTTTTCAGAGTCGGCGAAAACAATACGACCATCTCCACGATTGACCCGGACGGCATCGCGTTTGCGGCGATTCAGGGTTTATACGCGGAACTCAAAGACCGCGACGCGAAAATCGAGCGGCAGGAGAAGCAATTAACGCAGCTTCAACAGCAGCTTCAGCAGCAGCAAACGATGATTAATGAATTGAAAAAACTCGTCTGCGCGGGCAAGTCAAGAACCGGAGCTTGCCAATAAAAAGGGGAATGAAAATGAAAACGACAATCAGACATATAGTGACGGCGATTATCGCCGTCACATCTTTCGTCGCTGTTACCCGCGCGCAGGTAGCGAGCAATCCGCCTTACACGCTCGAACAATCGGTCGTCGCTTCCGGCGGCGGAACCGGCACGGGCGGCGTCTATCAAATCGAAGGCACCATCGGTCAGGCGGTCGCCGGAACAACGAGCGCGAACGGTTCGTTCACTTTG
>DASVWG010000449.1:0-3629 GCA_036389695.1 Pyrinomonadaceae bacterium
CGTGTTTTTCGTGTTCTTTCGTGGCTAATTCTTTTTAATTAACCGTCTCCGAAATCTCTTCCGCCGTCTGCACGCCTGAAACTGCGCGAGCGTCGGTGACAATTAACGGAAATTCTTCCAGCAAAACCGAATTGGCGAGCGTCTGCACCCAATAGGTTCCGGCGTTCGGAAAAACGACGTTGACGAAAAAGCTGACGTTGTCGGTAAAACCGCCGGGCGCAAGCTCGATGTGCGTCGGCTGCGAGGTGACGACGAGATTCGATTTGTCGGGCGAGAGAATCCGTACTTCCGCCTGATGATTTCCGTCGCCGCGCCAGTGATTGACGACGGCAAATTTTATCAGCGAGACAGGCAATTTTTCGACCATTATGTTTTGAAACACGCCCATCAGAGAGATTTTGTTGCCCATTTCAAGACGCACATCGTCGCACAAAAGCGTGTAGATAAGTTGTAAATTTCCGTTTGTCATTTAATTAACTGCCATCTAAAGGCAAAAAGCGCAAAATTTTCGTTTTGACTTAGAAACAATCAATACTCGATAAATTTCAAACTTTCGCCCTTCGCCTTCAGCCTTTCGCCTTTTCAGGCTGCGCCGTTTTTCTTAAACCAATCCAGCATTTTCGCCCACGCGTCGGTGGCGGCTTCCTTGTTGTAGCTCGGTCGATAATCAGCCAGAAAACCGTGGTCGGCGTTTGGATAGACAATGATTTCCGATTTCGATTTTCCCTTTTTCAGCGCGTCCTGCATTTGATGTACGCCGTCGAGCGGAATGCCTTTGTCCAGACCGCCGTAAAGCCCGAGCACCGGAACTTTTAATTCTTTGGCGTAATCAATCGGCGTGGTCGGCTGCGCTTCGTTTTTCGGCGAATTCGGCGTCGGGACGACTCTGCCGTACCAGGCAGCGCCGGCATCGACATTCGGATTATGCGCGGCATAAAGCCACGTGATGCGTCCGCCCCAGCAAAAGCCCGTAATCGAAAGTTTTTTAGTGTTTCCGCTGTTGCTTTTCGCCCAATTCACGGTCGCGTCCAAATCAGCCATCGACTGCGTGTCGGGAATTTTGGAAAAGATGGCGCGGTTCAGCTCCTGCGCCGTGTTGATAGTAGCCACGTCGCCCTGACGCGCGTAGAGCGCGGGCGCGACTGCCATGTAACCGAGCTTCGCAAAACGCCGCGAGACGTCCTGAATCCATTCGTGAACGCCGAATATCTCGTGGATGACCAGCACGACCGGAAAATTTTTGCCTTTTTTATCGGGCATCGCGCGGTAAGCGGGCATCATTCCGCCGGCAACCGGAATTTTTACTTCGCCGGTGATTAAACCTTTGTCGTCGGTCGTGATTTTAGTCTGCGCCGAAATCGGCTGGACGGCGGCGGCGAAAACTCCGGCGGCGAAAATCGAACTGACCAGAAACTCGCGCCGGTCGAGTTTCGGCAGCGGCGCGGACGGGTCGCTAATGTCTTCGTACATTTTTTCTCTCCTTTTTGTTTGTTATGAAAATTTTGGCTTTTCCTTTGCCGTAGGTCAAGAGTATAATGACGGAAAACGATGATTCCAGAACGATGAACGGAAGAACCGGCGGCAATTCTGCCTCGCACTTGCCGATTCATCATTCAAAAATTCTGCTTATGACGGTTTATGCTGTATATATTTTAATCGGTCTTTCGCTGTCACTGGTCGGCGTCGCGGGTTTGCAGTTTTTCTATCTGATGTATCTGGAGCGAATCGACCGCGAGCGCAAAATTCGCATTCACGACCTCGAACATCACTGTAAATACCTGACCGCGCGGCTCAAAGAAGTCGAGCAGCAGCTTGCCGAACAAGCCGAGCTGATTGACGCCATCTACGAAGATTCCGAAGACGAAGAAGAAGAAGTCTGGGCGGACGTGATTGAAGACAGATAAATTAAATTACAAATTAAAAATTACGAATGATTGATTTAATTCAGGCGTTTGAATTAATTCAATCCAACTTGTAATTCGTAATTTGTAATTCTTAATTAATCGTGAAATTTCACGATTGTCGCGCCCCAGCTTCCGGAAAATTCGTCAGCCGTTTTGAAGGTTTTGACAAAATCCGTGTTTTGCAGAACTTTCCGCACGATTTCGCGCTGCACGCCGACGCCTTTGCCGTGAATTATCCGCACCAGTCGAAAACCTTTTTTGTGCGCTTCCGTTAAGTATGCTTCGACCACCGCTTTGACGTCGCGCGGCGCGAAAGAATGTAAATCTATGGAATCGGTGATTTCCAATTCGACCGGCTCGGGAAAAGGATTGAACAAGTCCAAAGAAGAGTCCGGAGAGTCCGGAGAGTCGCGAGTCAAATCGAATTTTTCTTCTGACTCTCCAGACTCTCCGGACTCTCTAGACTCTCTAGACTCTCCGGACTTCTTATTCATTATCTCTCCGGTTTCGGAATATCCGGCGGCGGCGTGACCTGTAGATGTCCTTTGGCGTTTTTGAAGATGGCAAAGCGTTTTTCTTCAAATTCGCCGTTCGCGTTGCGCAGGTTGACGATGAAAGATTTGTTGTCGCCCGTGCCTTCAACCCGCAGCGGAAGCTTGCCCCAAACCTCGCCGCTGCGGTAAATCGTCAGGTGCTCCTCGCCGTATTTGTCGTAATACATCACCAGAATCCCGTCAAAATCAGGCTCGTTGCCGTCTTTGGATTTGACGAAATTGCTGCGCGAGAGAATCACCCAGCTGCCCGGTTTGGCGACTTTGGTCGAATCTTTGTCTTTCGAGATTTTGTCGAGCGGGTCAATCGTGTCCAATCTCTGCCAGGTCACGAATTTTTTCTGCCCGATTTGGTAATAAAGAATATCGTTCGGCACCTGAAGCTGAACCTGTCTGCCGAAAAGCCAGCCCGAAGGCGCGGGCGAAACGGACGGGTCGAGGCGGACTTTATACCAGATGTCGTATTTATCTTCCAGTTCTTCGGGCTTTTCTTCCTGTTTCGCGGCTTCGATTTCCTCGTTTCGCGTTCTGCGCCGGACGGTCGTGTTGGTGCTGGTTTTAGCCGCTTCTTCTTCGGCGGAATCGTCCTGCGCTTTCGGCACAAACTTCCAGCTCATCACGTCGAAAGTCGTCTCGACGTCGCCCTTTTTCTCCAGTTTTAACAAAACGTTGTCGTCGCGGATTTCCGGCGTCAGGCGCAGTTTGGTCGGCGCGCGAAGCTGCGCGGTCGCCTGCGGCTGCAAATCTTTATCTTCGGCGGCAAGTTTTTTGGATTTTTCCAGAAGCGTTCCGACAATCACGTTTTGCGCTTCAATCCAGCCTTCGGTCGCGTCTTCGTCTTTCGCGCGAACGCGATACCAATGCACTTTTTCGTAATCGGTTTCATCGAGAATGTCGAGCGTTTCGCCGCGCTTAACTTCCAGAAGGTCAGCCGCGACGACCGCATAGGAACTGCGAATATAGGTGCGCGCCGCAATCACGGTCGCCGTTTCGTTTAAACCGACAATGCTCGTAAAACCGCCGAACGTATCGCCAATCCAGCCGCAGCCGCTCAGACTAAATGTTGCGATTAAAATTGTGATGAAAAGAAAAAACTGCTTCGATTTCATTTTTTTATTTGAAAATACGAACTCAAACGGGAGATTCAAACAGGGTGGACAGGATGAACAGGATG
>DASVWG010000450.1:0-1838 GCA_036389695.1 Pyrinomonadaceae bacterium
CTTCAAAGATTGTGCCGACTTTAACGGAAAACTGTTTTTTGCAGTTCTTACATTCCCAAACTTTACGAGTTTTGAGAAATGACGTTTCGTTATGCTGGCAACGCGGGCAAACCGCAACGCCGTCAATCCAGCGCATAGAAGCAACAAAATCAATGCAAATCATTTCGTCGGAAAAGTATTTAATTGCTTCTTGAAGTGTTCGCGGAAAATCGTTATCTCTAATCATAAGAACATTTTACGCGAATATATTTGCAAAGTCAACCTGAGAATAGTATATTATTACCTTTATTTTTATAGAAATCCTTATACAATCTAATTCTAAAAATACGGAAATTAAGAAAGCACCTGCCTCATTTTTACTTAGAATTGTCGATTTTTTTCCTAAAAGGCACAGTCAAAGTTTGGAACAAGAAATTTCAGATATGCGTTTAGAATATTATGAAGCACTATCGGAGAAGAAAATTTGGCGAGCAAAATGTATCGTTGCTTTTTATTATATTGGTTTATGTTGGTCTGTTGTAATGTGGGTTTCGGACAAAGCTAAAGAAGTTGTCGGAATTATTCCAAAGAAAAATTAAAAATTCATTTTATTCCGTCACAGTTTGAAAAAGCGGTTTCAGATTTTCCTTTATCGCTTCGGCGATGGCTTTTGAGCCTTCGGGGTTTGGGTGTCCGATGGTGGCGAGTTCGCAGGTTCGGGCGCGGAATTTTAAATCGGTTAGTTTCTTTAGTTCGTCAATCGTTTCGTCGCAGACTTTTAATCTTTCTTCAGCCAGAGCGTCCTGGGCGCGTCCTTTTTTGCCGGTTTCATACAACATTGGTTTTGGGGCGGCGATGCTGTTTTCTTCTTTGATTGGAGATTCGACAAAGACGGCGCGTTGTTTGCCGGATTCGGTGTTTAGTCGCGCGACGGCTTTTTTGAATTCGCGCGTGGAATCCGTCGCCCAAATCTGCGAGCGCTCAATCATTTTTTTGCGGTAGGATTTGAGTAGGCGGCGATTCAAAGGGTTATTAATCGCGGATTTCAGCGGGCGCGGGAATTCGTAGATTTCCAGAATGTTGTTGAGCATGACGCGGGCGGGCGTGTGTTTTGAGAGAAACGGGTAGTAGCCGACGACGACAATCAGCGCGTTTGGGAATTCCATCGCGGCGCGCGTGAGCATTTCGAACATCTTTTCGTGGCAGTGTTTGACGATTTCGCGGCGCAGCTCGTCGTTGTCTTTTAAAGGGTTGAGAATAACGGAAAGGCGTATGTCGGTGATGCCGCCGGTGAGCATTATCAAATCGACCGATGCGGGATTTTTGTATTCTTTTTTCGCGACGTCGATTTGCGCGTTGATGCTCGGAAACGAAAGATTTATTTCGGGATGATAAAATTCCGTCTCGCCGATTTCGGCTTTTTCGAGCGCGTCCGCTTCAAAAGGGCGCAGGTTGATGCTCGCGCCGGAATGCGCTTTGACTTTTAAGTCTATCTGGCGCGTGTTTTGGAAAACTTCAGTACGCAGCCATTCTTTGGTCAGGTGATAAAATTTTTCTTCTTCGCGCAAGCCTTGTCCCCAGACGAGCGAATCGCCGACGACCAGAAAATTGAACGCGTCCGTTTCGTCGAAAAGCGTCGCGCCGAAAGCATTTGGCGCGGCGAGCGCTAATCCGGCGAAGGCTCCGAGCTGTTTGATAAAATTGCGGCGCGAATGTTTCGTCATTTTAAAATCTTAAAGTGTCGTTAATCGGGCAGTTTGATAATAAACGCTTTGGTCAAAGCATCGGCGGCGATTATTACACTTTTACGATTGACACAAGGGAGAAGAAGTTTAGTTGCGCTTTAGCGGGCTTCTGAT
>DASVWG010000451.1:0-3248 GCA_036389695.1 Pyrinomonadaceae bacterium
GCCCCGGCTTTCCAGAAATATGTGTATTTACGGGCGCAGTCCGGCGGGTGTGTCGAGCGGTCGTCCGGCAATAAAAATCGCCGGTCATTTTTAATCGTTAAAATGACCGGCGATTTTTTTTCGTTGTCGAGTCTTGCTCAATCGGCAAAAGCGACGCTCAACTGCCTGAGCGGAATTGATTTTCTCGCGTCTAATTCGTCGACGTTTTCGCGGTTCACGTATTCATACAAAATATCGCGCTGCTGCGGACGGAATCCGGCTTCGGAGATTTGATAGCGCAGTTCTTTTTCGTTTGCCTGCGTGTCCGCGCCCGCCGCCGAAACGACGTTTTCTTCAATCATAATCGAGCCCATATCGTCCGCGCCGAAGCGAAGCGCGGTCTGCCCGAGCCGCAGCCCTTGCGTCAGCCACGACGCCTGAATGTGCTGGACGTTATCTAGAAAAAGGCGCGAGACGGCGAGCATTTTCAGATAGTCGATGCCGGTCGGTTCTTCCGTGATTTTGCGTCCGAGCGCGGTGTTTTCGCGTTGGAAAGTCCAGGGAATAAACGCCGTGAAACCGCCGGTTTCGTCCTGCACGTCGCGGACTCTTTCGAGATGGCGGACGCGGTGGACGACTTTGTCGCCGATGCCGAACATCATCGTCGCCGTCGAGCGCAAGCCGACTTTGTGCACGGCGCGCATCACGTCGAGCCATTCCTGCGTATTGCATTTGGTCGAAACGCGCTTGCGAACTTCGTCGTCGAGAATTTCGCCGCCGCCGCCCGGCATCGAATACAATCCCGCATTTTTCAAACGTCTTAAAATCGTTTCGTAATCCAGACCGGAAATCAGGTGAATATTGTGAACCTCCGGCGGCGAAAAGCAATGCAGTTGAAACGTCGGATATTTCGCGTGCAAAGTTGAAAGCAGATTTTCATACCACTCGATGTTGAAATCCGGATGCAAGCCGCCCTGCATCAAAACGCCCGTGCCGCCGAGCGCGATGGTTTCGTCGATGCGCCGGCAGATTTCTTCTATCGAATGCACGTATGTGTCGGGCTTTCCCGGTCGGCGATAAAACGCGCAGAACGTGCAGACGACGTTGCAGACGTTGGTATAATTGATGTTGCGGTCGATGATGTAAGTCACGACGTCGGTCGGATTTTTGCGCATCCGCAGTTCGTGCGCCGCCAAGCCGATGCGGACAAAATCGTTAGATTCCAGCAGCGCGGTCGCGTCTTCCGCCGTCAATCTTTCGCCCGCCAGAGCCTTATCTAAAATCGGTTGAATATTGCTGTTCATAAATCAAAATAATTCTAACACGGAAAACTTTAGCCACAGAGAACACAGAGAGAAAGAATGAAACCGCAGATGAACGCAGATAAACGCAGATTCAAACAAGATTTACAGCATAATATTTTTCTTTTATCCGCGTCCATCCGCGTTTATCTGCGGTTTCATTTCTCCTTCTTTGTGGCTGATTTCTCTCATTTTGCCAATCAAAATCGCACTTTGCCAAAAAATTTATGCGAAAACGCATCTGAAACTGCGCAAAAAGCGAATTTCAAATCAGTCATCTAATTGGTATCAAATTTTGTGCCGGACAATTGATACTTTTATTGAGGAAAATACGCTATTACAGACAAGGGAAATTTTTATAAAGGAGTAATATTATTTATGCGAAACAGCAGGGAAAACGACGGATTCAGAGCAAACGACGCGGCGCTGCTTTTATTTATGGTCGTGGCGGTCTGGCTCTGGGCATTTTTCAGATAAACAAAAGCGGCTTTGATTTCTCAATCAAGCCGTTTTTGTGTGCCAGTTTGAAATAAAGCTCCAAGCCCCGACGCATCGAATCGTCAATCGAATACGAAATATTTTCCGACAGGTATTTTTTAAAATCTTCCCGTTTGAGCGTAATCTCGCTTTCATAGTTTGAAATAATCTCGTCCAGATGCCGCAAGCCTTCGTCGCGCGCCGTCGCCAAATCAATCGTCCGCGCAACCGCCGCTTTTTCCGCGTTCGCCATCCACATCGCGAAAACAAATCCCAAGCCGGTAAAGCTTTTCCACGTTTCCGCCAAATCGAATTTTCTTATTTTGTCCTTTGTCCTTTGTCCTTCGTCCTTTGAAAAATCCGCAATCCCGAATCCGCGTTCCGCAATCATCAGCGCCGGGTCGCCGATGAGCAGGGCGCAATCGGATTCGGCGAGCATTTTCTCCAGATTCGGTTCCGCCGGTTTCCACTGCGGCTCGCGGCTTAAGAATTCCCGAAAAATTATCTTCGTCAGAGTGACCGAAGTTTTTGACGAAACGTCGAGCGAGACGCTTTTGACCGTTTCCAAATCCGCGCCGCGCGTGACCAGACACACGCTGCGGACTTTTTCGCGCGCGCCGACGCAGACTTCCGGGACGAGCAAAACGTTTTCGATTGTCTGGTAAGCGATGACCGGAACGAGCGCGGCATCGACGCGAGCCTCAGCTAAAAGCTCGGCGGAGCGCGCGGGCGCGGTGTCGAGAATCATCTCGAATCTGCCGCGATTCGTGCCGTAGAGAAACGACCAAATCAAAGGCGCGGTGTTTGAATAACTCGAAGCGGAAATGCGCGGCGGCGTCATCTATTTGGTCAAAACGTCCTCGTATTCTTCGTTTTTTTCCATCACCGATTTGACGAACGGGCAAGTCGGTTTTATCAGCAGATTATTTTTCCGCGCGTATTGCACCGCCGCCGCGACCAGATGTTTGCCGATGCCTTTGCCTTTCAGCGCGTCGTCGACTTCCGTGTGGTCAATCACGATTTTCCTCATCCCTTCGCGGCTGTAAGTCATTTCCGCTATCCATTCGCCGTTTTCCTCGATGAAAAACGCGCCCCTTTTTCCATGTTGCTGTCTTTGAATTTTCATTGTCTATTTAGCCTACAAAGAACCTCGCGTCAAATGCAAATCTTGTCTGAAAATAAGTTTTCGATTATGATTTTCGGATTATGAAAAACAAATATTTATTCAGCTTTTTAATCGTTTTCGTCTTTCTCGCCGTCAATGCTTTCGCGCAAACGTCGATTGTCATCAACGACCCGGCGAAAGACGACAAACCGGCGACGCCGACGGCGGCGGAAGAAAATTTAATCAAGCGCAGCGTTTTGCCGAAAGTGCGAAAAATCTGGTCGGCAGACGCCTGCACCGAAGATTTCAGTGTCGCGGGCACGGCAGCGGGCGCGTTTTCCAAGCCTAATTCAAATCAGACTTTAATTTTTTATCAATATTGTCAA
>DASVWG010000452.1:0-7118 GCA_036389695.1 Pyrinomonadaceae bacterium
TGTGCGCTTGATTCCGCTGCAAAAGTAACTATTTTTGTCCGGTAAGACAAGATTAAAATGCTAATTTTTGCAAAACTCTTCCTCGCCTCTTTCCCGATTTGTTAAAATTGAAAAATGGATTTAATCAGATTGAGCGAGCAGGGGCTGTATGTCGAGGCGGGCGATTTTTACATTGACCCGTGGAAACCCGTGGAAAAAGCCGTCCTGACGCACGCGCACGCCGACCACACCTATCGCGGCTCGAAAAATTATCTGGTTTCAAAAGAAGGCGAGAGGCTTTTTCGCTCGCGTCTGTGGAACGAAGGCAACATTGAAGCGATGCCTCACGGCGAAACGCGCACAATTAACGGCGTCAAAGTTTCGTTTCATTCGGCGGGACACGTTTTGGGTTCGTCGCAGGTGCGCGTCGAATATAAAGGCGAAATCTGGGTGGCTTCGGGCGATTACAAATTGACGAAAGACCCGACCTGCGCGCCGTTTGAACACGTCAAATGCCACACTTTTATCACCGAAGCGACTTTCGGCTTGCCGATTTATCGCTGGACGCCGCCCGATATTTTGTTCCCGGACGTCAACGAATGGTGGCGCGCGAACGCCGAAAAAGGCAAAGCGTCGGTGATTTTCGCGTATTCGCTCGGCAAGGCGCAGCGCATTATGAAAAGCGTGGATGCTTCAATCGGAAAAATTTACACGCACGGCGCGGTCGAACGTTTGACGCAGGAATATCGCGAATCGGGCGTCGAATTGCCGCCGACCGAGTATGTCGGCGCGGTCGAAAACAAGAAGGATTTTATCGGCTCGCTCGTCGTCGCGCCGCCTTCGGCGCAGGACACGCCGTGGCTGCGCAAATTCGGCAACGCTTCGACGGCGTTTGCATCCGGCTGGATGCGGATTCGCGGCGCGCGCCGTCGCCGCGCGGTCGACCGCGGCTTTATTTTGTCCGACCACGCCGATTGGGACGAGCTTTTGACGGCGATTTCCGCAACGGAAGCCGAAAAAATTCTCGTCACGCACGGCACGACCGAGCCGCTCGTCCGCTATCTGCAAAACCGAGGCGTGGACGCGCGACCGCTAAAAACGCGATATGCGGGCGAATCACCTGAAATGGGTTTGGCGGGAACAGAAATTGATGAAGAATAATTAACAGGATGGACAGGATAGACAGGATAGAAATCAAGATTCAACGTTATTAGTTTTAAATTATCCTGTCTATCCTGTTCATCCTGTTTGAATTTCCCATAAATGAAAGAATTTACCGATTTATATTTAGCTCTCGACCAGACGAACAAGACCAATGAAAAGGTCGAAGCGATGGTCAGATATTTCAGCGAGGCAAGCGCGGAAGACGCGGCGTGGGCGATTTATTTTCTGAGCGGGCGCAAGCCGCGACAGATTGTGCCGACCGCGAAATTGCGCGCCTGGGCGGCGGAAATCGCGGGCGTCGAAGATTGGCTTTTCGAGCTTTCCTACGATGCGGTCGGCGATTTGGGCGAAACGATTGCGCTGCTTTTGCCGGATAATTCGGCGGAAGGAACCGAATTGCCCTTGAGCTACTGGGTGGAAAAACGGATTTTGCCGCTGCGGGATTTGGCGGAAGCGGAACAGCACGAAGCGGTCGCACAGGCTTGGAGCGAGCTCGACGCCGACCAGCGTTTTGTTTTCAACAAATTCATCACGGGCAGCTTTCGCGTCGGCGTTTCGCAGCTTCTGGTCGTGCGCGCGCTGGCGCAAGTGGCGGGCATCGAAAAGGAAATCATCGCGCATCGCCTGATGGGAACGTGGTCGCCGAACGCGGATTTTTATCTGAATCTGATTGAAGCCGCCGCCTCCGACGCCGATTTGTCGCGCCCGTATCCGTTTCACCTGGCGCACCAGATTGATTTTCCGCTCGAAGATTTAGGCACGATTTCCGATTGGCAAGCCGAGTGGAAATGGGACGGCATTCGCGCGCAGTTGATACGGCGGGCGGGCGAAAGCTTCCTTTGGTCGCGCGGCGAAGATTTGGTCACCGAACGCTTTCCGGAAATCACCGCCGCGAGTTTCAATCTGCCGGACGGGACGGTTCTGGACGGCGAGATTCTGCCGTGGAAAGACGACGCCGTTTTGCCTTTCGCGCAATTGCAGCGGCGCATCGGGCGCAAAACCATCGGCAAAAAACTTCTGGAAGAAGTTCCGGTCGTGCTTTTGTGTTACGACATTCTTGAGTTTCGAGGCGAAGACATTCGCCCGAAACCGATGCGCGAGCGCCGCGCGATTCTCGCCGAAATTCTGGCGAATCTGCCCGAAGAATCGAAAAAATCGCTTTTGCTCGAGCCGGTCGTCGAGGCAAAAGACTGGAACGAACTGGCGGAAATTCGCGCGGAAAGCCGCAATCGAAAGGTCGAAGGCTTTATGCTCAAGCGGCTCGATTCGCCTTATCGCGTTGGGCGTCCGCGCGGCGATTGGTGGAAATGGAAAATCGACCCGCTGACTATCGATGCCGTCCTGATTTACGCTCAGCGCGGTTCGGGAAAACGCGCAAGTCTCTATACCGATTACACTTTTGCCGTCTGGCGCGACGGCGAGCTGGTTCCGTTTGCGAAGGCTTATTCCGGCTTGACCGACGCCGAGATTCGGAAAGTCGACCGCTTCGTCCGCAACAACACGCTGGAAACTTTCGGTCCCGTTCGCTCGGTGACGCCGCAGCTCGTTTTTGAGCTCGGCTTTGAAGGAATCCAGCGTTCGACGCGTCATAAATCCGGTATCGCCGTCCGCTTTCCGCGCATCCTGCGCTGGCGCGACGATAAAAAAATCGAAGACGCCGACACGTTAGAAACGATTTATACGATGCTCGACGAGTCGGAACCGCCTGCGGTAGCGGGCGGTTGAAGTTGAGAGTTTCAGGCGTTTGAAATTTATTTTTAAGTTTTGAGTAGTTTACGTTAAACCGCCCGCTACCGCAGGCGGTTCTGACTATGAATTATCCATTTTTAGTTCTGACGACCGGCGAGCGATTTCCGCGTCTGCTGGTCACGCGGCGACCGGATTTGGTCGATGAAAAAGATGCGCTTTACGGCGCGTTTTTGCCGGAGACGACTGTAAGACGTTTGATTGATTTTATCGCGCGCGTTTTTCGCCTGCATCCGTGCGAGCTGGATATTGACGGCAGTTTCGACGCGCCGTGTCCGGAATATTTTCTGCGCCGCTGCCAAGCGCCGTGCGTCGCGGAAATCTGCGACGACGAAAAATACGAAAGCGCGGTCGAAGCCGTGCGCCTGCTTTTGTCGAAGCGCGGCGACGAGCTTTTATTTAAAATCGATAAGGAAATCGCTCTTTTGGCGGAAAATCTGGAATTTGAACGCGCGGCGGAAGCGAGAAACATTCGCCGCGCGATTTCCGAAATTTTAAACGATTCCAAATGGCAGATTCGCGCCGAAGATTTTAGCGACGTTTTAACCGCGACGGTCGAAAACGGCGTGGCGAACGTTCAGCTGAGCACTTTGCGGCGCGGGAAAATGGTCGGCGGAAAGCATTTCGTCTGGAAAACCGAACGCGAAACCGGCAATGAAGGCGCGGCTTTAGCCGAATTTATAAAGGATTTTTATCAATTTTATTTCCCGAAACGGATTTACGTTTCCCACGATTTTTCCGGGCGAAAGACGCTGGAAAAACATCTTTCGCAGCGTTTCGGCAAACGGGCTGAAATAATCGCCGAGCTGCCCGAAAAATTGCCGCCGACTGTTTTCAGCGCACGGAAACGCGCCGAAATTTTGCTCGCCAATCCGGTTTTGCAAAAACGGCGCGACGCGAAAAAAATCGCCGCCGAATTAAAAGAAATCTTTGGTTTGAAAAACGCGCTGCGCCGCATCGAATGTTTCGACGTGGCGCATCTGGCGGGAAAGGAAATCGTCGCCGCGCGCGTCTCCGGCAAAGACGGCAAATTAGCGGGCGACGAAGATATTGTCTGGCAGTTTGAAAATCTTTCGGAAACCGAATCTCTGGCGGAAAGCGTGCGCGAAAGGCTGAAACTTTTGCCCGCGCGCGCAGGTCTCCCGGATTTGATTTTGCTCGACGGCGGAAAGCCGCAGCTTAATGCCGTGCGAAAAGTTTTGCGGCAATTCGATTTGGAAGATTTACCGGTAGCCTCCGCCGTCAAGCCACCGAAGCAACACGGCAGAATCAGCCATTTTTTAACTAATTTCGGCGACGCGAAAATCGATTTCGACGCTCGCTCGCCGGCGATGAATTTTCTGCAAAAATTGCGGGACGAAGCGCACGCTTTATCAAATCGGACGCACCGCGAAGTCCATTCGCTCGTTCAAATCTTCGACCGCCGCACCGCGCCTGACGCGCCGAAAGTTCAGCTTCTGCTGGTGCCGACGCGCTACGCCGCGCGCGGCGGTCAAGCCGAAGATTTAGCGCCGATTCGTTCCCTGAATCAATCCGGCGAAATTTTGTTTAAAGCCGGAAAAAATCAAAGCGCCAGCGGCGAAAAACACAAACGCCGCAGCCGTTTCAGCCGCAAAACGGAATAAAGTTTTTGCCGTTTATTTTTCGCTTTGAGCGTTGAAACTTGAATAAAGTGCGAATTTTCAGTAATAATATCAGTTCGTCTTTAATTTTACTTTGCCTATGAAGGACGGCGCGGAAAAGATTTGCACGAAATGCAAATGCCGAAAAGATTTAGCGGCGTTTCCGGCACGAAAAACGGCAAAAGACGGACGCGCTTCGTGGTGTCGCGAGTGTTACAAGGCAAACTGGGAAAAACGTTATTACGAAAATCACCGGTGCTACAGAGACAGCCACAACGCGAGCCGCAATAGAATGCGGCGGGAAAACGCCCGGAAAGTTTTTGAATATCTGGCAGAGCATCCTTGCTCGAATTGCGGCGAATCTGACCCGATAGTTTTGGAGTTTGACCATCGGAGCAGAATTGATAAAATTGAAAGCATCTCGAATTTGATTCTTAATTCGACCTGGACGCGAATTGAGGAAGAGATAAAAAAATGCGATGTGTTGTGCGCCAACTGTCATCGGCGCAAATCCGCCGCTGAATTTAATTACAAGCGGCACGTTTTTGTCAACATTTAAGTTATGGCGGCTATAGTTCAGCGGTTAGAGCGCTAGATTGTGGTTCTAGAAACGAGGGTTCGATTCCCTCTAGCCGCCCCATAAATTTTAAAACAGGTATCGACATCTCAATTTTGCCTTTTACTTTTGCCCTGATTTTCCTTGTCTCACTGCCCGGAAAAAAACTAAAATATAATGATATTCAATGCCACTGGCGCGAGGTCGTAAGCTGATGAAACCCGTAAAATTTGCATTTTTTTTCGTTTCGGCGTTTTTGTTTTTATCGCAAATCGCTTTTGCCCAGTATAATTCCAAAATTTACGCCGACGGCGAATTGCTGGTGAAATTCAAAGACGGGACGGTTTCCGCGGCGGCGGTTTCGGTCAACTCGCAGTTCGGCGCGCGCGTGGCGGAAGAATTTCCCGAACTGGGCTGGCAGAGAGTGAAGCTGCCCGCCGGTTTATCGGTCGAAACCGCCGTCGCGCGATATGCGAATCTGGCGGATGTCGAATACGTCCAGCCGAATTATCTGTATCACCTGCAAGCCACGCCGAACGACCCGCAATTTACCAACACCGCGATGTATGGCTTAGCGAAAATCTCCGCGCCGGCGGCGTGGGATTTGACGACCGGCAGCGCCGCCGTCGTGGTGGCGAATATCGACACCGGAATGAAATACACGCACGAAGACCTCGCGGCGAATATGTGGACGAATCCGGGCGAGATAAATGGAAACAACATCGACGACGACGGCAACGGTTTTGTCGATGATTATTACGGTTACGATTTCTTTTTCAACGATTCGAACCCGCTGGACGAAAACGGTCACGGAACGCACACGGGCGGAACCATCGGCGCGGTCGGCAACAATTCGCTCGGCGTCGTCGGCGTTAACTGGAACGTCCGTCTTATGGCGATAAAAATCTATAATTCGGGCGGTTTCGGCACGACTTCGACGATGCTGATAAACGCCTACAATTACATCCGGATGATGAAAAATCGCGGCGTCAACATTCGCGTAACGAACAACAGCTATAGCGGATGCGATGAGGCTTGCGGTTACGACCAGGCGACGAAAGACGCGCTCGACGCGATGGGAAATGCGGGAATTTTGAACGTTTTCGCGGCGGGCAACAACGATAGAAACATCGAAACCGCGCCGATTTTTCCGGCAAGCTACACGAGTCCGAGCATTTTGTCGGTGGCGGCTTCGACCTCGACCGACACGAAAGCGAGCTTCTCGAATTTCGGCTCGACCAGCGTTGACCTCGCCGCGCCGGGCGTCGAGATTCTGAGCACCGTGAGGTTAAGTAACAATTACGGAACCTTAAGCGGAACTTCGATGGCGGCGCCGCACGTGACGGGCGCGGCGGCGCTGCTCGCGGCGTATAACCCGAATCTTTCGGTCGCTTCTCTGAAAGCGACTTTGATGAATACGGTTGACCCGCTCACGCAGTGGAACGGCGTCGTCAAAACCGGCGGCAGATTAAACGTCGACCGCGCTTTGCGAAATCAGACGGTTTGCACTTTTAACCTGTCCGCGACCGAATTTCGCACTTCGTCTCTGGGCGGAAGCGGAAGCATCAATGTCACCGCGCCGACAAATTGCGATTATTCGGTTAAAAGCAATGCCGACTGGATTACGGTCAATTCGCCGAACGTCGGAAGCGGAAACTCGACCGTCAGCTTCACCGTCCAGTCAATCAATATTCCGGACGTTTTTCGCACCGGCACAATCACCATCGGCGACCGGACTTTCTACGTTTTTCAGGGAACGCCGTTTATGGGACGCAGCCGGATTCTGGATTTTGACGGCGATTTGCGCACCGATTACGCCGCCATTCAAAACAGCAGCGGCTCGATGATTTGGCACGTCAATCAGAGCGCTTCGGGCTACGTCACGCAAAACTTCGGATTGTTTGCCGACGACGCTGCCGTGCCGAACGATTTTGACGGCGACGGGCGCACGGATTACGCCGTCTGGCGCAGCTCGAACGGAACTTTTTACGTGCTGCAAAGCGGAAACAATACGTTTCGAGGACTTCAATTCGGCGCGGCGGGCGATAATC
>DASVWG010000453.1:0-1702 GCA_036389695.1 Pyrinomonadaceae bacterium
ATTCCCTGAATTCTACCGCACGCCGACGACTTCGACGATAAAAATCAGCGTCGCGTCCGGCGGAATGACGCCGCCCGCGCCGCGCGAGCCGTAGCCGATGGCGGGCGGAATAATCAGCGTCGCGCGGTCGCCGACGCGAAGTTTTTGCAGCGCTTCGTCCCAGCCCTTTATCACTTTTCCCGCGCCGAGCTCAAACGAAATCGGCTCGCCGCGCTCCACCGAGCTGTCAAACATCTTTCCGCTCGTCAAAAGCCCCGTGTAGTGAACCATAACCGTATCGCCCGCTTTAAGCTGCGCTCCCGTGCCCTTTTGCGTAATGATATAGGTTAAGCCCGAAGCGGTTGTGACCGACGCCGTTTTTTGAGTTGTCACAATTGTTTTTGGTGTCGTTGTTTTTGTGGTCGCTGCCTTTTTAACCGTCGTTTTCGCGCCGCTCGCGGCGGTACGCTTTTTCGTCTGGCTGAAAGCGAATCCGGCAAAAACGCCGAGTATTAAAAGAGCTGCGATGATTGATTTTTTCATATTTTCCCAAAAATTTATTTTATCTCCGATTTCGTTTCAATACTGTCGAGCGGCACGATGCGCAGAAGGCGGTCGTCTTCTTTCGCCGGCGAGCCGCGCCCGTCGCGGTTCGAGGTCGAAAAATAAATCGAGCCGTCCGGCGCTTCCGTCACGTCGCGAATGCGCCCGTATTGTTTTTCCAGTAATTTATCCTGACTGATGACGCGGCGTCCGTCCAGCACCAGACGAATAATCATCTCGCCCTTCAGCGCGCCGATAAAAAGATTGCCTTTGAAGGCGGGAAACAAACTTCCGCGATAAAACATCGCGCTCGCCGGAGCAATCGCCGGAGAATATTCGACAAGCGGCGTTTCCATTCCTTCGCGCCGCATCTGATGACTGATTTTCGCCCAGCCGTAATTTTTTCCGCGCTCGACGAGGTTGACTTCGTCGCCGCCCGAACGTTTAAAAAGCGAAACGCCGTCAATCAGGCTCGGTCCGTGCTCGGTTTGAAACATCAGACCCGTTTCCGGCTGAAAATCCATCCCTTGCGCGTTGCGATGCCCGTAAGTCCAGATTTCCGGTCGCGCGCCCGTTTGATTAATAAACGGATTATCGGCGGGAACGCTGCCGTCGTCGTTCAAACGCAAGGTTTTTCCGGCGAGCGTATCGAGTTTCTGCGCCTCGCTCTGGTTGGTCGCGTCGCCCGTCGTGACGTAAAGCTTGCCGTCGGGACCGAAGCGCAGGCGCGTTCCGGCGTGATAACGCGCGGCGGGAATATTTTCGATAATCGTTTTCGGCTCGGTCAGGCTCGCGCCCGTTTCGCGATAACGCGCGACGCGCACGCGCTGCTCGCCTTTCGCGTCGCGATAAGCGTAAGCGAGATAAACAAAACGATTTACGGGAAAATCGGGATGCAGAGTCATTCCCATCAAACCGCTTTCGCCCGAAGGCTCGACATCCGGCACGGTAAAAAACGGCGCGTTTTGTAGTTTCCCGTTTTCGATGACGCGCACTCTGCCCGGTCGTTCGGTAAAAAATATCCGTCCGTCGGGCGCGAAAACGATTGACCAGACGATTTCCAGATTCGCCGCCACCGTTTCGACGCGAAATTTCGGAACGCTTTTTGAAGCGGGAATTTTCGGAAAATCCGCATCGCTTTCGGCGCAGGCATAACTGTACAGCAGAATTACCAGAAAAA
>DASVWG010000454.1:0-2581 GCA_036389695.1 Pyrinomonadaceae bacterium
CAGTTATGGAGCGTGTTTCTTCGGCTTGAAAGACACGCTCCATAACTGTCGCGTTTCCGCCTTTCCTGCAAATTTATGCGGACAATAATTTTCAGCTTATTATTTTTCCTGTTTTTGAATTGCGCGGCGACGGCGCAAAAAATCGGCGTGCGCGGCAACAAAACGGGCGGAATCGTCGTGACGCGAGGCAAAGCGCGCGCGACGATTAACTTAAGCCGGGAAATTGCGGGCTGCCCGTATGTCGCCGCCGGAGAACGCAAACGCGAGCTGGACGCCCGCGAATGCACCGCGCCGCCCGCGACCTTTAAATTAATCGACGCGACCGTGAAAAATAACCAGACTTTTCTCGTCGTTTTGACCGAAGCGATGGGCAACTGCAACGTCTGCGGGCAATGCGGCGCGAGCGAGGCTTTCGGGCTGGTCTGGCTTCAACTCGATGCAAGCTTGCGTTTGATTAAAAAGAAATCCGTGCCGCTTGAGCTTTGTCTGGAAAATCGCTCAATCGTCAGTCCCGAAATTCAAATTAATGACGCCGACGACAACGAAACCTTGAAGTTATCGCTTAAAGGCGACCGTTTGATAATCGAGTTAGAGAAAGAAATCTACGGCGAAAACGAAAAGTTGACATACGAATTTTCGCGTCTGGAATATAACCGGAAAACACCGGAAAAGGGTTTTGTCATCAAAACCGAAAAACGGGACAAATCGGCAAAACCCGATTAACAGGAGAATTTATGAGCGCAGTTCTTTCATTTCCGACCAAACAGGAAGAAATCGTTTCCTACAATCCGGCGACCAATGAAGAAATCGGCAGAGTTCCGGTAACTTCCGCCGAAAATGTAAAATCGGCGGTCGAAAAATCGCGCGCGGCTTTTCTGAAATGGCGCGCGACTTCGTTTAAAGAACGCGCCCGCGTCGTGATGAAAGCCCGCGAAGTAATCCTGGCGGAAATGGAAGAAATCGCGCGCCTGATTTCCGACGAATCCGGCAAGCCCTTCGCCGAAGCGCTCTCGATGGAAATCTCGCCCGTTTTGGATTTAATGCAGTATTTTTCCAGAAACGCGGCGAAAATTCTCAAGCCGGAAAAAATCAATATCGGTCTTTACGCCACTCTCGGACGCTATTCGAAAATCATCTATCAGCCGCTCGGCGTGGTCGGCATTATTCCGGCTTGGAATTACCCGTTTTCGATTCCGCTGGGCGAAACGGCGATGTCGCTGCTGGCGGGAAACACCGTGATTTTAAAGCCGAGCGAGCTGACGCCGTTTATCGGTTTAAAAATCGGCGGGATTTTTGAAAAAGCCGGCGCGCCCGAATCGGTCGTGCAAATTTTAACGGGCGACGGCAGAACCGGCGCGGCGATGGTCGATGCGGGCGTCAATAAAATTATGTTTACCGGCAGCGTCGCGACCGGCAAGCGAATCGCCGAAAACGCGGCGAAGCATTTAACCTCGGTCGTGCTCGAGCTCGGCGGCAAAGACCCGATGATTGTCTTTAAAGACGCTAATTTAAATATCGCGGCGGAAGCGGCAATCTGGGGCGCGTTCTGCAATTCCGGTCAATCCTGCTCGTCGGTCGAAAGACTTTACGTCGAAGAATCCGTCGCGGAAGAATTCACGAATCTGATTGTCGAAAAAACGCGCAAGCTGCGCCAGAATTACGGCAGCGACGAATCGACCGACATCGCCGCGATGTCCAGCGAAAGACAATTAAAACTGGTCGAAGAACACGTCGCCAGCTTCGCCGCGGAAGGCGCGAAAATCCTGACCGGCGGCAAGCGCAACGCGGATTTCGAAGGCTCGTTTTTCGAGCCGACCGTTATCGGAAATGCCGACAATTCGATGCGCGCGATGCGCGAAGAAACTTTCGGTCCGACGCTTCCGATTGCCGTTTTTAAAACCGAAGAAGAAGCCGTTCAATTGGCGAACGATTCGGAATTCGGCTTGACGGCGAGCGTCTGGACTCGGGATTTGACGAAAGGAAAGCGAGTCGCGGAAAAAATCGAAGCCGGAACCGTCTGCGTCAACGAAGTTTTATACACGCACGGCATCGGGCAAACGCCGTGGGGCGGCTTCAAAAATTCGGGCTACGGCAGAACGCACGGGCGACAAGGCTTATTGGAACTCGTCCAGCCGCAGCACATCCACGTCAACCGCTTCGCCATTCTGCCGAACGCCTGGTGGCTTCCCTATTCGCCCGAAGCCGTCGAAACTTTTCGCGGCTTCGCCAGATATTTCGCCACCGGCTCGCTGTTTCAAACCATGAAGCTCGCGCCGCAGCTTTTACGACGCATAAAGGAATTAAGAAAAAAATAAACTTCCGTCAGACGATTTTGCGTTCAAAACATAGACGAAAACCGGACGCTGTTTGATTAGGATTGATTAAGATTGTTTAGGATTTTATTAAAATTTATCCGAACCAATCCTGATTTATCTTAATAAATCAGCGTCCCGTTTCTTTGTGCGATTACCGCTGAACATAGAAAACCCGCGCGAATATAACCGAATCGTGATGGATTTTCCGGAAAGATAAACGATAATACCTGTGTTATAATTCCGAAATAAAATACTAAAACCGGACG
>DASVWG010000455.1:0-5154 GCA_036389695.1 Pyrinomonadaceae bacterium
GCAGTTTGCGATTTTCGACCTGCCAATCGTGCGGAAAAAATAAGCCTTCGCGCACGTCGGGCGAGACGAACGGCTCGTTTTTACGAATTTCTTCCGCCGTCAGATATTCAATCGCCAGGCGCGCGCCTTTCTGCCAGACGTAGCGGCGATTGATGTCTTTCACGTCGTCGTCGGAAAAAGCCAGATAAAGCGTTCCCGCGCGGTCAAGCTCGATGTCGATGCCGGTTTCGTCAAATAATTCCGCGGCAAACTGCGGGTAAAGTTTGTTTGATTCGAGACAAAAATCGAAAAAATCGTCGGTTTTATCGGTTTCCGCCTGCGGCGCGAGCATTCCGGCGGCGGCGAAAGACGATTCGCGCCCGACTTTTTCGCGTTCGAGAATCGTGATTGACTTTGCGCCGTATTTCTTTAAGCTCCGCGCCAGCGCCAAGCCGATAACGCCGCCGCCGATAATTAAAATTTCCGAATTCATCAAAATAATTCCGCCGACCCTTATTCGTATAAATTTATAATTGCCCGGGCAACTGTCGATAAAACGCGTAATAAATCAATAGAACATATTATCATACGGCAGCCGATAGGTTACGGAAAGATAATTTCGATGAGCGAATCTCGCATCGAAAATTTATCTGAACGCGCCGGAAAAATTCCGTCGAAAAATTGTTTTCAGGTGTTTCTGGAAACTAATCGCGAATAAGTCTTTCATACAGCTACGAAGGTCGGGTTAACGATTCTTTGTTCATATTCTCTTAGCTCCTTTGGAAAAATGAAAAAGCTCAGGATGGCACGTATCCTGAGCTTTTTCATTTTCGTGTTTTCAGTTCACCAAAAAAAATATTGACACGCATTTTAACCTGTGTTAGCTTTAGCGAACCAAAAACATAACAGCTTTGCTGTCAACGTTCTGACGCGGAAAATTAAAAAGCATTTGCGGTAAAAAACAAGCTTCAGACCGGGTTTCGGTCGAAAGAGAAAATAAAGGGCTTGAGCGGCGAAATCAAAGCGCCTCAAGTATCTGTCGCGTGATGTCGAATCGCCCATGCAATCCAGCAAAAGACCGGAATCCGCCATCTCCCGCGCGAGCGGGCGGCGATTATTTCCGCAAAACAGGCAGCCGGATTTCGGCGCAAATCAAAATTACGGAAAATAAAATATTAAAAGAAAGCTGATTATTCCGCGTAGGATTTTCGGCTTTTTTATTTTCAGAAACCGCGTTTAGCGGGAAACATTCGAAGGAAAATTGTGGCTACAAGATTAACCAAACATTTATTGTGGACGGGCGGCGACGCGGCGGCTGCGCCGGGTTCGCGGCGAGCCGGTTTTCTCGCCGAGGCGGGCGCCGGCGCGTCGCCGCTGCCTTTAACGAAGCTGGAGACGGTTTCCGCGCATCCGGTCGAGCAGCAGGCGAGTCTCGACATATTTACCGCGCCGCGCGACCGCGCGATTTATCTGATGCACATCGGCGCGGAAGTCGAGCACGCTTTGATGGTGCAGTATCTGTATGCCGGATATTCACTCGGCGGACAGCATCTGAGCGACCCGAAGCACCGCGCGCTGACGCAGAAATGGAAAGCGAAAATTCTGGAAATCGCGCGCGAGGAAATGGGGCATCTCGTCACGGTCGAAAATATGCTGACCTTAATCGGCGGCGCGCTTTCGTTCGAGCGCGAAGATTACCCGATTCCCGAAGATTTGTACCCGTTTCCGTTTGAGCTGGAGCCGCTGACGAAAAAATCTCTGGGCAAATATGTCTTAGCCGAAATGCCCGACGAGGAGACTATCGAAAAACTCGGATTGACGGACGAAATCGCGGAAATCGAGAAATACGTCGACCACGGCAGCGAGGGGATGAAAGTCAACCGCGTCGGCATTCTTTACGCCGCGATTCTCGCGCTGTTTCAGCCGCCGGTGCAGGAAAAAGACCCGAAGCCGAAGCCGCCTTCGTTTATCGCTTCGTCCGACATTCAGTCGAGCTCCTTGCGCTTTCAGGTCAATCCGAGCGAATGGGGATTAGGCTACGACGATATTTTGATTGAAACGGCAAACGACCGCACGTCGGCAATCAAAGCCATACAGCTTATCGCCACGCAGGGCGAAGGCTCGACCATCGGCGCTTTGGGCGCTTCGCACTTCGGAAAATTTCTGGAAATCTACCGCGAGTTTCCCGACGAAAAAGGCTGGCAGCCGTCGCGCAATGTCGCCCGTAATCCGACGACCGATTCCGGCGCGCCGCCCGACAGATATATCAGCAACCCCGAAGCCAATACGTGGGCGGGTCTGCTGAATCTGCGTTACCGGATGCTTTTGATGTCTCTGATGCATTCATTTCAGATTGAAGCGCCGCTTCGCGCATCGGGGCGAACGCCGCGCGGTCTGCTGGTTTCGTGGGCGTTCGGCGAAATGTATAATATTCGCTCCATCACCGAAATTTTGATGACGCTGCCGATGCACGCCGGCGGCGGCAGCGAGTTTCTCGCCGGACCTCCGTTCGAGATGCCGTATTCGCTCGCGCTCGCGTCGCGAAACGCCGACCGCTGGCGAATGCACCGCGATTTATTTCTCGCGTCCGGGCAATACATTAAAAAATTGCTGCTTGAAACGGGCGGGCAATACGCGAATTATTTAAACGGTTTGCAATCGGCGAACGAGAGCGCGCTGGCGCAGGTCGAGACTTTAATCGGAGGTTAAAATATGGCAAAAAAAATCGCAGAGCTTCGCATTCTTCCGCCGTTTGCCATCGCCCGTCTCGGTTCGAGCGCAGAGCCGATGGATAATTACGATTTGATAATTACAGACCCGATTGGCGTGCGGCAGATTGTCCCGGCAGAGACTTTTCTGGTCGATAAAAAAACGGGCGAGATTACCGCCGCGACGCCCGAAAAAGTCAATTTTCGCGACGGCGCGGGAAACATCCGCCCGATTGCCCCGTTTCTCGAAGTCTGGGCGCGCTTTGACGGCGACGACGAGCTCGTTCCTTTAACGGCAAATATTTTATCGAAAGCCGGACTCGCGCCGAACGATTTAAAATGGAGCGTCGAGGTCGCCAACATCAAAGCGTTTCGCCGCACGGGCGATGAAAACGACAAGATAGAAGCGCGAGTCGAAAATTTCAGCAATCACAAATTACAGCCTTTAGAAGGCTTCTGCAATAATTTTCTCGAAGGAAAATCTCTACCGCTCGGTTTTGTGCAATACATCAAGCCGACCAAAGATTTTCCCGAAATTCGCCTGCGCTTTACGCCCGCCGCCGGATACGTTTACGGTCCGCCGCCCGACCCGTCGGCGGATAAAGACGATGAAACAGACCCGAATATCAAGGACGCCGTTTACGACCCGAATAAGGGAACGTGGAAAGGTTATATCGACCCGTATGATGTCGATAAAAACCCGATAGGCGTCCGCAAAGCGACCAATCCGGCAGCGATTTACGCGGGCAAGCCGACCGACGACGGCAACGGTCAAATCAGCTACGGCTATCTCGACGACGAGTGCGACGGAATCGTCGAAGTCACGCTGGAAACCGGCGGCGAAACCCTGAGCGCCTACGCGCGGATTGCCGCCGGACCGCCGACTTTCGCGCCCGACAGTATGCCCGTCAGAACCGTCGGCGACGAATTGGAGCAGGCGATGTTCGGACCCGAAATGGACGAGCCTCTGACCGAGCAGGAAATTTTGGACGTGCGGGAAATCGTCCGGCGCGCGCTCGAAACCGTTCGTCTGATGAACACGGCGCAGATGAATCTGCCTTCCAGACAGCGCGGCGTCGGAATGGCGCGGATGGATTATCTCGATGTGAACCGTGCGCTGGAGCCGATTGTCGATCCGGCGGTCGCCGATTCGCTGGCGATTCGCTCGCGTCACGAGCGCGTTCTGCTCGCGCTGGAAAGCGGCTCGCTCGCGTGGTTCGCGCGCGTTCTGCGGGATTACGACGAGGTCGGCGACCTTTCCGACGAGAAACGTCGGAAAATGCCCGCCCTGATGCGCAGCGCCGACGGTCGGCATCTGGCTTTGACGCGGCGACAGGTGAACAAAGTTCGCGCCGCCGCCGAATATTATGTTGAATTAGCAAAGAGTATCAGCGATGAATAAATCAATTAAAGCAAAAAATCTTTCCGCGCAATTGCAGTATCAGGCGGCGGGCAATCCGCCGAGCACGCTGCCGCATTCGGCGATTTCCAACGCTTTTCCCGGCTTGGAGATGGACTTTCGCAACATCTGGAAGCTGATTCTCGTCGGCATCGAGCTGCACGAATCGAGCAATTTCGTCGTCGCCGTCCTGCCCGAAGCGCCGCCCGCAGCCGAAGTGCTCAAAGACGGTTATCGCCTGATGCGCGTCGAAGACGTTTCGTTTATGGTTCCGGTCACGGGACCGAAATACGCGGGCGGAGATAACGTCTCTTTGCCCGATACGACTTTTGGCGACCCGCGAATGCCGCTCGAATGGTCGAACGCGCTGGCTTCGATTGTGCGCAATTTTAGCGGGCAGGCGGTGAATTGCCTGTTCGAATCGCTGGAAGACGCGACTAAAACGGTCGAAATCAAACTGGAAGTCCGAAAGTTTTTCGACGAAGCCGAAATCGACGGCGAAACGACAAAACTGGCGGTGATAGCCAGAGACATCGCGCCGCCCGGACAATTGACGCAAAGCTTGTGTTCGCCGTGGCAGAACGATTATCGCGAATGCGCCTGCTTTTACTGGGCGGCGACGCGTCCCGATTACGTCAATGTCGAAGCGCGTCCCGACGGCACCAGCGCGGGCAATAACTGGATGCAGAAAGACCGCACGGCGGAAACTCCGAGAGTTTATATGGTCGATGATTGGATGGACCCGAATCTCGTCAACTACACCGATTTGTTTCGTCATTGGGAAAAATCCTTGCGCTTTATCATCGGCGGCAACGACGAAGAACCGCCGCCGGAAGTTGAGTGAGGCGAAGCTAATAAATCGTGAATCGTTAATCGTCAATCGTAAATCGGGAAGGGATTTATTTTTCTGTTTACGATTGACGATTAACGATTCACGATTGACGATTCACGATTCACTTTTCAATGTTTATGAGAGACGCTATGCAAAGTTTGCCGCTCATCCAGATTCAAAGAAATTCAGCCGCGCCCGTTTCGATGCCGGCGCGGCAGGCAAACTTTCATCTTTTC
>DASVWG010000456.1:0-7086 GCA_036389695.1 Pyrinomonadaceae bacterium
TTCACGGTTTTATGAGTCACAATAAAAAACATCGTCACCTGAAAGCCTTAAAAACGGAAAACTCCGCGCTCATCGTGGTCAATGAAAGCGCGCCGATTCTTTTTAATCGCGAGCTGAGCTGGCTGGAATTTAATCAGCGCGTGCTGGAAGAAGCGCTCAGCGATGATTTGCCGGTGCTCGAGCGCTTAAAATTTCTGTCGATATTTTCCACCAATCTGGACGAATTTTTTATGATTCGCGTGTCGGGTTTAATCGAGCAGATTGAGGAAGACATCGTCGAGCTTTCGCCGGACGGAATGACGCCCGCGCAGCAGCTTCGCGAAATCGGCGAGCGCCTGCGCCCGATGCTGAAAAAACAGGTTACGTGCCTGCGCGAAAAAGTGATGCCCGCGCTCGCTGAAGCAGGCGTGACGGTCGAGCCTTATAAAAATTTATCGGACAAGGAAAAAAAGCGCATCGACAAATATTTTCTGGAAAATCTGTTTCCCGTCCTGACGCCGCAGGCGGTCGATGCGAGCCACAAATTTCCGTATATCTCCAACCTGAGCCTGAATCTCGGCTTGTTTATCGAGCCGGACAGCGAGCACACGCCCGCAAAACTGAAACATCTTTTCCGCCAGAAGCGTTTTGCCCGCATCAAGCTGCCGACGAACGTTCCGCGCCTGGTTCCGATTGACGAAAAAGCCGGTCGCTACACGCTGCTCGGCGAGCTTATCGCCGCCAACGCGCATCACCTGTTTCCGAATATGAAAACCGGGCAATGCTACCTGTTTCGCGTCACGCGCGACGCCGACCTCGAGCTGCGCGAGGACGAAGCGGGCGACCTTCTGCGGACGATGGAACACGAGCTGCAGCGCCGCCGTTTCGGTTTCGCGGTGCGGCTCGAAGTGCAGAGCACGATGCCGGATAAAATGCTGAAAGTTTTGACCGCAGGCGTCGGCGTCAACCCGCAGGACGTTTACGAGATTGACGGTTTTCTGAACATTCCGGATTTGATGAAATTTTATTCAATTAATCAGGCGCAGCTTAAAGATAAACCGATTGCGCCGGTTAACCTTTCGGTTTTTCAGGAAAACAAAAGCGTTTTTGAAGTTATCAAAAGGCGCGACGTCCTGCTTCATCATCCATACACGGCTTACAGCACCGTAACGGATTTTATCCGCGAAGCCGCCGAAGATTCGGACGTGCAGGCGATAAAAATCTGTCTCTATCGCACCGGCAAAGATTCGCCGATTGTCGAATCCCTGATTCGCGCCAGCCAGCTTCAGAAACAGGTCACGGCGCTCGTCGAGCTGAAAGCGCGTTTCGACGAGGAAAACAACATCGAATGGGCGAAACGTCTGGAAGACGAAGGCGTTCACGTCGTCTACGGCATACACACTCTGAAGACGCATTCGAAAGTCGCGATGGTCGTGCGCCGCGAAAAAGAACAGTTGACGCGCTACGTCCATCTCGCCACCGGCAACTATAACCCGACTACTTCGCGCATTTACACCGATTTGGGCTTGCTCACCTGCGACGAGGAAATCGGCGCGGACGTGACCGACCTTTTCAATTTTCTGACCGGCTATTCGCAGCAGTCCGATTACCTGCAGCTTCTGGTCGCGCCGATTAATCTGCGCGAAAAGCTGCTGGCGCTTATCCGGCGCGAGACGAGGAATAAGCTGGAAGGAAAAAAAGCGCGCATCATCGTCAAAATCAACAGCTTAACCGACGTCCAATTAATTCACGCGCTCTACGAAGCGTCGCAGGCGGGCGTCGAAATCGATTTGATTGTGCGCGGGATTTGCAGCTTGCGTCCCGGGGTCGCGGGCGTTTCGGAAAACATCCGCGTGCGCTCCATCGTCGGACGATTTCTGGAACACAGCCGGATTTTTTATTTTGCGAACGGCGGCGAGGAATCCGTCTATATCGGCAGCGCCGACTGGATGCACCGCAATCTCGACCGCCGCGTCGAAGTCGTCGCGCCCATCAAGGACGCGGGTATCAGGCAGTATCTGAAAGACGTCGTCCTCGACGCTTACCTGCGCGACAACGTCAATGCGAGAATCTTAAACGCCGACGGCTCATATCAAAAAATTTCCGAAAACGGCTCTGCACCGTTCAGCTCGCAGATGTTTTTCGTCGGTCAGGACACGGCGGTTTAAATGCAAATGATGAACGCGGAACGATGAATTGCAATTTCTGCGTTTTTGTTTTTAATTCATCGTTCATCGTTCCGCGTTCATCATTTAATCAAATCTGGCTTCAAAGACATTTCCCTTCTGCTTGCCGAGCTTGGCGGTCAGGCGCGGGTAGCCGCGCGGTTCGGGTTCGAGGTCTTCGATTTCGAGCAGTTTTTCGGCTTCGTTGATGTCGTCGATTTCGCCTTCGATTTCCATATATAAACCGAACGGCAGGTCGTCCATCACGACTTCGACTTTATCGAAATGCCAGACCTGGCGGCGTTTTTCGTAGACGACGTTGAGGCGATAACCGAGTTTTTCGATGATGTTTTCGGTGGCGGCGACGTCGGCGACTTCGGTTTCAAATTCGATTTTTTGTTTGAAGTCGTCGTCGCCGTTCTTAAGGCGCTCTTTGTAAGTTAAAATCGCCGTCTCGCCGATTTTTCTGAGACGCAGAATGGCGTTTCTTTCTTCGAGCAGGTTTCCGCGATGCAGGTAATTTTCCTCAAAATCTTCGCGCAGGAATTCGGCTCCGAGCTGTTTCAGCTTCGCGATTATTTTCGGTCGCCGCTGTTTGTCGAGACGATATTTTTTTTCGGTTTCGATTGCCATTATGTGTTTAGATTGTAGAGTCTGCGCTCAGAATATTCAAAATTTCTTCGCCGTATTTCTGCACGCGTTTTTCGCCGAAGCCTTTAATATTGAGAAAATCTTCGACTTTCTCGATGCGCGCGGCGGCAATCTGCATCAGCGATTCGTTTTGCGCGATCATATACGGCGGCAAGCCGTCCTCGCCGGCTCGTTCGTTGCGCCATTGTTTCAACAAATTAAATTTATTTTCCTGTTCGGGCGTTAAGATAAGCGGCTCGGGCGCGGGTTTTTCGGCTTCGACGCTCTTTGCGGCGGATTGCCTGACGGGCGGTGCCGCTAAATTTTCCTGAACCGGAAATTGAGCGCTTGCAGCGTCTTCGTAGAAAACCAGAATCGACCAGTATTCGTTGTTGACGACGGAAGCGAAACTCTGGCGGACAGCGACGGATTCCAGAAATTTATTGAGTTTGGCTTCCTCGAAATTTCGCGCCTCTTCGGCGAGGTGAATTGTGAAAGTTTTGCATTTCATAAAACAGTCAGCAGTAGGCAGTAAGCGGTAAGCAGTTTCGGCTTCGGAAATTCAACGTTGAATTTGAATATTTTACTGCTCACGGCTCACCGCTTACTGCTCACTCTCTCAAACTTCCTTGTATTCCGAATCGACGTCTTCGCTCGATAAAGCCACGCGGTAATTTTTCGATTGTTTTTGCCTGGTAATGAGCAAATCGTCTTTGGTTTTCAGCAAATCCGCGCGATTGTAAACCGAAAGCTCGAAGTTATAGCCGTGCGTGATGGCGTCTTTCGGGCAGGCTTCGACGCAGAAGCCGCAGAAAATGCAGCGCCCGTAGTCGATGTTGTAAACCTTCGCGTAACGCTCGTCGCGCCCGATGCGTTCTTCATACGGGCGCGGGTCGTCCTGCGCTTCGATATAGATGCAGTCCGAAGGGCAAGCCGCCGCGCACAGATAGCACGCCACGCATTTTTCCTTGCCGTTTTCGTCGACGTGGAGCAGATGCATTCCGCGATAGCGCGGCTGAAGGGTGATAGGGTCGTCCGGATACTGCACCGTCCATTTTTCTTTCGGAATTTGTGAGAGCGTAATGCTCATTCCTTTGATGACGGCTTTGGCTGATTCGAAGACATCTCTTAATATGTTTGACATATGTTTTTGTAAAAGTTTTCACAAATAGTATAACTTGAAAAGCCTGCCTCATTCCAACGCTGAAGCAGGCTTTAATTGATTCGCGCGCCGGAAATTTACCTGATGTTTGCCAGAATCACCAGCGCGTAGATAATAAACACGATGACGAACAGCACCATATAGATGCCGCCGAGAATCATCCCCGCCATCGCCATTCCGCCGCCGCCGTATTCGGACGGATTGTTTTTGATATTGTTGCGCTGCATATAGCCGGTGATAATCGCCGGAATCGCCAGAAGAGGTCCGAGACACAAAAAGCTCAAAATGCCCAGTACCAGTGAGACGACCGCCAGAGTATTGTTTTGTCCGGCGGCGGCTGGCGGCGGCTGAAACGGCGTCTCGACGCCGAGATTCTGGTCTTGCCAGTTCTGCACCGGCACGGGCGGCGGATTCCATTCGGCATGCACCTGCTGACTGCCGAACGGGTCGCTCACCGGCTGTGACGGCGGGCTTTGCGGCTGTGAAAACGGCGACTGGTCAAAAGGCGACGGCTGGCTGCCGAACTGCGGTTCGGGTTCTTTAAAAGGCGGCGGTTTCGGCGCGTCGAACGGCGGCGGCGGCGGCGCGGGCGCGTCAAAAGGCGACGGCGGCGGCTCGAATGAAGATTTTTGTTGTTCGAAAGGCGATTGAAACGGCGAACCGACCGGCGGCTGACCGAACGGCGAATCGCTGATTTTCGGCTCGCCCGGCGGCTCAAACGGCGGCGTGCCCGAAGATGAACTGCTGCCGCTGCTGCTGCTGCCGCTGCTGCCGAAAATGTCTCCGGTCGAGCTGGGCGGCGCTTGCGGCGACAAATCGCCGAGCGCGGGCGGATTTAAATCCGGCTCGTTGAATTTCGGCGGCTCGGGAAACGGCGGCGGCTCGCTTGCCGGCGCGCTTGAATCCTCTTTTTTCCAGTCTTCCGGCGAAACGACCATTGTTTTCATCGGGTCGGCGGGTTCGTCCGGCAGCTGGAGAATGTCGTTATCTTTCGAGCCTGCCGCGCTGCCGCCGACTACGGTTTTAAACGGGTCGTCCTCCGGCGGCGGCTGACCGACGACGGTTTTGAAAGGGTCGTCGGGCGGCGCGGATTCCGGCGCATCGCCCAGCGGCGTTCCGTCGGTCTGGCAAAAGCGCATCGAATCGGGAAATTCTTTTTGACAAGTCGGGCATCGTTTCATTTTTTTTGTCCTTTGTAAAAAAGTTATCAGAATTGCAGGAAGCTGCAGACGAGTTGCGGAAAGTTACAGGAAGCTGCAGACAGCTGCAGGAAGTTCAAAAACTCTCCACCGCCTGCAACTTCCTGAAAACTATCTGCAACTTTCCCCAAGTGTCTGAAACTCTGAAACTTTTATACCCTGATGCTTAAACTAATTCAAGCTTGCTGAAGAAATATGCGATTTCAATCGCCGCATTTTCTTCCGAATCCGAGCCGTGAACCGCGTTTTCGCCGATTGACGTCGCAAATTCTTTGCGCAGAGTTCCTTCCGCCGCTTCCGCCGGATTGGTTGCGCCCATCAGGTCGCGCCACGCCTTGACGGCATTTTCCTTTTCCAGCGCCAGCACGACGCACGGACCGCTCGACATAAACTCGGTCAACTCGCCGAAAAACGGTCTTTCGCGATGAACGTCGTAAAAGCCTTCCGCCTGTTTCGTCGTCTGGTGAATCAGCTTCATGCCGCGCACTTTAAAACCCGCGTCCAGAATCCGCTGCAAAATCGCCCCTTGTTTTCCGGCGCGCACGGCGTCCGGCTTGATAATTCCGAATGTTAAATTGCTCATTGTTTATTATTTTCCTTTTTATGAATTAATTTTATTTGAAAACGTTCAAACTTATTTTTTTTTAAATCAACCTTTTCCGACATACTTGTCTAAAAGTTGTTTCACTATAGAAAATTTAGCGGCGCAAATTATCTTGTCGCAAAAAATTGCATAAGGCTTCTGGCTGGTCTTGGCGGTTTCCTTCACATACGCATCGTCCGCGTAAAAAGTGAGCGCATCGTTTTGGTCCTTTCCCTTTCTTTGAATCGCCGCCGTGATTTTGATTGCGCCGATACTGTCTCGAAAATACTGTACCTTTGCAACTTTGCTCCAGGGCACTTTAAATTCTTCATCGCCATCTGCCGGACGGTTAAGCTCGGTCGCCACTTTTGTTTTGCGAAACTGAAGATAGTCTTTGGTGATTTCAAACTCCCCGACGCATAAATCGTAATTCCAGCCCAATTTCGTCAGAGTCCAAAAGCTGTAGTGTTGATGCTTGACCGGAATAACGACTTTTTCGCCTCTCTCTAAAACCTTTGAAAAAATATTGTAAGCTTGTTCGTAACGCTTCGAATTATAAAACAATAACGCATCGCTGAGAGTCGCGTCGCTGCTCTCGGCAGTAATTACTACAGGCTCTCTGCTGCCGGCAGGCTTATTTTCACTTCCGGCGTAGATTGCGGAAACCTTCTCGATTGTACTGCCGAGAAATTTGACGTCATTAAAATCAATGTTAAATTCCCTGTTTTCCGACGAACAAGGTATACGAAAATTTTTTATAACAGTTGCGCCGGAATTGATTCTTTCAAATTTTACGTATAGAAGTTTTTTAACTTCCGGAATAAGAGTCGTCCTGATATACCAGCCCCAGGGAACACTGTCTGGACCCATATTTGCGGTTGACGCATTGTATTCGACTCCCTGTTCATCTGTTATTTTGATGTTTCTAATGACAATGGATATATCCCGGTCAGTTTTGTCTTTGTTCATCACCCCGACGAAACATTCCACACTGTCGCCTCTCGTGCTGCGACAGGAATTTAACTCAAAAGTAAAATCAAGTTTAGTTTGCTTTTTCGTCGCAGTTTCCTTTGGAGTCTCAGCTTTGACATTTGTTTCAACCGGCGACTTTTTACTTCCTTTTTCCAGAACGGCATTGAGCACTTTTTCGCTCGCGCCTTTGTTATTTAGCTCAACAATGGCTTCGGTCGAAGTGTCGAAATCGGTTGAGCTATTTCGAATCTTTGCCAGAATCACGCTTTCCGGAACTTTAGCCTCCAGCATTTTTATAATGTCGGCATTAGTCAACGCTTTATTGGATTGCTGAGCAAAGCCAGCCGGGGAAAGGAAAAAAATTAAAATTAAACTTATAACACTCAGACCTCTCCG
>DASVWG010000457.1:0-1804 GCA_036389695.1 Pyrinomonadaceae bacterium
TAACGAAAGAAACCGTCTTTGAAATCGGCTCGGTTTCCAAGCAGATTACCGCCGCCGCGATTATGCTTCTGGTCGAAGAAGGCAAGATAAATCCGGACGAAAAAATCTCGAAATATCTGCCCGCGACGCCCGAAGCGTGGAAAAACGTCAGCGTCCGAAATCTTTTGACGCACACTTCCGGCATCAAAAGCTACACGGTTTTGTCGGGCTTTGAACTGACGAAAAGATTGACGCGCGACGAATTTATAAAATTGCTCGGCGCGCAGCCGCTCGATTTTGAAACCGGCGCGCGCTATCAATACAGCAACAGCGGCTACAATCTTCTGGGATTTATCGTCGAAGCGGTTTCGGGCAAATCTTACTGGGATTTTGTCCGCGCGCGAATTTTCAAACCGCTCGGAATGGAAAGAAGCGCCGACCGCGACCCGAAATATATAATTCCGAATCGCGCGACCGGATACGAATGGGAAAACGGCTCGCTCGTCGGGCGCGATTACGATTTGACGGACGTTTTCAGCGCGGGCGCGATTGTCTCGACCGTCGAAGATTTGGCGAAATGGGACGCGGCTCTGCGCGGCGACACGTTTTTGAAAAAGGAAAGCAAAGCGCAGATGTGGACGCCCGCGATATTAAACGACGGCAAGCCTTATCCATACGGCTTCGGCTTCCGGCTTTCGGAAATTCGAGGGCACAAAATCATCGGTCACAGCGGGCAAACCGCCGGATTCGGCGCGAACATCTCGCGTTATGTGGACGACGATTTGACCGTCATCGCTTTGACGAATCTCGGCGAAATCGGAATGGGCACGCTCATCGCCAACGGAATCGCAAAAATTTATATTCCGGCGATTTCGCTGAAAGCTTTAAAAGCGCAGCCCGAACCGGACGCTGGCGTTTCCAAAACAATTTCCAGCGCCCTGCGCGAGCGTCTGGAAAATAAATTAAATCCCGAATACCTGACCGACGAGCTGATAAAATCGCTCTCCACCGAGCGCGCGAAAACCAACAACGCGCGCATCAACTCTTTCGGCGCAATTAAAAATCTGGTTTTCGTCGGCGCTGAAACTTCCGGCAGCGCCAGAATCTATCGTTACAAAGCCGAAACTCCGCGCCGGATTTTTCTATGGCGTTTTACGATTAATGAAACAGGCAAAATCTCGGAAATGACGCTTGAGGAAGAAGAGTGAATAACGCAAAGTGCAAAGTGCAAAATGCAAAATATTAGGAAGAAAGATTCAAGATTTAATCTCTTCTTCCATTTTGCATTTTGCACTTTGCATTTTGCGTTCTTAAAGTTCCCTTTCAAGAATCCATCGATAGCTTCGATGATGCATCGCGCCAAGCTCGTCCGCTGTAATCCAGACTAATTCATGCTTGCCTTTCTTGTCGGCTTTATTCATTAACGAGACGCGATAAAAATGACATTCTTTGGCGACGTATTTTTTTTCTCTCTCGGAATAAAAATATTCAATCGCTCCGCCGATTTTTTCTCCGATTTCGATGTTAAAACCGATTTCCTCAGCCGCTTCCCGCCGCAAGGTTTCCGTTTCGCTTTCGCCCGCGTCGATTCCGCCGCCGACCAGAAAATATGTGTCGTAACCTTTCGCCTTTAAAACGCCGATTCGACCGTTTTTTATTATCACGCCGTAGCTTCCCGGTCTTCGCAGGTATTCAACGCCCTTTTCCTTTTCACCGAATTCTTTCATATATCTCTTGAATTCAAAAAGAAAAGCGAGATTCGACGCCTCGCTTTTCATTAATCCGAAAATCTAAAACCCGTTATCAAAAATTCAAAACCAGTTCG
>DASVWG010000458.1:0-27229 GCA_036389695.1 Pyrinomonadaceae bacterium
CGGCGCAGAGCAGAACCCACCGACCGGCATACTGGTCGTAGACAGTCGTCGGGTCGAAGAGCTTCGCTTCAGAGATGACATTGGAAAACCAGTCGGTCAAAGATTTTGTCAGCGCCGGCGCACCGCCGGTTTTGGAATAAATGCTGACCGTCGTATTAACCGCGACCAGCACGTGATTCGGTCCGGCGGCAAGCGTGCAGTCCGGCGGAGTCCATTTGGTGGCGCTAATGCCCGGAAAGCTGCTTAAAAGAGGCGGCGCGGCGGCAAACGGTCCTGACGTAATCGGCGCGCCGATGTCGTCGGCGCGCACCGCATCGGCGAGCATCGCGGGTTTCTTTCTGGCTTTGTCGGTGATGATGGTCGAACCCTTTTTGGCGATTTTCCCGACTTTCGATGTCCGCGCTTGTTCTTTGAGCAGCTCGAAAGTTTTCATGTCGATAGGGTATCGCGTCGGCGACGGGCGCGGGCTGTCAAATTCAAAAGTAGTCCCGATGGCTGAACGCTCGACTGCGGCAGGATTAAACGCCGCGCCCTTGCCGGATGTTCCTTCGAGAACTTTTCCCGTATGTTTCTGTTCGGTGACAACGATGTTTTTAGCGCTGGTTTTAGTATTTGCCATTAAATAGACTCCTTTTAATTACCGCCGTCAGGTGGAAGGGTCTACTTGTCCTTTTTTTCCCGGCGGCGGTTTGTCTTTTTCGGCTGCCTCTTTCAGCTCGTTATATTTCTGAGTGCTAACCGGCAGACCGATGGAAACTGCTCTATGTTCATTCGGACTAGCCGGAGCGTCTTCTTCGGCGGGAAGATTTTTGGGATTAATGCTTTTTCCGGCTTCTTCGGAGCCGCCTTCGCAGGCAGCCCAATCCGATTCATCTGTATGTGCGTGTTTTGTCATGGCTGCAACCTCCTCTGGATTTCGCCTCTAGTTTAGCAGTTGAAGCCATCTCATTAAACTCGATATAAAAGCAGACGGCAGCGACAAAGTCGCACGACGTCCTTACCGGTTTCGATGTAAAGCGAAAAACCGGCAATTCACGAACTCGTTCGCTAAAAACGCTTTTTTCTAACCATTCGCCGAAGCGCACGGTTTTTAAAATTCCTTATCCGCCGTGAAAGGCTGGCGGGGAATTTTACCAAAACGAATTCAGGTTTTGTCGGTTGTTTTTCTTTTAAATTTAACTTGGCTAAGAATTAGAATCTATTTGCGGAATTTTGTCAACAAAATTTTTGCAGATATTGTAAAGATAAAAAATCGATGGTCTTCGCTCTTCCCGGAGATTTGATAAAAAGCTCAATCATTAAAAATCCGGCGCTTTCCCGGCAAAAAAAGACACGGCGACCACAAGACATTGTTGTCACCGTTATTTGGATAACAGATTGTAAAGGCAGGATTATTTTTCGCCCTGCCGTCATCAGGCAAAAATCTCGCGCGCGTTATTTTTTCCTGGCGGGAGCCTTTTTCGCCGCAGTTTTCGCCGCCGGTTTAGCGGCTGTCTTGGCTGCGGGTTTTGCCGTCGTCTTCGCGGCTGCTTTTTTCGCCGGAGCTTTAGCCGCTGCCGGTTTTGCCGCAGTTTTCGCCGCCGGTTTGCTGGCGGTTTTTGATGCCGCGCCTTTCGCCGCTGCCGGTTTTGCCGCAGTAGTTGTTGTTTTATTTGCCGGAGCTTTCGCGGCTGTCGTAGTTTTCTTTGCCGCCGCAGGTTTAGCTGCCGGAGCTTTCGCGGCGGGCTTCTTCGCGGCGGTCGATTTTGACGCCGTCGCCTTGCCGTTCGGTTTCGCCGCGGTTGTTACGGGCGGTTTCGGCTTCGGTCTGGTCGGCTGTTTTTTCGCCGGAGCTTTCGCCGCCGCTTTGGCAGGCGTGGCTTTCTTCGCACCCGCTTTACTCGATGTTTTGGTTGTTGCCATTTTTTTCTCCTTTTATTTTCGGAATAAAAATTACTCCGCAAAGAATTTAACACGATTTTTATATAAAAAATCAAGGTTTTTTTCACTTCCGACGGCAATAACGCGAAAAAAAATTTGTTGATTAGTTGTGGTCGCCGACGAAACAGGCACAATATAATCCATAAATCGAAGGTTTTTACGAAATTTTTTTACGTCTTATTCAAGCGCGAAAATCGACTTAAATAAAATAAATTATTGAGATTTTGCGCTTTGCGAAGAGACCGTGCCCGATTGCTTTAACCTTTTAGATGCTTGAGTTAAAGTATTTTTTAGAGCAGTATTTTTATAATGTTTCACGAGCGCAGCACACAACTCGAAATCATCGACACGGGCGATTACACGGCGCAGGAATACGAAGGATGCCTGCGCGAGCTTCGACGCGTAAACCATTATTTAGGCGATACTTGGGCTTTGCGAAAAACTCTGCTGAGCGAAATCGAAAATGAAAACTTATCGGAGTTTTCCGTGCTGGACGTCGGCGCGGGTTCGGGCGAATTGCTGCGCGAGATTGCCGGGTTTGCGCGGGGAAAAAAAACCGCGCGGCTCTCCGGTTTGGAGCTGAACGAGCGTTCGGCGCGGGCGATTCTGGAAGAATCGAAAAGCTTCGCGGAAATTTCTTCGATTCGCGGCAACGCGCTGAATCTGCCGCTGGCTGACGCGTCGTTTGATTACGTGATTTGCTCGCTTTTCACGCATCATTTTGTCGATGAAAAAGTTATCGAAATTTTGTCGGAAATGCGTCGCGTCGCGCGGCGGAAGATTTACGTCATCGACCTGCATCGGCACGCTCTGGCGTATTTTTTATACACGACCGTCGGCAGGCTTTTTCTTTATAACCGGCTTATCCGGCACGACGGCGCGCTTTCGATTCTGCGCTCTTTTTGCCCCGGTGAATTGAAAGACTTAGCCGCCCAAGCAAAACTCGAAAATGTCTCGGTGGAGAGACATTTTCCGTTTCGCCTGGTTTTAAGCGGCAGTTGACGCCTGCGATTTTTCGTTGGCGGCAATCTGTTTCGCCGTGTCGAGATAGTGGCGGAAGCGCGTGATTTTTCCCGCGTCGTCAAAAGTAAAAAGATGAATTTCTTCATCATTAAATTTCGCCGATTCCAGATAAACCTCGACCGCGACCTGATTGTCGCCTTCCATCATCGACAAAATCTCGATGTTTGTAATGCCCAAATCTTCGACCGCCTTAAAGAAATCCGCCACGCCCTGTCTGCCTTTTTGCGGGCGCAGATAAGGAATGTCGGCTTTTTGCGCGTAATTATCTTCCCATTTTTCCCATTCGACATCGTCGGCTACTCTGTCCAGAATGTATGGAATATCGCCTCTGTTAAATGCTTCGTACATCGCTTTTACATTCGCTAAATTGCTCATAAATCACCTCTCGAATTTAATAAATTTCTGACTTTAGAAGTCCTTCGTCAGATAATTTCGCGAGATGTGCGGAAACGGATTCGGCGGCGAGCGAAAAAAGTTTCTCTCGCAGGTCTGGATAAACCTTTCCGGTGATTTCCGAAATGGTTTTCGCGCCGCCCGCAATCGCCTGCAAAATTTGTTTTTCTCTGTCCAGACGATGCGCGATGTATTCTTCGATTTTGCCTCGCGCGTCGTAAACCGCCGCGCCGTGCGAGCCGCAGAGAAATCTCAGATTCGGCAGATTTTTCATCTCTTCGAGCGAGTTTAGATAATCTTTCATATCGCCTTCGGGCGGCGCGATTAAAACCGAGCCGGCGGCGAGAACGTTATCGCCCGACAGCAGAAATCCGCGTTGCGCGTCGTAAAAACAAAGATGCCCGCGCGCGTGTCCGGGCGTGTGCAGCGCGGTCAAATAAAGCGTTTCCGCGTCGTTTATTTTTAAATCGAAAACTTCGTCGTCTTCGATAAAACGCTCGACTTCTACCAAATCTTTCACGCTTTCCGCCGTCAGCTTGTGCGCCGCAACCGGAACGCGCAAATTGTGTTTTTCGCGCAGGTGATTTCGCAGCGCGTTGGCGCCCGAAATATGGTCGCGGTGCAGATGCGTGAGAACCAGCGCGCGGCAAACGTTTCCGTTTTCAATCAAAGAATCGATGTATTCGTGCAGCGCGTTTTGTTCCTCGACAAAAGGCGACGCCGCGTCAATCACGATAAACTCGCGCCCGCCGGCGATAAAACAATTCGTGTGCGTCGCGGGCGGCAAAGTTTCGGTGCGCACGGGAAAGCAGCTAATGAAAGGATGAAATTTTACATAGCGAATTTTGCCGTCGTATTTTTGCGACTGCGAAAGTAATTTTTCGACGACGGTCTCAGCCGCGAAGCCTACTCTTTGAGCTTCGGTCTCTGGCTGATTGCCGACGGCTGATTGCTGAACGCTTTCCGCCAGAGTTTGCAGCGTTAAAAGAACCGGCGGCGAAATTAGAATCTCGGAATTTTCCCAAAGCTTCAGCGCATCCGGCGGCGCGATAAATTCGCCTGTGATGAACTCGCCGAAAACCTGCGGCTCTTGTTTGCGCGGGCAGACGGCGAGAAAAAATCTCGTTTTAAAGCGAACGGGCGAAAATTTCGGAGTCGTCCAAAATCCCGTATACGCGAAATCTTCCGCGTCAATCCACAAGCCCCAGGTTTCGAGGATTTCCGCGAAAGAAAATCTGGCGCTGATTAAATCTTCGTGGAGCGATGCGCGCTGCCCTTTCGTAATTTTATCGCCGCCGCGCACGAGCAGAACGCCGATTTCTTCAAACGTTTCGCGCGCGGCGCAGGCGATAAATTTCGCCGTTTCCGCGTCGGCGCAATTTCTGACTTCTATACAAGCGTCTTCCTTATCGACCTTTCCGCCGGGAAAAGCGTGAAAGCCGCCGAGAAACGGGATTTTCGGATTGCGCTGCGCGAGAAAAACTTCTGAAGAGTTTTCGCGCAATAAAATAACTGCGGCGGCGTCTTTTGGCGTTGCTTCTTTCACATCTTTAATTTAACGCACAGCCGTAAAGAAAGAAAATTAACGGCAGATGAACGCGAATTAACGCGGATAATTTAACAGTAAAAAAGAAACGCGAAATAAAGAATTCATCGCTGCGGCGTTCATCGTTTTCATTTATCCGGCATAAGACGAGGCTCGAAATTCAGGAAAACGAGGTTTGCATTTACGGCGCGGGCAAAGCATATTATGTTCGGCGGCAGAACGAAAAAAAATTGCCGTCCGCCTTTTCAAATTGTCTGACGAGCGAGGAAACCGAATGAATTTTCCCGAAACTGCCTGCGCTTTATTTTTGATGTTTTCCGGTTTATTTTCAATTGTGATGAACGGACAGACTATTTCGCCGAAAGCGCAGGATAATTTCGCCGAAGCGTACAAAAAATTCAAGCCCTTTTACGAGCAGGAATTAAAACAAGCCGGCATTGTCGGCAGCAGCTTCGTCTTTCTGAAAGACGGCAAAATTCTGGCGAAAGAGTTTTACGGCTCGGCGAATCTCGAAAAAAATCAGCCGACGGACGAAAACACGATTTATCATTGGGCGTCGAACACAAAGCCTTTGACCGGAATCGCGATAATGCAGCTTCGCGACCGCGGCTTGCTGAAACTGGACGACGCGGCGATTAAATATCTGCCCGAATTAAATCGGGTTTATAATCCTTTCGGCGGGATGCAGGACATCACGATTCGGCATTTGCTAAATCACTCGGCGGGCTTTCGCAACTCGACGTTTCCGTACAAAAACGGCAAAGACTGGCAGCCGTTTGAACCGACCAAATACGCGCAGGTCGAAGCGATGCTGCCTTTTACGGAGATTCTTTTTAAACCCGGCAGCCGTTACAGTTATTCAAATCTGGGAATCGTTTTTCTGGGTCAGATTATCGAGCGCCTTTCGGGCGACGATTACGAAGTTTACGTCGATAAAAACATCCTGAAACCGCTGGAGATGTATCATAGCTATTTCGACGCGACGCCGTATCATCTTCTGAAATATCGCTCGCACAGTTATTACCTCGAAAACGGCAAACGCACGCCGGGCAGATTCGACGCCGATTCCGGCATCACGGTTTCCAACAGCGGTTTGAATTCGCCGCTGCCGGATATGATTAAATATCTGAATTTTTTAATCGGCGCGGAGGCGGGCAAAAAAGAAATCTACGACGGCATTTTAAAACGCTCGTCGCTCGAAGAAATGTTTCAGCCGACAATTTCCGCGCCGCAGGATGCAAACGGCAATCAGGGATTTACGACCGACATCGGCTTGATTTTCTTTCTGGATAAGCGCGAAAGCGGCGAAACTTATCACGGGCACGGCGGCGACCAGAACGGATTTATCAGCTACATCGAATTCAACCTGAAAAAACGCACGGCTTCCGTTTTGGTTTTCAACACAAATATCATTTTGCCGGAAAACACGCCGTTCGAAAAAGATACGGTCGGAAAGCTGCGCAAGGCGATTCGCCGCCTGCACGAAAGCGTCGAATAAAACGATACGCTTAAAAACTCGAAGGATGAATAATTATGAATGTCGGCGATGTGAGCGAAGCCGTAATGGTCGTCAAAACGGAAGATACGGCGAAAGCATTAGCCATCTCGCTCGAAGATGATTTTCCGGAGGTTTTTGCCACCTCGCGGATGATTGCGCTGATGGAGCTTGCCGCCGCCAGAGGAATGAAAAAACTTTTAAATTCCGGTCAGTTGTCGGTCGGCGTCGGCGTCGATGTCAAACATCTGGCGGCGACGCCGGTCGGAATCGAGGTCAGCGCGACGGCGACGTTTCTCGGAATGGAAGGGAAATTGTATCGTTTTAAAGTCGAAGCTTTCGACGCCGGCGGTTTGATAGGCGAAGGCGAGCACACCCGCGCGATAATCAGCACCGAACGACTGCTGACGGGCGCTGTCAGCCGCAACGCCGGAACATAAACCGGAATTATTTATTCCCGGTTTGAAATTTTACGAAACGCCTTTCGCCGCGTCCCAGCTGCCCTGCAATTTTCTCAAAAGAACGATTTGCCCGCCGTGATGCGCGTTATGCGCGTTAACGTGTGAAATCAGCGAAGCCCACGACGATTTATTCGTCGCCGAAACCGCCTCGCCGAATTTACTTTCGTCCGCCGCCGCGAGCAAATTTCGCCATTCGCTCATTACCGCGTCGAATCTTTCGACTTCCGCCCGCCAAGCGTCTTCCGAAGCATTTTCCGCGCTCGAAAAAGTCTCCTTATTATCGTTCGTCGGGTAAACGTATTCGATGCCTTTGAACCGCTTCAGATACGCTTCGTTGTAAAAATTCAGATGACTTAAAATTTCCCAGATCGAATTATCCGAATTTTCCGGTTTCCAAATCGCCTGCTGCGCCGTCAAATTCTGCAAAGCATTTTTCAGCGCGACAAACCAACCGTTTTCGTCGTAACAGGCGGTGAATTGTTCCAGCAGAATTTCTTTGGCGGTCATAGTTTTTCGGTGTCTTTTGAAAATTTTAAAAATAAGTAATTGTTCGATAAGTTACCGAACCGGGTTTAAAAGAAGCTGCGCCGTTTTCGGTCGTTTCGGTCTGAGTTATTCTCTTAATCCAATTTCCCTTATCGTCAAATTCGTAGGTGTAACGATATTTTCTATCACCGTAAATGTTGTAATTTGCCAATCCGTAGCTTATCTCTTCAATTTCATTTCCGTCTTTGTCGAGCGTGACCAGATATTTCTGGTTCAATTCGCCTTCGGTCGTGTAGACGAGTTTTTCCACCTGATTGCCTTTATGATTGTAAACATAGCGCATACCTTTTTTGCCGTCATTAAAAAACATTTGTTCTTCGGCTAGTTTTCCGTTGACGTATTTATACTCGAAACTGTATTCATACCGGTTGTCGGGTTTTGCGGCAGGCTCGTTCGTTTTGGCTTTCGGCGCGGCTGCCGGCGGCGGGTCGTATTCGTATCGAATCTCTTTGCTGTTGGAAACTCTTTTGCCGTCAATGTAGCCGTACATTGTTATTAGAAAAAGATTTCCCTGAAAGTCATACGAATCTGTTTCGACGTAATTTCCTTTTTCGTTGAAATAAGTAACCGACGAAAGCTTGCGTCCCTGAACGCTCCGCGTGCCGGACAAATCTTCGGATTCCTGCACGATTTTTTTAACTTTGCCTTTCAGGTTTTCGTCTTCCGCATCGGTTTTTTCCTTTGGCGCGACGGGCGATTGCGGCAGCGCGGGCGGCTTCAGCGCTTCGAATTGCCTTTGCCGCTCCGCTTCGACTTCCGCTTTGGAAATAAGCTTGAAAGTATCGAATGCCTGATTCAAAAACTTTTCGTTTTCGGAATTTTGAAAGATTCCCGCCAATCTATACAAGCGATTGCTGAGAAGATAATATCTGTCGATGGCGTATTTGTTTTCAGCCATCTCATAACGGATTTTGTAAGCCGGAGTTTCGCCGAGCTTGAAGGCTTTTTCGTCAAGAAGCTTGCCCTGCGGAAACTTTTGGAAAAAACTGGCTTTGGCGTTGGCGACAAGGGCTTTTAATTCTTCTTCCGTGCCTTGCAGCCTGCCTTCAGGAAAATTAATGACCGACAGAATTACTTCGCCTTCCTGAAATTTCCATGTAAATTCCAATGCCGTCACGCCCGGCAAGCCTAACTGCTTCGGCGAAAGCGGACTGAAGCCCTGAACTTGCGACGGCAGAGCCACGCTTAAATTGCCTTCGAGCGAGACGAAAGGCTGCCTGGCGGGCAAAATTTTCATTGAATCCCAGGACGGGCTTTGCTTCCGGGTATCGACGCCTGATTTGGGAGCAACGGCGGGCGGCGGTTGAGCCGTCGCAAGCGATGATAAGAACAAAAAAATCGATAAAACAGAGATTAATTTGAGCATAATATTTTCGAGTTTTCCTGTTTTCCTTTTCAAGATTACAGAAGCTTTTTCGCTTTCTTAATCACATTCTCGATGGTAAAGCCGTAATCGCGAAAAACATCTTCCGCCGGTGCGCTCGCGCCGAATTTATCGACCGTCAAAGTATCGCCCGCGTCGCCGACGTATTTTGCCCAGCCGAGCGAAGCTCCGGCTTCGATTGCCAGCCGCGCGCGTATTTTTGAAGGCAGAACTTCTTCTCTGTATTTCGGCGTTTGCGCGTCGAAAAATTCCCAGCAGGGCATCGAGACGACGCGCGTCGGCGTGCCTTCGGCGTTTAGTTTTTCGCGCGCCTGCATCGCCAGACCGACTTCCGAGCCGGTCGCGATTAAAATCAGTTTCGGCTCGGTTTGTTTGCCTTTTTTATCTTCGGCTTCGGCTAAAACATACGCGCCTTTGTGCAGTCCGCGCGCGTCGGCGAATTTTTTGCGGTCGATGACGGCTACTTTCTGGCGCGAAAGAGCGAAAGCGGTCGGCGCGTTTTTGCTTTTCAAAGCCGCGCGCCAGGCTTCGCGGACTTCGTGCGCGTCGCACGGGCGAATCAGGGCGAGATTCGGAATCGCTCTGAGCGCCGCGAGATGTTCGACCGATTGATGCGTCGGACCGTCTTCGCCGAGACCGATTGAATCGTGCGTGAAAACGAAAACGACCTGAATGTGCGAGAGCGCCGCCAGCCGAATCGCCGGGCGCATATAATCGGAAAACGTCTGGAAAGTTCCGCCGTAAGGAATGAGACTGCCGTAGAGCGCCATACCGTTCATCGTCGAGCCCATCGCGTGCTCGCGGATGCCGAAATGGATGTTGCGCGCTTCGTATCTGCCCGCCTGGAAATCCGGCGAAGCCTTTATAAATGTGTTGTTTGAAGGCGTCAAATCAGCCGAGCCGCCGATTAATTGCGGAACTCTGTCGGCAATCGCGTTGATAACGTCGCCCGAAAAGGCGCGCGTCGCTTTCGCTTCCGGCTGGTCGAATTTCGGCAGAGATTTTTCCCAGCCGTCGGGCAGTTCATTCCTGCGCGTGTCTTTTAATGTTTGACCGAGCTCGGGAAATTCCTTTTCGTATTTTTTGACGAGCGCTTCCCAATCTTTTTCGAGTTTTGCGCCGTTTTTGACGGCTTCGCGGAATTTATTCAGCGCTTCTTTCGGAATATAAAACTGCTTGTTTTCGTCCCAGCCCAAGTTTCGTTTTGTTTCGCGCACGGCTTCTTCGCCCGGCGCGTCCGAATGCGCTTTTGACGTGCCTTGTTTCGGCATCCCGAAGCCGATAATCGTTTTCACGCGAATCAGTTTCGGCTTGTCTTTAATCTTCTGCGCCTCTTTGATTGCCTTTTCAATCGCCTTCAAATCGTTGCCGTCCTCGACGACCAAAACGTGCCAGCCGATTGCTTCGAAACGTTCTGTCACGTCTTCGGTAAACGCCAAATCGGTCGAGCCGTCAATCGTGATGCGATTGTCGTCGTAAAGATAAATCAGATTGGCGAGCTTTAGATGTCCAGCTAAGCTTGCCGATTCGTAGCTGACGCCTTCCATCAAATCGCCGTCCGAAACAATCGCGTAAATGTAATGATCAATCACCGGAAAGCCTTTTCGATTAAATTTTGCCGCCAGATGCGCCTGCGCGATGCCCATCCCGACGCCGTTGGCGAAGCCTTGCCCCAAAGGTCCGGTCGTAATTTCGACGCCCGGCGTCAGAATATTTTCGGGATGTCCCGGCGTTTTCGAATGAAGCTGACGAAAATTTTTCAGTTCCGCGAGCGGCAAATCGTAGCCGGTCAGATGCAGCAAGCTGTAAATCAGCATCGAGCCGTGTCCGGCGGAGAGTAGAAATCTGTCGCGGTTAAACCATTTCGGGTTTTTCGGATTATGGCGCAAAAACTTTGTCCACAGAACATAAGCCGCCGGAGCCATTCCCAGAGGCAAGCCCGGATGACCGGAATTCGCTTTCTGCACGGCGTCGAGCGACAAGGTGCGGATGGTGTTGATGCAAAGCTGGTCTAAATCGGTTTTCTTTTTCGGCTGCGCTGCTGTTGTCATAATTTTTATTTTTTCGGAAATAACTCGTCTATTTTCTCCTGCTCAAAATTCCTGCCTTTGATTAATTTATAATCTTTATGTTCCATTACTAATTGACCCAAAGTCGCGTGACTGGGAAGAATCCACAATGCGGTCAGCTCCGTCTCGTCTTCAGAAACCATAAATAGAAAGCGAGATTTATCAATTTTGCTGCGGTCAAAGTGTCTGGAAATTGCTATCAGCCGGTGACGCTTTTCGGCTTTCGATTCATTTTTGTCCAGACTGAAAACGACGATGGCTTTTTTATCCGCGTCTATTGATAAAGCTTTGAAAAAATTATTAAATCTTTCTTTCTCAGTATTTATCGGCAATTTCGGAAACTCGTCGAACGGTAAAAATCTTTCCCGGTCAATCGTGCCGAACGATTCAGAAAAAATGTTCGGGCAATCTGGCAGACCTTTTATTTCAAGAGTTATAGTTACCTGGTCGGACGTTTCCCGCAGTATTTTTATTTTTCTCGTTCCCTGTCCTTCCAGAAGTTTTCCGCGCTGAACCGTCCAGACGTATTCGACATTGTATTTTTTAATTTCTTTGCCGGCTTCGGCAACAGCAAACGCGGTTTCGTTTATCTCCAAATAGTCCGGAATTGAAATCTTTATTGCCGGGCAGACATCTTTCTCCGCCTGCGCAAAAGCCGCCGCGCAAAAAGCGAAAATTAAAATTGTAATAAAGATTATCCGGCTCATTTCGATTTTTATTTGCGCGGAAACAGTTCCTTGATTTTTCGCTCTAAATCTTCGCCTTCGATTATCTTCGGCAAATCGTCTTCGAAAATAACCCGTTTAAGGTCTGCGCCTTGCGGAATTACCAGAAACTTAGTGTATTCTTCGTCCGCTTCGGAAATCAAAAATTTCAAACGCGATTCGAATTTTCTTCGTTTGACGTGACTTAAGATATCATTTAATCGTTTAATTTTTTTCGCTCTCGTTTCGGCTTTACCAAATTCCAGAACGACCAACCCTTCCGCGCCCGAATCATTTCTGAGAGCGACGAAAAAGTTATCTAATCTTCCATACAAATCATTTTTCGGCAGCCGCCCGAACTGGTCAAACCACGAAAAGTGTCCCGAGCAGCACGCAACAGCGAAAGTATGTGTGTTTGTATCGAGGCAATTCTCCGGTAAACCGTCCAGTTTTACGGTCACAAAGATATTGTTGCCTTCATCTACCGGACGCGGCGTCAGCTCGATTCCGGACGCGCCCTGACCGCGCGTAATTTCGCCGCCCGAAACCGTCCAGAGATACTTGATTTTATATTTTTTAAATTCCTCGTTGACCTCGACCTTTATCTGCGCGGGTTTTTCAGCGTATAGCAGGCTTTGCTCTTCGGCGAATTTAATTTCGGAACAAAAATTTTTATTGGTTTGAGCAAAACCGGCAGCGCCGCCAAAAGCTAAAATCAAAATCACACCGGCAATAATTTGTTTCATAGTTTCGGCTTCGCTTATCGCGAAAATTCGTCATCGGCTGAGTTTACCAGCAGATTATAAAACTTTTCGTGTCGCGCGCGCGCTTTTCGGTAAACCGCGTTGCGCTTTTTATCAAATTTAAATTCGCGACCTTTCGGCGTCGGCAAATCTTCGATTGATTTTATTTTGCCAATTGTTTCGAGCGCAAGCAAAACCGCGCCGCGAGAAGATGCTTCGCGCGTGTCGGGCAAATTCAAATTTCGCGACAAAACGTCGGCGATAATCTGCGTCCAGACGGGCGATTCGCGCAGAGCGCCGCCGGAAGCGACGATTTCGCGGATTTGGCAGACGTCGCTTAATTGGTCGAAAATTTCCGCGAAGCGATACGCCACCGCTTCGAGCGCCGCCTGCACGATGTCAATCGTATCGGTCGCGGATTTCAAGCCCAGAATCGCGCCGCTCGCCGCTTCGTTATAACCCGTGCTGCGTTCACCGGCGAGAAAAGGCAAAAACGTCAAACCGTGCGCGCCCGCATCGCGCTCGGCAATTTCCGTCTCGGTTTTGTCGTCGTCTTTCTGCAAACGAAAATTGTCTTTCAGCCAGCGATACAAACCGCCGCCGTCGCTTAAAGCGCCGCCGATGATAACTCGTTTTCTGTCAATTCGATAGCACCATAAACCGGACGGAATTTTTTCCGGCGGCTCGCCTGCGAAAGCGACGCGCATCGCGCCGCTTGTTCCAATCATCAATGCGGCTTTCCTTTTTTGCACGCAGCCCGCGCCGATGTTGTTTGCCGCGCCGTCGCCGATTGCCGGAAACCATTGCGCGTTTTTTAATTTTTTCCAGCGCCGCGCGTAATCTTCATTGAGCTGAAAAGTCTGCGCGTCTTCCGTCACAATTTGCGGCAGGTTTTCTTTTTTGATTTTCAAAAAACTTAAAAGCTCTGCGTCCCAGACGCATTTTCTGATGTCGAAAATTGCCGTTCCCGAAGCCATCGAAACGCTTGTGACGGTTTCGCCGAATAATTTCAGCGCGACGTAATCGCTGAACGAAAGCCATTTCGCCGTTTTTTTGAAAACGCTTTTTTGTTCCTTTTCGAGCCAGAGCAGCTTCGCCGTCCAGTAGCTCGAATGAAAACGCGCGCCGGTTCGGTGGTGAATTTCCGCTTCGGCAAATTTTTCGCGCCAGACGGAAACGTATTTTCGACTTCGCGTGTCAGCCCAGCCGAAAACTTTGCTGGTCGGCGAGCCTTTTTTATCGACGCCGACGAGGCTGTGCCAGAACGACGAAGCGGCGACAAATTCGATTTCATCTTTTACATTTTTCGCTTTTTTCAAAACGGCTTCGACGGCTTCGACGACCTGCGCGAAGGCTTCGTCGGCGTCGATTTCCGCGCCGCCGTCTTCGGTCGCGGTCAAAACCCTCTCATTTTTCACCATCGTTTCGGGCACGACGCACGCCTTTTCATCGTAGAGCGCGGCGCGGACGCTGGAAGTTCCGATGTCGATGGCTAAAATGTGCGGCATTTGGATTTCAAGTTTAATCGAAAACCGGCGCTAAAGAAAATGACTTTGATTTTTGCGAATTTGGATTTATCATCTTCCGTATCCGGCGGCGGCGGCAAAATTATCCTCAAAATCCGGTCTTTGCAGGGAAGGAGTTTTTAGCGATGAAAAAGTGTCAGAAATGTAATTACGAAAATGCCGATTCGATGCGGTTTTGTCTGGAATGCGGAACGCCTCTGCCCGACGCGCCGATTATCGTGAGCTGGCAGGACAGCGGAACGCAGAAACAGGCGAACGTCGATACGGCTTCTTTCGGTCAGAGCATGGAAACGCACGTCGGGGGGCGCTCGAATATTCCGAACAATTTTCCGAACGTGCCGCAAGCCGCAAGACCGCGCGGCAACAAAAAAATGTTTATCGTTATCGGCGGCATCGCGGCTTTGTTTTTGCTGGTTTTCGCCGCCGGCGCGGCAATTATCGCTTACAACGTAATTTATACGCCGAAGCCCGTCGTCTATAATCCGACGCCGACCGCACAGCCTTCGCGCTCCGCCGAAAAAACGCCAAAGCCTTCGCCTTCAAAATCGCCGACCGCAACGCCGGACGCTTCGCCGGAAGATTCGCCGGCGGATGTACCGAAATCAGACGATGCGAAAACCGAATTTGACCGGATTTGGGTGGATTACAACGTGACCGAAAAGGGTCGTCTGGGAATGCGGATTCACGTCGATTGCTCGGTGAAAAATATGAAAGGCGTCAGCTCTTATCTGGCTCTGTATTTTCAACAAAAGGACGGCACGAAGCTTTTGACGAATACTCAGAGCTTTCGCAGCAAAGACGGACAAGTCGCGGTTTACAAAGCTCTGAAACCCGCTTATGACGACGCCGTTTATGAAGATTCGCAGTTTTTTGTGCCTTATGAAGAGTTTAATCTGAAACGCGGCAAATATGATTTACAGATAGACCTGGATTTGATTTACGAAAACGGCGACCTCGTCGAGCATATGACTTTTTACGATTTTGAATACGAGAAAAAATAGAAGGCAAAAGGCAGAAACGCGACAGTCATGGAGCGTGTCAAAATTCAGCTTGTCGAATCGCTAACCTCAAACACGCTCCATGACTGTCGCGTTTCTGCCTGATTATTTTCTCGCATAAATTTTCACCTTCAGGTCGTTTTCAAGCTCTTTTGTTTCCTGCAAATGAAAATCATTTAAAAAATTTGTCGGCATGAAAGCGTCGGCGTCCGGGATTGTTTCGGGAATTTCGGTGACAATCCATTTTTCGATTTCGGCGGCGAAAGTTTCGTATGTTTGCGCGCCGCCGATGATGTATAAATCGCAGTTTAGATATTTTGTTAAAGCGATGGCTTCTTCTTTGGCTCGCAAAAGCAAAACATTCGGCTGATTTTCTATCGAATTGGCGCGGCTCAGAACGATGTTCAGCCGGTTCGGCAGAGGCTTGCCGATTGATTGCCACGTGTTAAAGCCCATGACGACGGCGTTGCCGACGGTCGTCTGTTTGAAAAATTTTAAATCCGGCGAATAATGCCACGGCAGTTTTCCGTCTTTGCCGATGGCGAGATTTTGCGCGACGGCAACGATTCCGATAATCATTTTTATATTTTTGCGCCTTTGTAAACGGCGATTTCCGAGCCTTTCGCCATTAAAGTCGATTTTGGATTTTCGTTTGATAAAAAAGCGAACTTTTCGCCGTAAGTCGCCGCGAAATCGACCGCGATTTCCGCGCCGCTCGCTTCGTATAAGCTCCATTTCGGATGCTCGACCTTGTATTCGTCCGTCCGGTTAGCGCCGCGTTTCGTGTAGCCCCAATAATGCTCGATGATAAAAGATTCGTGCGAATCTTCCAACGGAACGCCGATTTCGTTTTGAAAATTGACTTTTATCCGGTTGGTTCTGCCGCGCCTGAGCCAGAGATAAACAAGCTCGTTTCCGCGCTGCTCGTGACGCATCTCCCACGTTTCGTAAGGCTCGCCGTAGGCGTAGCGCGCGACATACGCAATCGCGCGGCGCGGCACGATTTCCTTGATAAAAACCACGCCGCGCTTTGTTTCCGTCGCGGTTTCACGTTTAACGTAAAACCGCAGATTGACTTCCAGAAAATTCGTATGAAAGGGAATTTTAAAACCGAGCACGCGCGTGTCGAAAAACTTGAAGGCGACAACGCTGACGTAAGCTTCGCCGTTCCAGAAATCGAGCGTCGTGCCTTTCGGCACAAATTCTTCCAGGAGCGTTGGCTCAACCGGATAATTCGCCATCACCAAATCAAGCCATTTTGCGGTCAGGAATTTTTTCATAACACAAGTCAGAACCGCCTGCGGTAGCGGGCGGTTGAACGCAAATAGTTTCTGGTTTCTGGTTTCAAGTTAAAACAATCGGCAAACTTCAAACCTGAAACTAGAAACTTGAAACTCTATTCTTAAACCACCCGCTACCGCAGGCGGTTCTGACTTAGACGGCGACGGGCGCGGCGATTTTTCCGTGTGATTGATAGCCTTCAAGATTCAGATTTTCGTATTTGAAATTTAATAAACCTTCCAAGCCTTTCAGATTTTCCGCGTTCCGTAATTCCAGTTTCGGCAGCGGCAGAGGCTCGCGTTTTAAAAGCTCTTCGACCTGTTCCAGATGATTCGAATAAATGTGCAAATCGCCGAAAGTGTGTATGAATTCGCCGACCTCCAAATCGCAGACGTGCGCGATTAAGTGCGTCAGAAGCGCGTAGGAGCTGATGTTGAACGGCACGCCCAGAAAAGCGTCGGCGCTGCGTTGGTAAAGCTGACAATGAAGCGTTTTTTCGTTTTCGATTTTGAATTGAAACAGCGTATGACACGGCGGCAGAGCTACTTCGTCGCAGGTCGCCGGATTCCAGCCCGTCACAATCAAACGCCGCGAATTCGGATTTTTTTCGATTTCACGAATCAGACGCTCAATCTGGTCAACACCGTTCATCTGCGGGTAATCGCCGCCGAAGCTGCGCCAGAGATAACCGTAAACCGGACCTAAATCGCCTTCTTCACGTCCGAAACGCGCCGTCTGTTCCGGCGTCGCCCATTCCTGCCAGATGTCCACGCCGCGCTCGCGCAAGTTTTTTTCGCTCGTGTCGCCGCTCAGGAACCAAAATAATTCCTCTGCGACCCAGCGAAACGGAACGCGTTTCGTCGTCACAATCGGAAAGCCGGCGCGCAAATCGAAACGCGTTTGATAGCCGAAAACCGAAATTGTGCCGACGCCCGTGCGGTCTTCGTGGCGCGTGCCTTTGTCTAAAATATGCCGTAAAAGTTCCTGATATTGTTTCATCTGAATTTGTGCAAATTTCTGCTTAAAGTTACCATAAGAAAGCCGTGAATCGTAAATCGTGAATCGTAAATCGCGAGTCGAAATCTTCTTCGATTTACGATTCACGCGTTTACGATTCACGCGGAATTTATGGCAAACAAACTGGAAGTCAGCTTCAATTCGCCGCAGTGCGGCTGGATGTCAATCGGATTTGACGACGGCTCGAACGAGTTTCACACGACGACCGCGCACGCGCCGCACGAAAGGGCGCTGGCGGAACTTTTGCGGATTTTATCGGCTTTGCTGGACGCGAATTCCGCGCCGGAAGAATACGTTCTGCATTGGAATCGCAATCCGGAAGAATTTGATTTTTATTTCGCGCGCGACGGCGAAAACGTTCTGTTGGAAATTTATCAATATCCGAGCGAAGAACGCGAGAGCGAAAACCGCGAAAAAGTTTTCGCGCACGCGGGAAATTTGCGCGACGTCGCCGAAGCGTTTCATAAAACCTTCACACAGCTTTACGAAGACCGCGACACGGACGAATTCGAGTTTAACTGGCGACAGGCGTTTCCGCTCGCCGAATTTGAAAATTTTGAATCCAATCTAAAATCCGCACGAACTTAATCTTTGCTATGAAAAGGATTTTGTTCAGAATTTTTATCGCTTTGCTTATTTTCGGCGTTCTGCTCGCGGGTTGGATTGCGTTTGATATTTACACGCCGCACAAAGTCGATATTCGCGAGTTTGACGCCGACGAAGTGGCGCGGCTCGATACGGCGATGTGGCGCTCGTATTACAGCCGCGAGCGCCTGCAAATGTATCGGGAGCTGACCGAGCTTTTGCAGAAACAATACGGCTTGCGTTTCTGGCGTCGCCAACTGGTCGCTTATTATGCGGCAAAAGCGGCTTTCATTTTCAAAGACGGCAAACAGCGCGCGGATTACGAAAAAGCTCTGCCCGATTTGGAAAAATTTTACGGCGAAATCCGCGACATCAGCACGACGGATTTTGACGCGCAGCAAGCCGCGAAATCAGAGCTTGAATGGTGGATTGTCCACCGCGAGCGCGAAAAATATAGGGAAGGCGATTTGGCAAGAGCCTTAGCGGAAACTGCCGCTGCCGTTTATCAAATGCCCGCCGAAACTTTTCTCGAACACGGACGGCGGCGCGCCGAAGCGATGGAAATTCGCGATACGAAAGCCGAAACGGGCGGCGTCAGCGAAGAAGACTGGCAAAAAATCGACGAACTGCTTCACGCGTCGTGGCGCTCGCTGCATTCGGCAGTGAACAAAAATGGTTTATAATCAAATCGAGTATGAACCACACGGCTTTATCACAAATTGAAAACAGCATTTTGCAATTGCCGGTTGACGAACAGCTTTTGCTGATTTCAAGAGTCGCCGAAAGACTGCGCGGGAAGGTCGAGCGCGACGCGGACTTTGAAACGTCGCTGGCGGAAATGGCGAATGACGAAAACATCCGACGCGAATTAAAGGAAATAGAGGAAGATTTTCGGCAGACGGAATTTGACGGATTGACGGAATGATTCAGCGCGGAGAAATCTATTTTGTCGATTTAAATCCCGTAAAAGGACGCGAACAAGCAGGTCGGCGTCCTGTTTTAGTTTTGTCGGTCGATGCGATAAACAAATTGCCGCTGGTCGTGACCGTCATCGTCGGACGAAAGGCGAAAACGTGCCGAGAGATTATCCGCCAAACGTTCGCGTTTCCGCCGAAGAAAGCGGTCTGGCGCTGGAAACCGTCTTTCTATGTTTTCAGATTCGCTCGATTGACCCGAATCGTTTTCCGAAACAGGCGGCGGGAAAATTTCTGTTGAAACCTTAATTAAAATTGAAGACGCCGTCCGGCGTTGTCTTGGATTGTGAAAGAAAAACTTTTAGAACTTTTAGCCTGCCCGACGTGCGGCGGCGATATTCTGCTCTCATACGCGGGCAAATACGAAGACAGGGAAATTATCGAAGGCGTTCTGTCGTGCAAAAAATGTCTGCGCGAATATAAAGTCGTGCGGGGCGTTCCGCGTTTTGCGGATATGTCGAAAATCGAGCAGGACAAAGCCGACACCGCCGAGAATTTCGGCTGGCAATGGACGCATTTTACGCAGGAAGACGAAAAATACGCCGAGCAGTTTCTGGGCTGGATTCAGCCGGTCAAAGAAGATTTTTTTAAAGATAAAATCGTGCTCGAAGGCGGCTGCGGCAAAGGTCGTCATACGACTCTGGCGGCGAATTGGGGCTCGCGGGAAGTCGTCGGCGTTGATTTGAGCGCGGCGGTCGAATCCGCGTTTCAAGCCACAAGGGGCTTGCCGAACGCGCACGTCGTGCAGGCGGATATTTTCCGGCTTCCTTTCAAACGCGCTTTTGATTATGCTTTCTCGGTCGGCGTTTTGCATCACACGCCCGACCCGAAAGGCGCGTTTGTGTCGCTCGCTTCGAAAGTAAAAAAAGGCGGGCACATTTCAGCCTGGATTTACGGCGCGGAAAATAACGAATGGATTACGCGCTATGTCAACCCGATTCGCGAAGGCTTCACGTCGAAAATCAGCCAGCCGACGCTTTATCAATTGTCGAAGCTGCCGACGCTCGGCGTTTTTCTGGCGAGCAAACTGGTTTACAAGCCGCTCGACAAAACGCCAATCGGCAAAAGGCTTTTTTATCACGAATATCTGACGCACCTCGGCACATTCGGCTGGCGCGAGCAGCACAATATCGTTTTCGACCATCTGGTCGCGCCGACGGCGTTTTATATTTCCAGAGAAGAATTTGAAGATTGGTGGAAACAAATTAACGCTCAGGACGTCGAAATAATATGGCATAATCAAAATTCCTGGTGCGGTTTTGGAAGAATCAATTGATAATTATAATCAAATGTAGATTTAATATGGATAAAGATATTAGTGAACCAATTGATGAAGTTGTAACTTATTCATCATTAGCCGGAAGAATTTTTGCAAGCGTTGTAGATATTTTTTTTATTTTCATACTTTTCTTTCTGTTATCACTCTTTTTCGACAGTTTCATTCCGCGTTCTTCAATGAATAAAAATTCCCGTGAATTTTTTGATTTAATTTCAGGTTTGATGTTTTTTTTGCTTCCCGTTTTCTATTTTGCGATTATGGAGAGTTCCAAAATGCAAGCTACGGCAGGTAAATATATTACAGGAATTAAAGTAGTCGATGAGAGTACTTTTCAAAAAATTAGTTTTGTTAGAGCTTTTTTCCGGGCAATTATTAAAATCGTTTCAATTTATTTTTTCGGTATTGGTCTTTTATTCCTTATTATCCTTTTATCTAATGGGAGAGGACAATCTGTTCACGATGGAATAACTAAAACCTTTGTAATTGACCGTTAATACCGCTTCATTTATCTTTAGTTTTCTATAGATACAATTATGAAATTCGATAAAGGAATTAAAAAAAAATATCGCCAATCAATCGAAGACGCCTTTCAAACTATTCTCGACAAAGGCAATTTTTTTCACCGCGATTTGATTGAAACCATCATTGATTCGAAAATGCTCATCTGCGTTTTTCCGGTCAGCAGAGTCAATGCTTCGGGCATTACCGGCGTCATAAATCCCCGCAAAACGAACGATAAAATCGAGTCGGAAATATTGAGCCTGCGCGAGGCGTTCGGCGAAGTTTTTATCACGATTGCCGAAGAAACGATTGACACGGGCGGGCAGCGCGGCTGTGAGGGAACTTTCGTTCACGAAGGTCGTCACGCTTTCGATTTCGCGCAGACGATTGCGAGCTTTTCCGATACCGCCGTCAATCCTTTGAGCGTGTATGACCCGACGCTTTACGAGCTGGAATGGGAAGCGCACAAGACTTCGGGCGATTATATGCTGCAAATCGACCGCGCCGAATATTTGCAGGAAGGCTTGGATTTAATGATTCTGTCGCGCGGCGAAGACGGCAAATGTTTTGTCGATGACGAAGGCATCCGTCGCCGCCTGCGCGAAAGCTACGGTCTGGAAGAACACGGCAATCGCGGCAATTCGGTCAGCCAGATGTTCGGGCTGCGGCAGAGATAATTTTCAGTAAATAGTGAATCGTCAATCGTGGATAGTAAAAGTAAATAGTAAATCGTCAATCGTGAATAGTAAAAACGAAGAGCGAGAACACAATCAAGATTTACTATTTACTATTTTCCATTTACTATTTACTATTCACGATTCACGATTGAGGTTGTAGTGTAATGCTCAGATTTTTCAAATTCTCTTTTCTGCTCACCGTTTTTTTCAGTCTGTTTATACAAATTTCCGCGCAAAACCAACCCGTGAAGGATTTGCTGGCATCAGCCGAGGCGAATGAGCGCGCGGGAAACTACGCTCGCGCCGCGGAAGATTACGAAGCGCTGGCGCGCCTGCAGCCCGCGTCGGCTTTTTATCAGGTCAAGCTGGCGGAAAATTATCTGCGGCTCGAACGCGACTCGGAAGCCATCGCGGCGGCGCGAAAAGCCCTGGAGCTTGAGCCGAAAAACAAGCTCGCGCACTTTTTTGTCGGAAAAGTTTTCTTTGAACTCGGTCAGCATGACGAAGCCGCGCAGAGCTTTCAAAAAGCAATCGAACTGGATTCGAAATTTGCCGAAGCATTTTTCTATCTCGGCGGAAGCGAATCGAGACGCGGGAAATCGGAAAACGCGATTGCGGCGCTGCGGCAGGCGACGGCGCTCGCGCCCGAAAAATTTAATTATTATATGCAGCTCGGCGAGGTTTTGAATGACGCCGCGCGTTATGAGGAAGCCGTCGCGCCTTTGAAAAAAGCGGTCGCGCTGCAGCCGAAGGATTTTTACGCGAAAGTCGCGCTCGGTTTGGCTTTGTTTGAATCGGCGCAGTTTGAAGAGGCGCTGCCGGTTTTAATGGAAGCCGAACGTCTGAAACCCGGCGAGCAGGTCGTCACGATGTTTTTGAATGTCGCCCGCTCGCGTCAGCAAGGAATGTCGCAAATCGAAGAAATGAAAAGATTTGCCAAAGAAAACCCGCAGGATTTAAACGTCCGCGTCCATCTGATGCAGCTGCTTTCTTTCGGGCGACGATTCGATGAAGCGGAGCCGTTTATCAGGGAAGTCTGGCAGTTAAATCCGAAAGACATAAGGGTTTATCAGACAATCGGAGTCGTCTATTCGACGGCTGGCAAATATGATAAAGCCGTCGAAGCCTATCGAAAATCGCTGGAAATAGAACCGAATAATCCGGGCGCGTATCTGGGATTAGCCGGCTATTATGCCAAAAACGGGCAAATCGAAGAAGCTTTTAAGGCTTATGACAAAGTCCTGGAACTGAAAGCGGACTCGCCGAATATAATGATAATTTACGCGAATTTGCTGCGTAATAACGGCAGGCGGCGCGAGGCGCTGGCAATGTATAAACGCTCGCTGGCGATGCTTCCGACTAATTCAGCTGCGCTTCTAAGCGCGGGCATCTTATCGGCGAAGCTCGGCGATTTAAACGCGGCGCAGCAATATCTCGGAACGCTCAAAGCGGTCGACCCGAAATCGGCGCGGCTGCTGGCGCGTTTCCTGAATCTGAAGATTTAAAAGAATTTACAAAAGGCGGAAACGCGACAGTGATGGAGCGTGTTTCAAATCTAACAATTCAAATTGCTAAAGTTAGACACGCTCCATCACTGTCGCGTTTCCGCCTTTTTATGACAAAATAAATTTATGAGCTCGGCTTTACCGCAGGAAATGCAGCAGCATACTTATGCCATTATGAACCGCGTCGAGGATTCGCACTGGTGGTTTGTCGGGCGGCGTCTGATTCTGGAAAGTTTCCTGCGCGATATTGTGCAAAGAATCGGTCGGGATAAATCCGGAATTCGCATTCTCGACGTCGGCTGCGGAACGGGCGCGAATCTGGAAATGCTCGCGCAATTCGGCGCGGCGGAAGGCGTCGATGTTTCCGACGACGCGCTGGAATTTTGCCGCGCCAAAGGCTTGAAAACACACAAAGGCTTGGCGGAAAAACTGCCGTTTGCGGACGAAAGCTTTGATTTGACGACGGCTCTCGACGTGGTCGAACATCTCGACGACGACGTTGCCGGATTAAAGGAAATGCGCCGCGTTTTAAAAACGGGCGGGCGCGCTTTGATTTTCGTTCCGGCGTTTATGTGGCTCTGGGGCGTGCAGGACGATATTTCCAATCATCGCATTCGCTACACCAAAAAACAGATTGTCGAGCGGCTGGAGAAAGCCGGTTTTGAAATCGAGCGCGCCACTTACGCCAACTGGACATTTTTCGCGCCAATCCTGGCGGGCAGAACGCTGATGAAAATAACCGGCATCAAGCCCGAATCGGAAAACAACGTCAACGTCTCGGCGCTGAACGGCGTTTTCGGCAAACTCTTCGGCGCAGAGCGTTTCTGGCTGAAAAATTTCGATTTCCCGTTCGGCGTTTCGATTGTCATCATCGCGAAAAAGTCAGAAAAGTCAGAACCGCCTGCGGTAGCGGGTGGGTGAAGTAAAGCAAATGAAACCGCAGATTTACGCGGATGAAGCAGGCTTCGCGGCTTGATAAAAGAAATAAACCATCCTGCCCGTCCTGCTCATCCTGCTGGAATTCCTCTTTACAAGCAGCTTTCAAATCGTCAAATCTCTTTCTGCTAACTGTATTTTTTCGGCGGAAAGCAGTAAATTATTACATTTGTGATTCAGATGAAAATGATTTCAGTGCAAACAGAGCTTACCGATTTACCCGAAACCGCGCCGCCGCCCGAATTGTCGCTTTTTCTGCCCGTCTTAAACGAGGAAGAAAACCTGCGCCCGATGCACGCGAAGATTCGGGAAGCGTTAAAATCTCTCGGCAAAACGGCGGAAGTGATTTACGTCGACGACGGCTCGACGGATAAATCGCTGCAAATTTTAAAGGAAATCGCGGCGGCGGATGAAAGCGTTCGGGTTATCTCTTTAAGAAGAAATTACGGTCAGACCGCCGCCATGAGCGCCGGCATCGACGCGGCGAAAGGCGAAATTCTGATTCCGATGGACGCCGATTTGCAAAACGACCCGAAAGACATCGCGCGCCTTTTGGAAAAACTAGACGAAGGTTACGACGTTGTTTCCGGCTGGCGAAAAAATCGACAGGACAAGCTCGTCTCGCGCAAAATTCCGTCGCAAATCGCCAATAAAATTATTTCCTGGATTGGCGGCGTTCCGCTTCACGATTACGGGTGCAGCCTGAAAGCCTATCGGCGCGAAGTTATTCAGGACGTGCGGCTTTACGGCGAGATGCACCGTTTTATACCGATTTACGCAAGCTGGGCTGGCGCGCGCGTCACCGAGATTCCGGTTGACCATCACGCGCGCACGATGGGGAAATCGAAATACGGAATTTCCCGCACCGTGAAAGTCGTTTTCGATTTGATGACGATAAAGTTTATGGCTTCGTACCAGACGAAACCGATTTACGTTTTCGGCACGTTCGGCATGATTGCGTTTTTCGTTTCGATTTTTTCGGGGCTTTACGCGCTCTTTATGAAATCCGCGGGTGTTCTCGGACTTCCGCAATATCACGCCGATTTTGTCGAAACGCCTCTGCCGATTTTGTGCATCGTGATGTTTGCGATTTCGGTTCAGTTTATTTTGATGGGACTACTCGCCGAAATGCTCGTCAGAACCTATCACGAATCGCAGGACAAGGCGACTTACACCGTGCGCGAACGCGTCGGATTTGAAAGGGAAAAACATAATGGGTGAAACCTTTACCTTTAAATCCCCGTTAAAATAAGAGCTTTCCCCACCATTTAAAGGAGCATCCCGAAACCTCTATGAAAAGATTCGCAATCTTTCTGATTCTGCTTTTTTCGATTCAGCTAAACGCTTTCGGGCAGGAAGTTTTTCCGTCGGAAAATCAAACCGCCGTTAAAATCGACGGCTATTTCACCGAACTGGCAAAACAGGAAAAATTTAACGGAGTCGTGCTCGTCGCGCTCGGCGATAAAATCGTTCTGAAAAAAAATTACAATATTTCGGGAAACGTCGAAGGGCTTAAAACTTCTCTGGATAAGCAGTTTATGATTGCGTCGGTCGCTAAATTGTTCGTCAAATTCGCTTTTCTCAAACTTGAAGAACAGGGCAAAATCAAGCCCGACGATAAACTGCAAAAATTCATTCCCGATTTTCCGAACGGCGATAAAATAACCGTCCGCCATTTGATAAATCACGCTTCCGGCTTGCCGCGCGAATTAACGGACAGGGAAAAATTAACGGACGTCACGCCGGAAAAAATAATCGAGTTGGCGAAAAAGGAAAAGCTCCAATTCGAGCCGGGAAGCGACACGCTTTATTCAAACATCGGCTACCAGATGCTTCTTCATATTCTTTCAAAAACAGCGCCGGGCGGCTATGAAAATTTCATGAAGAAAAATCTGCTCAAGCCTTTCCGGATGCCGAACACGTACGAATACAACTATCAAACGCCGAAAAATTTCGCCGCCGGATTTATACTGGCGAATAAAAAAATTTCGCCCGCCGACGCGTCGGAGCTGAAAAAGTTTGAATCGGGACGCTTCTATTCGACGATTGACGATATGTATAATTTCAGTCGAGGTCTTTTCAATTCGCGTCTGACCTCGAAAAAAGTCGCCGACCGGATGCTGAATGACAAAGGCGAAGTCGCGCACGCCGGAGCGATTGACGGTTACAAATCTTATTTTTATAAAAACACAAAAACGAATCTGACATACATTTTTCTGAGCAATTACAGCCAGATTCCTTTCGTCCAGATGACGAAAGACATTCCCGATATTGTCGCGGGCAAGCCTTATAAGATTCCGACGAAAGTCGAGCGCGTCGCCGTCGAGCTAAGCGAAAATATTCTTAAAAGATACGTCGGAAAATACGTTTTGAAAGTCGACGAAAAACAGGCGTTCGAGCTGAAACTGGAAAACGGCAAGCTGCATTTCACGCAGGACGACGGCACGAATATCGAACTGTTTGCCGAAAGCGAAACCGTCTTTTTCAACGACCCGCAAACGGACGACATTTTCGAGTTTATATTTGACGAAAAAACGAAAACCTACCAAATGTTTATGACCGTAGAAGGCGGAATTCGTCTGGAAACGGTAAAATTAAGATGAGAACTGATAACTGATAACTGATAGTGAAAGCGTCTGTGGCTTAACTATCAGTTATCAGTTATCAACTATCAGTTATTATGTGCGGAATTGCGGGTTGGGTAAATTTAGAAAATAAATCTTCGGAGGCGAACGGCGAAGCCGTTTTGCACGCAATGTGCGAGCGGATGAAGCATCGCGGTCCCGATTCGGAAGGATTGTGGACGGGCGAACAGGTCGCGCTCGGAATGCGCCGTCTTTCCATTATCGATTTGCAGACGGGCGAGCAGCCTTTCTGGAACGAAGACAAAACGGTCATCGTCGTGATGAACGGCGAGATTTATAATTTTCGCGAACTGAGAAAAGATTTGGAGCGGCGCGGTCACGCGTTTCACAGCCATTCCGATACGGAAGTTTTGCCGCATCTTTACGAGGAACACGGCGAAGCGATGGTCGAGCATCTGAACGGAATGTTCGCTTTCGCTCTGTGGGATTTGCGCCGGAAAAAATTGCTCATCGCGCGCGACCGTTTCGGCGAAAAACCGCTTTATTACGGCGTCTTTAAGGGCGAATTGATTTTTGCTTCCGAGCCGAAAGTTCTTTTGCAGCACCCGTCCGTTCAGCCTGAAATCAACACGGAAGCGTTTCGTCAATATCTTTCTTTCGACTATGTTCCCGCGCCGCTTTCGATTTACAAAGGCGTCTCCAAGCTTCCCGCCGCGCATCTTTTGACCGTCGAAAACGGCGAGATAAAAACGCGTCGATATTGGAATTTGAGCTGGCAGAAGCCCGCGCGTGAGCAAGGGCGGAATAATTCTCTTTCAACCAATGGCTCTTCCGAACCAAAGTTTGACACCCTTGCTGACGCGCGGGTTTCTGCCTCTGAGACGCCGACAATTGAAACGGCGGCGAAAGAATTGCGCGAGATTATTTCGGACGCTGTTCGGATGCGTTTAGTGTCTGACGTTCCGCTCGGAATTTTGCTTTCGGGCGGCGTCGATTCTTCGACCGTCGCGGCTTTCGCGGCGCAGCACGCGACCGAAAAAATCAAGACGTTTTCCATCGGCTTCGAAGAAGATTCGTTTGA
>DASVWG010000459.1:0-2005 GCA_036389695.1 Pyrinomonadaceae bacterium
TCAAACGCCTGCAGCCGCCGGATAGTATCGTCGAGCTCGTCTCTGCCGTGAAGAAGATTTTCAGCTCGCGCCGTCAGCGTAAAAGGAAAATCCAGCGAGCGCGCCGCTTCGACCGCCGCCTGAACGCGCTCGACCGCCAGATTAAATTCGTAAATCGGATTCGCCGGATTGCCCGTGTAATCTTCGATTGAAGCGCCGACCACGCCAGCCCGCGCCGCCCGCAGAATTGTCGCCGCCGCTTTTTGCGGCTCATCGGCAAAACAGTTTTCCAAATCCGCGCTCACCGGCAAATCGGTCGCCTCGCAAAGCCGGCGGCAATGTTCGATTGCCTCTTCAACCGTAATTTCTCCGTCCAGTCGCCCGAGCGAGTTGGCGCAACCGCTGCTCGTCGTCGCCAGCGCTTCAAATCCCAAGCCCGCCAGCAGCCGCGCCGAGCCTGAATCCCACGGGTTGGGAATAATAAACGCTCCCGCGCGTTCGTGCAGCGCCTGAAATGCTTTTGCCTTTTCCGTTTGATTAATCATAGTCATTTTTTAATTTGATTTACGCCTGACTGTTGAAACATTCGACCCGTTTATGTTCTCTCAGATGTTTTGAGCCGAATAATTATTTTAAAATAGAATTTAAATCGAACAAGTGCCAATTTTCAAATAACTTTCAAGACCATTCTTTTATAGATTAATTACTGAGCTAAAATCTTAACTTTTCAAATTGGTCTAATCCTGTAAGGAAAAATTGGCACTTGTGCGAGCAGCGCTTTCCGTTAAAATAACTATATTAATCCGCTAATCAATCGATTCAAAATCAAAAGCATCAATCAGTTTTCTTTAAAACCGGAGGCAAAGCCGGAAAGTTTATTTTCAATTTGCAGATATTTGATTGGCGGCAATTTAACGGGAGACAAAAAGATGGTCGGATTACAAAAGGCAGTTATTTGCATTCTGCTGGTGTTTTCGGTATTCAGCGCGGCGGCAGCTGCTCAGAATCAGACTTCGCCGCTGGTTATCGGCGAGACCTTTACGATTGATTCCAAAATTTTGGGCGAGAAACGCCTGATTAATGTTTATATGCCGCCCGGTTATAAGGAATCTCCCGCCGCTCGCTTTCCGGTTCTCTATATGCCTGACGGCGGAATAGCCGAAGATTTCCTGCACGTGGCGGGTCTCGTTCAGGTGTCGGTCGGCAACGAAACGATGCGACCGTTTCTGCTGGTCGGCATCGAAAATACCGAGCGTCGGCGCGATATGACCGGTCCGACCGAAAACGAGAACGATAAAAAAATCGCCAGGCGCGTCGGCGGCTCGGCGGCGTTTAGAAATTTCATCCGCGATGAGCTGATGCCGCAGATAAAAACGCGCTATCGCACGACCGGTGAGACGGCGATTGTCGGCGAGTCGCTTGCCGGTTTGTTTGTCGTCGAGACTTTTCTGCTCGAACCGGATTTGTTCGATACTTATATCGCCTTTGACCCGAGTCTCTGGTGGAACAATCAAAAATTAGTCAACGATGCCGCCGCGCGTCTGCGGTCGCGTCCCGAATTGAAGAAGACTTTTTATTTTGCCAACAGCAGCGAAGCGATTGAAGGCGTCGCGCAGAAATTTGCCGACATTCTCGGCAAAAACGCGCCCGCCGGCATCCGCTGGCATTACGAGAAGATGCCGGAAGAAAAACATTCGACCATTTACCATCCAGCCGCGCTGAAAGCCTTTCGGGCACTATTTAAGCCATCGGTTAAAATTAATCAATGATAGCCAATATTGAGGAATTATTGGAATTACTTGACAATCTTCTCGAAGAACGCAGTTCCGAATGGTGGACAGAATTTTATTCAGACCCGAATAGGAAATGTCCTTTTTTCACTAAAAATCCGAATGAAGATTTAGTCGAGCTTGTCGAAACCGGTAAAATTCTTCCACCGTTAAAAGTATTAGAGCTTGGTTGCGGAAACGGCAGGAATTCCAATTACCTCGCTAATAAAGGATTTGAAGTCGAGGCAATTGATTTT
>DASVWG010000460.1:0-5076 GCA_036389695.1 Pyrinomonadaceae bacterium
CGTGTTCGGCGAAAGCATTCCGGCGCATCTGGTTTTATTTTATCAGGGCGCGACGACGCGTCTGGGCTGGCATTTCGTCATCAGCACGCCCGATATGACCGAGCAATACGTGATTATCGTCGAAGCGGATTCGCGGACGGCAAAGCCGGAAGAACCGGAAATTTTATACGCGCAGAAAACTTCGAGCCAGATGGCGGCGAAAGGAAAAGTCTGGATTCATAATCCGGGCATTAATCCGGAGCGGGCTTTGGTGGATTTTCCTTTAGCCGTCTCGTTTTATCCGCTCGACGCCGCGTCTCTGAAATTGCCGGAGGGATTTCCGCAGGCGTGGGTTGACGACAGCGGCTCGCTGGCAATCGGAAATTCCACAATCGCGGTGACGGGAAACAAGACAAGCTCCATCAAAGGCGCGAGCATCGACGGCGTTTTAACCTTCGACCCGGGCGAAGAGGGAGCGCAGGGAGACGTGCAGAAAGTCATTAACATCTTTTATTTCTGCAATTATATGCACGATTTCTTTTATATGCTCGGATTTGACGAGCGCCACGGCAATTTTCAGAAAATTAATTTTACCGGCGTCGGAACGGGTAACGACCCGGTTCTGGCGCGCGCTCATCCCGGTCCGGTGCGCGGGACGGCGAATATGCTGACGCGCGCCGACGGCGTGCGGGCGGAAATGAATATGGGTTTGGTCGGCGGCGTTAATCGTCACACGGCTTTCGATTCGGACGTCGTTTTTCACGAGTTCGTTCACGGCGTGACGAACCGGCTCGTCGGCGGCAGATTCGACGGGCGCGCGCTTCAGCAGCCGCAAAGCCGCGGCATGGGCGAAGGCTGGAGCGATTACTTCGCTCTGACCATCCAGAACTGCCTCGCGCTGATTAAAAATCCGGAAGCCGTCGAAAAAACCGTGACCGGCGACTGGGTGGTCAACCGCGCGAGCGGCATCAGGCTGGCGGCGTACAACGACGATTATCCGGGCACTTACGGCAGCATCGGCGCTGCGCCTTATCACGAGGAACACGCCGTCGGCGAAATCTGGTGCGCGGCTTTGATGAAAATGAATCGCGATTTCGGCGCGGCGCTCGGCGATAAGGTCAGAGGGCACCGGATGGGCTGGCAAGTGGTCGTCGACGGCTTGAAACTGACGCCCGCGAATCCGAGTTTTCTGGACGCGAGAGACGCGATTCTGCACGCGCTGGAAGACCTTCGCAACATAGACGCATTGCCGCACGACCAGTTCAAAAAGCTGAACCGGGCGGCGTGGCAGGCGTTTGCCCGTTTCGGGATGGGACCTATCGCCAGCTCCATCGGAGCGTCGCTGGAAGGAATCATCGAAGACACGATTCCGCCGCCAAACATTTAAATTTATTAAAAATTAAAGTTGAGGAACACGATATGGAAAATGAATTCTCTTTTTTGGATATACCGGAATTTCGCTCGGCGATTGCCGAATTTCAAGCCGCCGCCGAAAGACCTTATTACGACGCGGAAGCCGACGGCGCGGCACGCGAAGAATATTATCGCGACATTCAAACCAACGGCTTAAATGAACGCGATTTTTATCAGGAGCTGAGCGGGCTGCTCAAAAAAACTCATACCAGCGGTAAAAGCTACAAGCCCGCCGTTCATCTTTACCCGTGGGTTGATTTGCACGAAGACGGCGCGGAGCGGCGGCTGAAAAGCATCTATTCGGAACAGGATTTTGACCCCGCCGAACTTATCGCCGCCGATTTTCGCATCGAGCGCGAGCGCGAGGAGCTGCATCGCTCGATGCTGGCAAACACAAAGGGCTTTGGCATGATTAACGAGGAGCATCAGTTTAATCTGATTGAAGCGGCGATGCCTTATAACTGCGAGCACGTCGTGCCGCAATCGTGGTTTCTCAAAAAAGAGCCGATGCGCGGCGACCTGCATCATCTTTTCGCCTGCGAGATTCGCTGCAACGGTTTTCGCGGCAACACGCCTTATTTCGATTTTCCGGATTTTCACGAAGTGATTAAGCAGGACTGCGGCAAGAGCGAGGAAAATAAATTCGAGCCCGCCGCCGGTAAAGGCGCGGTCGCGCGCGCGACGCTTTATTTTCTTTTGCGTTACCCGGGCGAAATCAATCGCACGTCGCGAGAATACACCGAAGACCGCATCGAGGCGATTCTGAAATGGCATCGCGACAACGCGGTCACGCGCCACGAAAAACATCGCAACGCCGCGATACACGAAAAACAGGGCAATCGCAACCCGCTGATTGATTTCCCCGAATGGGCTGAACGCATCGATTTTATGCAGGGCTTGGGATAAAAAGAGAAACGCGGAATGCGGAACGCGGAACGCGGAACAAAGAATTCATCATTCATCGTTCCGCGTTCACGCGTTTCTTTAACTGCGGTTTCATTTTCTGCGGATTTTTCGTTCCAGATACGGCTGAAAATAGCCTTTATATTTTTTTTGCAGTTCGATTATCTTCCAGTCTTCGCCGGTGATAAACGCGCGGCAGCGCTCAGCCTGACAAAAACATTCCATTTTAAATTCCGTTTCCGACGTGCAAATCGCGTAATCGAAACTGATTATTTCGCCGCTCCGGATTTCCCGCATCGCGACGAGCTCTATCTGCCCGCTGAAACCGATGTTCGGCGCGCAGGAATGATTGATAAATTCAATCTTGCTTTGCCGGACTTGCGCCATTGAAATGTGAGTTAAAATAAGGTCGTCGCTCACCTGAAAATAAAAATGCTCGAGCTCCGCCGGAAGAAATTTTCTCTTTTCCAAAGAAACGATATGACCGCCGAAAATGCCGATAGTTTCGCCCTTCTCAATCGCGCTTTTCGCGCGCACGCCCGTTCCGCAGCGGCTTGATTCGTAAAGCTCCAGCTTCGGGGAATCCCAATTGACGGTTTGCTCGATTTCGCCGAGCGCCGCCGCAGATTCAAAGTCCGCGTGTTTTCCGAAGCCCGCGTCAAAAATTTGTTTCATAGCTCTTTAAACCCGCCGCCGAATCTTTTGACGATGACATACTGCCGGTTTTTGTAAGGCGGATATTCTTCTTTGGTGACGGCAATCTGTTTGCAAAACTGCCGCCAGAGCGAAGAGTCGATTTTATTTTCGAGCAGCGGAATGCACGGCTCTAAAAGCTCCCGCATTTTTTGCCAATTCGGGCAGGTCGTAAAAACGCACCAGTAATATTCGCCGTCTTCCTCGATAATATCGAGCGGAAACAGGCGGCAATCGAGCGGTCTGGCGTCGTAGATTCGGCATTTTCCCGTCTGCCGGTCGAGAAAGGCGCAGCGGTTGTGATTGAGAAAAAAAGCCGTGCCGTCGATAAATTTCGTCGCTTCGGGAAACCGGCGCGCCAGATGACGCTCGTCGTCATTGAGCCAGGGCATCTGGCAGCATTGTCCTTGGCAATCGGGACAGACGGCGCCGAAATTCAAATCTTCGAAGATTTTTAGAAGCTCGTCAGATTTGTGAGAAGTCTCGTTCATGAGAGTAAAAGCTCCGGCAAAATGAGCAAAGCGCGCGAGCGGCTGGCGGCGGAAAAACTCTGGCGAAAGCGGACGGCGTTTCGAATGTTTTTCCGTTTGCTTTTATTCCGCGCGGTTTTGCAAAAATAGATAGAAACAGGCAAAAAAACCGCAGGAGAATTTTGCCTTTTACCTTCTGCATTTTTCATTAAATGACGAAAATCTTCTGTCTAATAACGAACAAAGCGGAATATAAAAGGCAAAATTTCGCCGACTCGCCGAATTTTATCGACCTTTATTTCTACGGGCGGGCGGCTGGAGTAGTGAATTTAATCGTTTTATCGCCAGCCGAGAGAATGACCTGGATTTTCCCGTCAAAAAGTCCGTTGATGTTTTCCGCCACTATCAGGGACGCCGAGCGAATCGGATTTTTCGGCGTCTTGCTGATTTGCACGCCGTTGATAAATATTTCGTCGCCGCTTTTAAATCCCGCGCCGGTAATGATAACCGTCGCGCCCGCGCCCGCCGTCGGAAACGCTTCGGCGCTGTCAATCCTCAGCGGCGGCAACCAATCTTTCCCGAACATAGGCTCAACCGTTGCGGCGTCGAGCAGAGTGGTTTTTTCTTTGTTACCGTTTATCTTAATCTTCAGCCAGTTCAAATCGACGGCTCTGCCGGGCGTAATCAAAGTAATCGTCGGCGTGCCTTCGAAATCTTCCGGCATCGTGAAAGAAGCGACGATTTTTTCGCTGTCGACGCGCTCGATTCTGCCTTGAATTTTCTCATTTTTGGCGGCGTTTTCCGCCGCCGTTCCGGCTTTGCTGTCATCCTGAATCAGCGGCTGCGCCAATCCGATTGCCTGCCTGAGCGCGACTCCGTTAATCATCAATCCGAGCTGCGATGAAAAATTCTCGCCGGAAATTAAAACGGTAATTCGTTTGCCCTTGCCGACGGGCTGATAAGAAATGCCTTCGACCCAGAAGCTGCTGCTTCCTTCATTATCGACCGGAACCGGCACGATAAACGCCTTGCTTTCGCCGCAGCCGCGACCTGTCCGGCTCCGGCTCCATCTTTCCGACATCACCGTATCGGCGAAATTATTCGGTTGATATTCGGAGCGCGGAAAATAACAGCCGTTTGATTCCATCACGATGGAAGTCGCTTCGCGCGGAACGACGACGACGGCGTAAGTCGTGCGCACGCCGGACATCAGGCGGTCGGTTCCGGGCATCGGCGTAAACGTCCAGCCGAATTCGCGCGAGCCTTTGCCGAAGGCGGCGGAATAAAGCTCCTGCTGAACAAACTGCGAAAACTGCTCCTGCTTGCGCTGGGCGTTCAGATTAGCGCCCAGACCGAAGAGAAAAGACGTGACGACCGACAGCGCGCCCGCTTTCACCTTCAGATTCATATCGTTGTCATTCAATGAGCTCTGGCGCGGAATTAAATCGACGGTGCGCACCTTCGAGCGTAAATCTATCGGCACGCTGCGGGATTTGCCGTCTTCGATGGCGTTTATCGCCGCGCCGGCTGACGAATCGAGCTCGACATATTCGACATCGCCGGTCGCTTTCGTTTTCACCGCGCCGCCGAGCGCCGTGACGATATTCTCAATCTTCTC